>CAYSIX010000017.1:10567-28517 GCA_964431205.1 uncultured Phycisphaeraceae bacterium
CCCCGCTGGTCCGCCCCACCCCGCCGCGACCGGCTCAATCGGCCGGCTGCTGATCCGGCGCCTCGACCCGACGCATCTCGTTCACTTGATCGCTGAACACGGCCTCGCGTCGCTCGGGGTCCGCCAGAAACGCCTGGAGCTGCTCGGTCGGACCGGTGAGCACCACGACGTCATCGATCGCCGTGTAGGGCGTCGCCTGCGGGTGCTCTTCCAGGTATCGCTGCAGCCCCTTGTTGTCGGGATAACGCAAGCGTGCCGGCGGGCCGAGCTCCTCGACGTAGCTGATGACGTAGGAAGGCGTCAGGTGCGCTCGCTCCCAATCGGTGGTTCGCTGCTCGAGATCCGGCGATTCGGGCAGACTCGTCTCGAGAAAAAACGCGTCGCCGAGGCGGACCAGCCGCGCACGCAGAACCGTCACCTCGCCGGAGCTCTTTCGATGCTCGAGGCGATACGCGTCGGTCTCGCCGTCGGCACGGGAGAAGGTCCAGTAGTCCTTATCGTTCTGCGTCCACGTGCCGAGCACGGCCGGCTCAAAGACGGTGTGCTCGGGATCCGCCAGCGGGTGCAGCGTTCGCACGCAGCCGCCGAGCAGGAAGGCGGTCAGGATGAGCGGGAGAGTCTTCGACATGGTGGCGGGCCCTTTCTGAAGAAGAAGCGCGAGCCGACACGAACCCGCTGGATTCTTATGCGCAAGGCGACCGGAGGCAACCGACCGGGCCCACGCGACCGGGTCGCGGGGTATACTCGCCCATGATGAGAAGTTGGCGCGAGCGCTGGACGGAGCGCCGGGGGGAAGGGCTGCTGGTGCCACGCCTGACGGCGGGGTGGATCGGCGCGTTCCTGCTGCTGGTCATCGCCGTGCCGTGCTTCGTGACGCTGCCGTGGTCGGTCAGCCGGTACGACCAGCAGCGGCTGGCGGAGAACCTGGAGCGACAGCCGCCATCGCTGACCGAGCCGATGGGCACGGACGTGCTGGGCCGGTCGGTGCTGTGGCGGTGCCTGCTGGGCGGTGCGATCAGCCTGGGGATCGGGCTGGCGGCGGCGACGCTGGCGGTGTTCATCGGGGTGACGTGGGGGGCGATGGCCGGCTACTTCGGCGGGCGGGTGGACTCGGTGATGATGCGGATCGTGGACGTGCTCTACGGCCTGCCGTACATCCTGCTGGTCGTGCTGGTGAACATCGCGTTGCAGCCGACCGTAGAAGACGTGTTTGAGCTGTTTCTCAAGGCCGACGTGGCCAGCGGCGCGTCGGTGGTGGTGACGCTGCTGCTGGCGATCGGCGGCGTGAGCTGGCTGACGATGGCGCGGGTGATCCGCGGGCAGGTGCTGAGCCTGCGGGCCCAGCCGTTCATCGAGGCGGCGCGGGCCGCGGGCGTCGGCCCCCTGCGGATCCTGCGGGTTCATCTGCTGCCGAACTTGATCGGGCCGATCGTGGTCTATACAACCTTGGCAGTGCCTCAGGCGATCCTTCAGGAGTCGTTTCTCAGCTTCCTCGGCATCGGCGTCCAGGCGCCGCTGCCGAGCTGGGGCAACCTGGCCTCCGAGGGCCTCACCCAGCTTCACAAGCTCGTCTCCGGCCTCTCGGGCGTCGAATGGTGGCTGCTGTTCTTCCCGTGCCTGCTGCTGGGCCTGACCCTCATGGCGCTGAACTTCCTCGGCGACGCGCTGCGCAACCGCCTCGACCCCCGCGGCGAACGCGCCTGACCCGTTGACCCAAGGACTCCACGGATGGACAACCGCTTCGGTTTCAAAGACTTCGTCCTCACCGTCCTGCTGGTGGCGATCCTGGTGAGCATCTGGCTGGCGATGAAGCAGTTCGATCGGCAGTGGGACGCGGTGCAGACCCTTCACCACGACATCCGCTCGCTCACCAACACGCAGAATCAGACGCTCGACCGCTTGCTGGGGCTGCACCGCGCCCTGACGCGCGGAGAGTTCACCGTCTCGTCGGAGGCAGGGTCCGCCAGCGAAGAGGTGGCGGACTCGTTCGACGGCATCCGCGCCGCCCGCGCCAAGCCGGACTTCGCTGAGGGCGACGTGCTCGTGGACGTGTTCAGCACAAACATCAAGTCGGTTACGGCGCTGACGTACGCGGACCTGTATGGGCGGCGGATTCAGGCGTTCGTGCTCGAGGGGCTGATCACACAGGACGACGAGACGCTCGAATGGAAGCCGCACATCGCGCGGTCGTGGGAGATCGAGGACAACGGCGAGGCGTGGGAAGACTACATCGAGGATAAGCGGGCGGAGCTGGCGACACGAGCCGACGAAGACCCAGCCGTGTACCAGGCGCAGGTCGAGGCCCTACTCGACGCGATGGTCGCCGAGGACAAATCGCCGCCCGACCCCGATACCGACGCGTACGCGGACGTGGTCGCCCAGGCGAGGCAGCAATGGATCGACGAACAGATCCGTAACGATCCGGACCGGCCGCCGGCGATGACGATCACGTTTGAATTGCGTCGCGACGTTCGCTTCTCAGACGGTGTGCCGCTGACGGCTCACGACGTGGAGTTCAGTTGGCAACTGATGAACAACCCACTGGTAGACGCGCCCCAGACGCGCAATTTCTACGACAACGTCGAGACGTACGAGGCCATCGATGACTACACGGTGCGGTTCACGTTCCGCGAGCCGCATTACCTGGGCTTCAGCATGGTCGGCGGGTTCTCGGTGCTGCCCAAGCACTTCTATGAATCGATCAGCGTGGACGAGCTGAACAGCAACCCGGGTCTGTTGCTGGGCAGCGGGCCCTACCGGCTGGAGGACCCCAAGGGTTGGGCGCCTAACAAGCTGATGAAGCTGGTCCGCAACGAGAACTACTGGGGGCCGAAGCCGGCTCCCGCCGCGTTGATCTGGCGTGAGATCGAGAACGACGTACCGCGGCTCAACGCCTTCAAGAACGGTGAGATCGACATCTTCGGCGCCACGCCGGAGCAGTACGAGGATCTACGAGAGGACCCAAAGACCATCGAGGGCTATCACGCGTTCGAGTACAAGCCGATCCCCAGCGGGTACTCATTCGTCGCGTGGAACACGAGGCGGAACGACGATCCGACGATGTTCGCCGACAGGCGGGTGCGGCAGGCGATGACGTACCTGATCCCCCGGCAACGGATCGCCGAACAGGTCCTGCGCGGTTTTGCGGAGCCGACGGCCGGCCCCTTCGACGAGGGCTCGCGGCAGGCCGACCCGAACCTGACACCTCGAAGGTTCGATCCGGACCGGGCGCTGTCGCTGCTGGCGGAGGTCGGCTGGACGCCGGGCCCCGACGGCGTGCTGCGCAATCAGGCCGGCGAACCCTTCAAGTTCACGCTCACGTACCCGTCCGGCAACGACACGTACGAGCAGACGATGCTCATGATCAAGGATACGCTCAACGAACACGGCATCCTGATGACGCAGGACCCCCAGGAATGGTCGGTGTTCATCGAGCGTGTGGACGCCCGCGCGTTCGACGCCTGCGCCCTGGCGTGGGGCGGCGGCGCGATCGAAGCCGACATCCGTCAGATGTTTCACAGCTCACAGATCGCCGGCGGCGCGAACAACTTCACCAGCTACGCCAACCCCGAGCTGGATGCGCTGATCGACGAAGCGAGGCGCACCATCGACGAGGATCAACGGATGGAGCTCTGGCAGGCCTGCCACCGAATCCTTTACGAGGATCAGCCGTACACGTTCATGCACCGCCGCAAGTCGCTGGTGTTCATCGACAAGCGGATCCACAACGTCAAGCGTGTGACGACCGGCCTCAACGATCGAACGGAGTGGTACGTGCCGATGCCGCTCCAAGCCCGTCGACCGTAGCCGCCCGACACCAACCTGACCGATGCTGCACTACATCGTCCGACGCCTGATCCTGATGCTGCCGACGCTGATCGGCATGACCCTGATCGTGTTTCTGATCATGGCGATGTCGCCGGGCGGCATCGGCGGCAGCCTGCTCAACGACGTCGGCGAGCTCGACTCCGAGCAGGGACGACAGATCCGATCCTACTACGAGGACCGTTACGGTCTCGATCAGCCGTTGCTGGTTCAATATCTGCGATGGCTGAACCAGGTCGCCCCGATCGGGTACGAGATGGTCCGCGATGAGCAGGGCCGGATGTCGTTCGGTTCGTTCAGGCTGCTGAAGCGGCCCGACCTGGGTGAGAGCATGGCCAAGGGCCGCCCCGTGCTGGACCTCTATGGCGAGGCCCTGCCGATCACCCTCCTGCTCAACCTGATCACCACCCCGATCATTTACGCGCTGGCGATCGTGATGGGGGTTTACGCCGCCCGTCACCGCGGCAAGCTTTTCGACGTCGGCACGAGCGTGACCATGCTCGGTCTCTGGTCGCTGCCGGTGATCATGGTCGCGGTGGTCCTGATCGGTTTCCTGGCCAGCCGCGATTACGTGCAGTGGTTCCCCCCGTCCGGGCTGAACTCGATCGACGCCCACAACATGACGTTCCTGCCGCGCTGGACCGAGTCCGGCTTCGAACGGGGATGGCTGCTGGACCGTGCCTGGCACCTGGTCCTGCCGGTGCTGTGCCTGCTCTATGGGGCTTTCGCGGTGCTGATGAAGCTGATGCGCGCATCCGTGCTGGAGAACCTCTCGGCCGACTATGTCCGCACCGCACGCGCTAAGGGGTTAGAAGACCGTCGGGTGCTGTGGGGCCACGCGTTTCGCAACAGCCTGCTTCCGCTGATCACGGTGCTCGCCGGCGTGCTGCCCAGCCTGCTCGCCGGGTCCGTGATCATCGAGAAGATCTTCAGCCTTCCGGGCATGGGCAAGCTGATGCTCGAAGCGATCACCGCGCGCGATCGCGAGCTGGTCATGGCCGGCACGCTGATCAGCGGATTGCTGGGATTGTTCTGCATCCTGATCGCCGACCTGCTTTACGCGGTCGTCGACCCGAGGGTGAGCTATGAGTGACGCCGTGGCTCACATCCCCTCGCCGGGCGGTTCGTTCGCCGACGCCGGCCTCCCCGAGACGCCCCAGCGCTCCTACCTCGGCATGGTGCTCAACGACACGCTACGGCGCGTCGGCACCCGTGTCGGGCTTGTCTGGCTCAGCGTGATCGCCATCTGCGCCGTGTTCGCACCGTTCATCGCCAACTCGTACCCCTACGTCGTCACGTACCGCGACGGCAGCGTCGGCTACCCGCTGTTCCGTTACCTCGGCCCGACGGACGTGCTGCTCCCGATCGCCGCCTTTTGGATCGTCCTCGTCGCCTGGCTTGGCCGCCGCGCCAGGCTGCGCACGCAATTGACGATCATGGTCGGGCTCGTCGCCCTGACCGCGGGCGCGAGCTACGCCTTCGTCTCACCGCCCGACCGATCCCAGTTCTCCATGCACCGCGAGCGGGTCAGCGCCGGCGAGGTCGACTGGGCGATCACCGCGCCGATCCCTTACTCGCCACGAGACCGCCAACGCGACCTGGACGATCGGCAGTACATGCCGCCGACCTTCGGCGGGCCGCACTGGATGGGCACCGAGCGCAACGGAGCCGACGTCCTCTCACGCATGATCCACGCCAGTCGCATCGCGCTGGCCATCGGCTTCATCGCCACCGGCATCGCCGTGTCCATCGGCATCGTCATCGGCGGGTTCATGGGTTATTTCTCCGGAATCGTCGACCTGATCGGCATGCGCCTGGTCGAGATCTTCGCCGCCATCCCCACGCTTTTTCTCCTGCTCACGCTCATCGCCGTCATGCCCCCCGAGTGGAACCCCTACCGCCTCTATGTAATGATGGTCATCATCGGAATGACCGGCTGGGTCGGCTACGCCCGCTTCACGCGTGCCGAGTTCCTCAAGCTGCGCGGGACCGACTACGTCTCGGCCGCTCGCGCCCTCGGCCTGCCGCTACGCTCGATCCTGATGCGCCACATGCTGCCCAACGGCGTGGCGCCCGTGCTCGTCGAGGCGAGCTTCGGCATCGCCGGCGCGATCCTCACCGAGTCGTTCCTCTCGTTCCTCGGCCTGGGCCTGGTCGATGAACCGAGCTGGGGACAGATGCTCAGCGAGGCGATCAGCGCCACCGGTTCCTTCAAGTGGTGGATGGCGATCTTTCCCGGCGGCGCGATCTTCCTGACCGTTTTCGCGTACAACCTCGTCGGCGAGGCGCTGCGCGACGCGATCGATCCGCACACGAAACGAGCCGCGGCGTGAAGCCGCGCCCCAGCGAACGTGCGAGCGATGGCCACGAAACGGCACAGAACGAGGCGGCTCGTGTGTTTCTGGCTGGAAAGCGGGTGTGGGAAAAGGGACTCGATGAGCAGGACGGCCCACAGCCCAAGAGTTCTCGAATCCGTCGTTTTGTGCTTCTTCGCGGCCACCGATCGGTGTGTTTGAGTAGGATGTCCGCCCATGAGCGATGAACAGCCGCTGCTGGAGATCGACAACCTGTCGGTGAGTTTTCCCGGCCAGGGGCGGGGGCCGCGGCTCAAGGCCGTCGCGGGACTCAGCCTGACGATCTATCCCGCGCAGACGCTGGCGGTGGTGGGCGAGTCGGGCTCGGGCAAGTCGGTGACGGCGTTGTCGACGCTGAAACTGATCCCGACGCCGCCGGGCTCGTACGACGGCGGGCGGATCCTGTGGCGGATGCAGGAGGACGGCGAGCCGGTGGACCTGCTTCGCATGAGCGACCGGCAGATGCGGACGATCCGTGGCAACCACATCGCGATGATCTTCCAGGAGCCGATGACGAGCCTGAACCCGGTGTACACGGTCGGTGAGCAGATCGCCGAGGCGGTGCTGCTGCACCAGGAGGTGGAGCGCAAGGAGGCGTACGAGATCGCCGAGCGGGCGTTGAACGACGTGGGCATCGCCGAGCCGCACGCGCGACTGGGCGAGTACCCGCACCAGCTCTCGGGCGGGATGCGACAGCGGGTGATGATCGCGATGGCGCTGGCGTGTCAGCCGCGGCTGCTGCTGGCCGACGAGCCGACCACCGCGCTGGACGTGACGATCCAGGCGCAGATCCTCGAGCTGCTGCGGAAGCTGCAGCGTGAGAAGAGCATGTCGATCCTGCTGATCACGCACGACCTGGGCGTGGTGGCGGAGAACGCGGACGTGGTCGCGGTGATGTACATGGGACGGGTGGTCGAGTACGCCAGCGTGTTCGATCTGTTCAAGCGGCCGCTGCACCCGTACACGCGCGGGCTGCTGCTGTCGATGCCGGTGCTCGGCAAGACGCACGGTCGGCTGCCGACGGTCGTGGATGGCGCGACGGTGCCGGAGGATTTTCCGGAGGGCTACGTCGTGCAGCCGCACGACCCGAACGCGGTGCCGGACGGGACGTACGGCGGCGAGGACGCGCACCTGTACGAGGTCGAGCCGGGGCACTGGGTGCTGTGCCGGCCTTCGCCGGGCAACACGTCGGCGCTGCCGAAGCGCCCGTCGATCACGTTCCGTCGCGAAGAGGCCGTGGCGGTCTGACGCGGCTTCGCCCCGATCACAACGGTTTTGCACGTTCACGGCGCCACGCGGCGAGGGCGGTGTGTCGTGACGGGTCCGGTCTGTAGGTGTGATCGGTCGTCGCCGGCGTCAGCGAGTCGAGCGACGGGACGCGGCCGCGGACGAGCTGGCCCAGTCGAGCCGCGCCGAGCGCGGACGCGTCGGCGCTCTCGCTGGCCCGCAGCGGCACGCCCAGGGTGTCGGCGAGGGTCTGGGCCCAGGCCGGGTTTCGCGTGATGGCGCCGGTCAGGCAGGCCTCATCGCTCGCCGCCGTCGCCGCCGTCACGTCACTGCCCGTGCCCAGCCCCAGCGCGTCCCACAGGTCGGCCACGCACGCGCACACAGCTCGGACCCCCGCGTGCGCCAGCTCGGCCCGACTCGTGTTCAGCGTCAGGCCGGTCACCGCCCCGCGCGCGAACGGGTTCCACAGCGGCGTGCGCTCGCCGCAGACGTACGGCTCGATGTCCACTCGACACGGCCCGGCGTAACCCGCCGCGTCCCGAAGCAGCCGCGCGACGCGGCGTGACGCCGGCACGTCGCCGTACAGCACGTCCGCCAGCCAGCGCAGCGCGATCCCACCGTTGTTCATCGCCGCCCCGCGCACGAAACGATCCGCGGCGAGGTGGTAGCACCAGGTCAGCTCGCGGTCGTCGACGCACGCGCCGCCGCGATCGACGGCGAAGCGCACCGCCCCGCTCGTGCCGACGCTGATCACGACGCGCCCGGGCATCGCGCCGGCCGCGCCGAGATTGGCCAGGGCGCCGTCGCTGCCCCCCGCGATCACCATCGTGCCCTTGCGGAGCCCGAGCGATCGTGCGAGCCGCCCGCTCAACTCGCTCACAGACGATTCCGATGGCACGACCGGGGACAACCGCTCGGCCTCGACGCCCGCCAGGCCCAGCGCTGCGCGATCGTAGGCGAGGCTGTCCATCCGCAGCAGCCCCGTGCTCGAGGCCAGCGACGCGTCCACCGCCCACCGCCCCGTCAGGCGGAACGTGACCCACTCCTTGATCGAGACGAACCGCGCCGCCCGCGTAAACGTGCGCTGATCGTGCTGTCGCCACCACCTCAGCCGCGCGGGCGCATACAGCCAGCGAACGGGACAACCCGTGGCATGGTGCAGCGCCACGGTGTCGTGCTCGCGGCGCATCGCCTCGGCCTGGTCGGCGCCGCGCGCGTCGGCCCACGTGATCGCCTCGGTCAGCGGCCGGTCGTCGCGACCGATCGGCACCAGCGTGTGCATCGCCCCGCTGATCGCGATCGCGTCCACACGCGCCGCCGACGCCCGCCCGGTCACCTCCGCCAGCGCTCGGCGTGTCTGCCGCCAGTACGCCTCGGCGTCCTGCGTCGCCCAGCCCGGTCGTGGCGTGCGCATCGACGCCGCCGCGCCGCCACGCGCCACCACGCGATCGTCCGCGGTCACGGCGATCGCCTTGATCCCCGTCGTGCCCAGGTCGAGCCCGATCACCAGCGGGGCCCCGCGCGCCCGCCCGGCCCGCCTCGCCGTCCGCTTCCGCGCTGCCATGCCACGATGCTCCTACTCGCCCAGCAGGGCCCGTGCCTGCCCCGCGAGCTGTTCCGCGGCGTGGGCCACGTCCGTCCGCCAGTCCGGCGAATCGCCCGACTGGTGCGCGAAGATCACCGACCGGCTCGCCGAGATCAGCCCGCCCAAGCCCTGATCGTCGAAGCACGCCCGCAGGTCGGCCACGCTCCCGCCCTGAGCGCCGACGCCCGGCAGCAGCAGGACTTGGCGCGGCATGCGCCGCCGAAGCTGCCGCAACGCCGCCGACTGCGTCGCGCCGACCACGGCGCCCAGCAGGCTGTAGCCACACGAGCCGAGCATCGCCGGCTCACGCTCCCCCCACGACGCGATCAGGTCGGCCACGGCCTCGGCGACCGTCCGCCCGTCGGCCAGCGCCAGGCCCTGCACCGCCTCGGCGCTGGCGTTGGACGTGCGCACCAGCGCGAACACGCCGCCGCCCCGCCGCTTCGCCGCTTCGACAAACGGCTCGACCGCGTCCGCCCCCATGTACGGGTTCACCGTTACTGCGTCGGCCGGCGCATCGCCGTCGAGCAACGCCGCGGCGTAGTGCCGGGTCGTCGAGGCGACGTCGCCGCGCTTGGCGTCCACGATCACCAGCAGCCCGAGTCGACGGGCGTGGGCGATCAGCGTGCTCAGCGTCGCGATACCCGCCGCGCCGTAACGCTCGAAGCACGCGGACTGAAACTTGACGACCGGCACGTGCTCGACGAGCACGTCGAGCAGCGCGCGACCCCACGGCTCGATCGCCTCGGCGGCACGCGACGGCTCGGGCGCCCGTTGACCACGGGTGACGCTCGCCGGCAGGTGCTCCCAGACGGGATCGACGCCGACGCACACCGCCGCGCCGCGCTTGCGGCAGGCGTCGAAGAGGCGGTCGGCAAAGTGCGTGACCGCTGGCGAGGGCGTCTCGGCGGGGTTGGTTTGCTCGCGTGAGGTCTGTGACATCGTCGCGGATGTTACTCCATGCCGCGGCCGAGGTGCGGGCGGAGCATCCAGAGGAAGACGGGCCCGGCGAGGATGGCGGTGAACACGCCGATGGGCATGACGCCGATGTGATACCGAAGGGCCAGCGCCGCGGCGAGGGCGACGGCGAGGACGACGAGCGCCGCGCCGGCCAGCGCCGCGCCGACCAGCAGCGGGCCGTGGGCCGGGCCGAGCATCAGCCGCGCCGCGTGCGGGCAGATCAGGCCGACGAACGCGATCGGCCCGCTGAGCACGACCGCCCCGGCGGTCAGGGCGCTGGCGATGACAAAGAGCAGGGCGCGCAGGCGCGCGATCGGCACGCCCAGGCTGACCGCCTCGGGCTCGGAGAGCGTGGCGATGTCCATGGCCCGGGCGCGGGTCAGCAGCAGGACGAAGCCGAGCAGCAGCAGCAGTCCGACGCCGCGGACGATCATGGGGTCGGTGGTGTCGGAGAGATAGCCCATCATCCAGTGCGTGATGTTGTCGCGCAGGCCGCCCGGGCCGACGAGGTAGTTGAACAGGAGGATGAGCGCGCCGTTGATGGTGCTGAGCACGACGCCGGTGAGCAGCAGGCCGAGCGGGTCGAGGATGCCGCGGCGTCGGCCGGCGAGATAGACGATGGTCATGCTCAGCGCCGCGCCGAGCAGCGCGCCGAGCGACCCGCTGCCGTACTGCCGCCAGAGGGCGTAGGAGATGGCGGACTGGGCCATGACGCCCGCGCCGGCGCCGGTGGACAGGCCGAGGATGAACGGCTCGGCCAACGGGTTGCGCAACAGCGCCTGCAGCGCCACGCCGCTGACGGCCAGCGAGGCGCCGACCAGCGCGCCGACCCACAGCCGCTGCTCTCGGGCGGCGAAGATGTGGTGCGCCAGGTCGCCGGTCGGGAAGCCGAACCCGGCCGAGCCGACGTACAACCGCGCCCCCGCCGCGAGCAGCAGGACGGTCAGCAGAGTCGCGATGGCCAGCGCGGTGCGGCGTTTCATGCGGGTTCATCGGGGCGTGGTATTGGAAGTCTCGGGCGTATTCGACGTCATCGCGTCCGTCGGCACGCCCACCGCGGCGACGGCCCGGTCGATCCGCGGGGCCAGCTCCGGGTGGATCGCCCGGGCCATCCGCACGGCGATCCGGTCGAGCGACGTGCTGGGCAGCAGGACCTTGGGGTCGTTGATCAGGGCGACGCGGTCGTGCTCGACGGCGGGAATCGGCAGATCGGCGAACACGTCGAGCCGGGCGTCGCCTTCGCGCAGCGGCGGGGCGCCGGGCAGCAGCAGCAGGATCACGTCGGGGCGAAGCGCGATCAGGCCCTCGCGGTCGAAGGTGGGGGCGGTGACGGCGGTCTGCTCGATCGCGTTGACGCCGCCGGCGTAGTCCAGCAGCTCGTCGTGCACCACGCCGCGGCCGGACGCCATGACCGGCTCGGTGGCCAGCAGCATCAGCACGCGCGGGCGATCGGCCGACTCGGTCGCCCGGCGGATCGCCTCGAGCGTGCGTCGCAGCCGCTGCTCGACGCGACGCGCCTCGGCGCGCCGGTCAAACAGGACGCCCAGCGGCGGCGGGGCATCGGCCGCGGTCTCCCCGGGCTTGTCTACGAGTATTTCCGTGATCTGGTCGAGGCGGGTCACGTGCGGGTAGCTGACGAGCCGGAAGCCGAGTCGATCGCGGAGCGTGCGCAGGTGAGCGGGCACGCCCTCCTTGCCGGCCTGGGTGAGCACGTGGGTGGGGGCGAGGGCGGCGAGGCGTTCGGTGTCGGGGCGAATGAAGGTACCGGCGACAGGCGTGCCCTCGGGCGCGGCGGCGTCGTGCTCGGCGACGCCGACGATCCGGTCCTCGAGGCCCAGGTCGACGAGCATCTGAGTCAGGGCGGGGGCGAGGGTGACGATGCGCGGGCCGTCTGCGTGGCCGAGGCGGCGCGCGGGATGATCGTCACAAGCCACCAGCGCCCCCACGAGGACGGCCAGCAGACCGAGCGAGCCAAGCAGGTGGAGGCCGCACCGCGTCATAGCGGGAGTGTAGCGGCTGAGCCCGACGGTCAGGTCTGGGGGTCGGGGTCGTCGGCCTGGGACGCGGCCGGCGACGGCGGCTGGGGATCGTCGACCGGCGCCACGGCCGATGCGGCGAACGGTGGCTCGTCAGCGTCCTGCTCGTCCGCGTCGTCGAGGTACAGGTCGTCGAACGCCGTGCCGTCAGAGGCCTGGCGCATCAGCAGGTAGATCCAGGTCTGGGCGCAGAAGTAGTAGCTGAACCAGAAGGCGGGGAGCACGGCGATCAGCAGCTTGATCCACACGCCGATGAGGGTTCCGGCGATCTGGGCGGTGCCCGTGAGCAGCTCGTCGCGCGGCTGCACGCGCAGGTTGCCCGGTCGAGGGTCGGGGAGCATCGCGTCGAAGCGCGTCACGCCCTCGCTGACCTCCGCGCCGACCCACAGCCCCACGAACGTCTTGGTCACCACGATCGTCAGGTAGATGAGAAACCCGACCAGCAGATAAGCCAGCGCCCCGTAGAGCAGCGCGACGAGGAAGTAGAACACGTACCGCCATGGTCGGCCGAACACGTAGTTGAACGCCCGGCTGTTGGCGTCGAACGCGTCGGCGCCGTCGACGGCCACGGCGGGGTAGAGCAGGTTGAACCCGACGACCAGGCCGAACAGCGCCAGGGCGACCACGAACCCGCCCAGCAGGAGCGGGCCGAACAGCAGCCCCCCGACGATGTCCAGCACCGGCAGGTTGAACAGGACGAAGCCGGCGACCATCAGGCCCAGGCCGATCGCCAGCGCCACGCCCAGCGGCACCAGCGGCGCGGCGAAGTAGCTGGGGTAGTGCCCCGAGGCGTAGCGCATCGCGGCGACGGGCGAGAGGCGCAGGTCGCGGCAGGCCTCGCCGGCGCACATCCGCACGATCGCTCCGCCGATCGCCGCGAACAGCACGTAGGCGTAGAGCAGATACACCGCCAGAAACAACGGGTGCGTGCGCACCAGCCACCCCGGCAGCACGACGATCATGCGCCCCAGCGCGCCGACCACGCCCCCCGGCCTGGCGCCGTCGCCGGCCAGCAGGCCCCGCAGCCCCAGATCCAGCGACATCGCCGAGACCACCAGGCCGTTGAACGCGTCGAGCATCTCGTTCAGCAGCGTGTCGAAGATCGGCCGCCGCTCGAACGGCCGCTCGGCCTCCGCCGCCTCGAGACGGTGCTCGTCCATCAGCCCCAGCCAGCGCACGTAGTCGGCATGCGAGCGCTGGGCGTACGTTTCGACCTCGCCCTCGTAGACGCGCGGGCCGATGATCACGTCCAGGCCCTTGCCGCCGACGAACAGCAGCACCACCAGCACCAGCGCCAGGACCAGCTTCGACGGGTGCAGCGCCTGACGGAACGAGCGGAACAGACACAGCGAGGGAACGAGGGTGGGCCAGTGAATGGCCTCGACGTGCACGCGATGCGGCGAAGTGGGCATGACAGCGGGCCCGTGGTCGGCCGTTCCCCGAGCGGTCCGGCCGAGCGGCCGAACGAGCTGGCATCATACGTTTGAGCCCGGAGGGAGCAAACGGGTCGAGAGTCAACCCGCGGCACGGTGCTTGACCGTCACCGCCTGTCGCTCACCTTCGTCGACCGAGTCGGGCACGTCGCGCGGGTCCTCGCCCCGCTCGATCGAGGCGATCTTCATCACCCGCCGCGCGTGTCGCCCGCCCTCGAACGGCGTCTCGAGCCAGATCTGGATCAGCCGATCGATCAGCTTCACGCCCAGCAGGTCCGCGGCCAGGCACAGCACGTTGGCGTCGTTGTGACGCCGTGACATCTCGGCGCCGATCTCGTCGTGCACCAGCGCGGCCCGCACGCCGGCGACCTTGTTCGCCGCGATGCACATGCCCACGCCCGACCCGCAGATCAGGATCCCCCGGTCCGCGCTGCCGTCGGCGACCGCCCGCGCCACCGGGTACGCCAGGTCCGGATAATCGCACGTCCGACCGTCGCACTTGTGGCCCGGCTCGATCGCCTCGCATCCCTGTTGCCGCAACGACATCACCACGTGCCGGAGCAGTTCCGCGCCGCGGTGGTCCGCGCCTACTGCGATTCTCATGGCTGTTGCTCCTTCAACCGCTGGACCAGGTGGCGGCGGATCACCTCCGCCGTCCGCTGGTAGCTCGTCCCTTCCGTCCCGTACGGGTCTTCGATGTCCCCGTTGGGGTCCAGGCGGAACGTCTTGTCCGCCGCCTCGGGCGCCATCTCCAGCACCGCCCGCCGGTGCGACTCGGTCATGCAGTAGATCACGTCCGCCTCCCGCACCAGCGCCGGGGTCAGCGGCGTCGAGCGGTGCGCCGACAGGTCGATGCCCTGCTTGGCCAGCGCCGTGACCGCGTGTTCGGTCGCCGGCTGACCCGGTGCCGCGAACACCCCCGCCGACGACACCGACACCCCCGCCGACTCCAGCTCGTCCGGCGCGATCCCCCGCTGCTCGGCCAGCAACCGCCTCATCAGCCCCGCCGCCATCGGCGAGCGGCACGTGTTGCCCGAGCAGACGAACAGCACGTGCCACCGCGTCAGCTTGCGGATGAACCGCTCGTCGTACACCCCCTCCCGCTCCACGCGGATCGTCCGGGCCGTCCCCCGACCCGAGACGCGCACCATCGTTGACGGCTTGGCGTACCGGCACCGCCCGCCGTCCAGCACCAGGTCCACGTCCGCGCCCACCCGCTCGGCCGCCTCGGCCGCGTCGTGCGGCGGCGCCTGACCCTCGCGACACGCCGCCCCCGCCACCACCGGCGCCTCGACCAGCTCCAGCACCTGCCGGGCCAACCCGTGGTCCGG
This sequence comes from uncultured Phycisphaeraceae bacterium, assembly GCA_964431205.1. Taxonomy (GTDB): domain Bacteria; phylum Planctomycetota; class Phycisphaerae; order Phycisphaerales; family Phycisphaeraceae; genus CAYSIX01. Next base: position 25,319 of record CAYSIX010000017.1, read on the forward strand.
GCACCGCAACGCGATCGACCCGTCGTGATACAGCCGATCCCCCGCCGACGCGTCCAGGCCCATCGCCCGCAGCTTCGTCTCGATCACCTGCGGCTCAACCTCCACCAGCAGCGTCACCGGCCCGGGAAAGACCTTCTCGACCAGACGCCGCAGCGGTGGCGCGCTCAGGTCCACGTATCGGCCCACCGCCGCCGCGCCGGGCAGGTGCACCGCGAACGACGACGACGCCCCTTCGCCCTTGAGCCGACGCAACGCCTCAAACGCTTGCGGGCTCGCGGCGCAGGCACCCACGCCGTAGACGGTCTCCGTGGGGAACACCACCAGCCCCCCCTCCCGGAGCACCGTCGCCGCTTGCCTCGCCAGTTCAGCCGATTGCTCGACGTCCTGTAAATCGGCCGTTTCGATCTGCATCTGCCCCTATTATCGCCGCCACGCCCCGCCGAGGCAACCACCCGATCGCCCCGCGATAAACACGCTCCAATCGACCCGTTGCGCATCGTTGTGAGTCTTTCATAATCATCCTTGACACGCGGCGCCACCTTCGCTAGGTTTTCCCTCGGCCTGCCAGGGGATTCACCCACCAAACCAGAATCGTGAACGAGAATCGGTGTCGTTGCCGGATCTCCGGGCCCAATTGCTTGCGTGGATCACCCTGGTCCACGCCACGAATCGAGGAGGTAAGAAATGATCAGACCCGTATCTAAGACGTTGTTGCGAACCGTGCTCGCCGCCGCCGCTATTGGTTGGGCAGGTCCGACCGCCCACGCCGCGTCCCTGCTGACCAACGGGGACTTCGAGGCCGTGGACGGAGCCGGCAATCCGGACCCCACGCCCTGGGACGCCGACTTCACGCCGAACGGCACGGCCGCCGACCTCGACTTCGTGCCCTTCGACGTCAACAACGACGGCCTGACCACGACCGCGGCGGGCATCTTCAACCTCGGCCAGGTTGACGGCGCCGGCGATCCCGGAGGCGTGTTTCTCTTCCAGCCCGTGACGCTGCCCGCCGGCGACTTCCGCTTTCGGGCCGACATCGCCAGCCAGTTCCTGCCCGACAACCCGCAAGACGCGGCCAGCAACGGCGACGCCGGCACGTTCGCGCTGATCGTGGACGGCAACCAGGTCGGCGACGCCGTCTCGCTCGGCACGATCCTGGCCAACCAGACGCTGTTTGGCCAGCTCAACGGATCGTTCTCGCTGGCCGCGCCCGCGACCATCGACGTCGGCATCCGGGTCACACGCGAGTTCCTCGCTCTGCCGGGCGACCTCGGTGAGTTCGCCCACTACATCGATGACGTGAAGCTCACGCTCATCCCGACGCCCGGCGCCGCCGGCGCCGGCCTGGCCCTGCTCGGGATGCTGGGGACTCGACGCCTGGGGCGTGGCGAACCAACGGCTTAACCACCGACCCCCCCGATCCCACCCCCGCCGACGCCCGCGGCGTACGTCGCGGGCGTTTTCCTGCGCTCATCGGTCCGCCTCGTGGCCCAGAAAGAAGCGGGTGTGAGCCGGCTGCACGTACCCCATGCTCATCGTCGCCACGTCGTTGCGGTACAGCGGGTCTTGCATCAGCGTCGGCAGGCGTCGGTCGGCCGGGATCGTCGTCGTATAAACCCGCACCTCGCCGGGCACGACGCAGATGATCTCCTCACGCCAGTCCCCGAACAGGTCCGCCACGAGCCGCTCGGCGTAGCGCTTGACCACCGTCGTCGCCAGCTCCACGGTTTCGCCCGTCTCGTGATCGTACTTGACGATCCGCCCGTCCTCGGCCAGCTCGCGCAGCGGGTCGCCGTCCCACCAGACCGCGAACTGCTGCGACCGCGGCTTGGGCCCGATCGCCTCGCCCGCCGCGCTGTAGAGGTGCTCGCTGGCCGACGACCAGCACTCCATGCCGCGGTAGCCGGGGTGCACGTCCGCCGCCACGCCCCGGCCGACGTCGCCGCGATCGCCCGTCACGCCCCAGATCAGCTCCCCCGTCCGCGCATCACGCAGGTGGAACGGGTGCTCGTAGCCGCCCTCCTGCACGTACCAGACCTCGAGCCCCGGCCGGTCAGGATCGATGTCGGCCAGGTGCATGCGGTCGCCGTGGCCCTCGCCGGTGACCCACCGTGTCGTGCCGTCGGGGTTGATGCAGATGCTGCCGTTGAGAACCTCGTCGCGGCCGTCGCCGTCGACGTCGGCGACGCGGACGTTGTGGAACCCCCCGCCGCCCTCGCGCCGCCAGTCCCAGAGCTTTGTGAGCCCGCCGTCCCGGTAGTTCCACGCCTGCGCCTTCATCAGCTCGTAGGTCCCGCGGAAGATGACGACGCTCGGGCGGCGGCCGTCCAGGCAGGCGATGCAGATGAGATTGCGATTGACGCGGTTTCCGTAGTCGTCGCCCCAGTCGCTGACCCGGCCCCGCGGGATCCAGTCGGCCCGCGCCAGCTCCCCGCCCGTCCGGCCGTCCAGCACGCTCAGCCACTCCGGCCCCTCCAGCACCCGGCCGTCGTCGTTACGGTAATCCTCGTCCACCGGCGCCGTCTTGACGACCACCTCGGCCCGGCCGTCGCCGTCCAGGTCGCACACCGTGTACGGCGACCACCACACCCCCTGCACGATGTTCGGGCCCAGGTCGCGACGCCAGAGCAACTCGCCGTCGTGCCGGTACGCCTCGAGCTTCCACGTGTCCGTCGGCCGGTGCCACACGCCCGGGTCGGTCACCTGATCGGGCTGGATGAACACGTAGTCGAGCTCGCCGTCGCCGTCCAGGTCGCCGATGCCCGCGCGGTGGATCACGTAGTCGCCTTGCAGCCTGATCGAGACGTACGGCCGCGCGGGCGCGTCGGCCGGCAGCGTGTACCGAGCGCTCGCCTCGCCCTCGACCCCATCGATCACCGGCCGCACGGAGTACGCCACCGCCTCGCTCAGATCGACGCCCTCATCGACGTGGTTCGTCGACGCCGTGATCGGCTCGGCGTTCAGCCGCCGCGGCTCGCCCTGCCCGCGCGCACGGTACAGGTTGAACGCGACGTCGGCCGGGTCCGTCCCCAGCAGCCGCCAGCCCACGTACACCCGCCCATCGCCCTCGTGGATCGCGACCACGCCCCGGCCCAGCCGCTCCACCTGCCCCGCCGCCGGCCCCTGCGCCGGCCGCTCCACCCCCATCGCTCCCTGCCCCGCCGCCAGCCCGCTCGCCCACGCGGCCCCCAGCACCCGGACC
>CAYSIX010000018.1:0-8000 GCA_964431205.1 uncultured Phycisphaeraceae bacterium
ACACACGCTCCAGCCCCAGCCCCTGCAGCGCCAGCCCGTACGCCGTGGCCATGTTGATCGCGTGATCGGCGAACTCCGACTCGCGCCGCGGGTCCACGTTCAGCCGCTTGAATCCCTCCGGCCGAACGACCTCGATCTGAAGCTGTTGCTTGAGGAACTTGGCCAGCCCCGGCAGGCGGAACGTCGATCCCACGCCCACCAGTCGCTTCAGCCGCGCATCGCGGTTCATGCTCTGGTAGTACCCGATCGAACGCTGCACCTCCTGCACCAGGTCGGCGAAGACCGGACGCATCGCCGAGAAGATCTGCCGGCTGTACTTGCTCGTGCCGGCCTCCTTCTTGTGCTTCTCCGCCTTCGGAAAGCTGATCTTGAACGCACGGACCAGCGCCTCGGTGAAGTTGTTGCCCCCGATCGGCAGCGTCCGCAGCCAGATGCCCCCGCCCTCGACGATAATCACGTCCGTGCTCGAGGTCCCGATGTCCATGTACACCGTGCCCTCGGTCTCCTGATCCTCGGCGGTCTCGTGTGCAAAGGCGTTGTACACCGCCAGCGGTGAGAGCGTCAGCGTGTCCACCCGAAGGTTCACGTGGCGGTAGTTGCTCAGGAAGTTCATCACCCGGTCTTTGGTGATCGCGAAGATGCCGACCTCCACGTCGGGCGAGTCTTCCTGTTGAAACACCTGGTAGTCCCACTCCACCTGGTCGATCGGGAAGGGGATCTGCTGCACGGCCTCGAAGCGAACGATGTCGGGGATCTTCTTCGGCTCGACCGGCGGCAGCTTGGCGAAGCGAGCGAAGGCCATGTGCCCCGGCACCGAGACGACGACGTTCGTCTTGGCCAGGTCCGCCTCGTGCTTGGTCACGAACGCGTCGAGGTTGACCTGGATCGCCTCTTCGACGTTCAGGTCGGGCGTGGTCAGGATCTTCTTGAACGGCAGGATCTCGTAGTCGTCGAGGTTGACGCGGTCGCCGGAGCGCGACAGCCGCATCGCCTTGAGCGCCTGGGCGCCGACCTCGATGCCCCAACTCTCATTCTTACTGGGCATACCTGCCTCCCTTCGGTGCGGGGATCAAGACGCGGTCGAGCTTCGCCGCCTCATCGGCGCGCCTCGGCCCGTGGTTCCCACGCCGCGGCGACGGTTCCGACCGGCCATTTTAGTCGCGAACCGAGTCGCGAACCATCTCCCGCGTGACGCGTCGTCTTCACGTTGGCGTGCGGATGAAAGACAGTCGGGCCGAATGAGGAATGAATACGGTCGGCCTGGAAACATCGCTGCCTCATCCACTCGTATTAGACCCCGATTGCAGCGGAAGGTCAAGGCCTCGGACGTGGGGAATTGGACGCCCGTCACCGGCGTACGGCCGGCTGCGGCGGTTGCACGGCGACCGGCGCCCGCTACGCTGGGACCCCGCGGCGGCCCTCTTCGCCGTTTGCCCGGAGCCGACACCCTTGCGCATCCTCCTGACCACCACCAGCTACCAGGACACGCCGGGACCCCACCACGACCTGCTCGATGCCAGCGGCTACGAAGTCGTCCGCGCCCGCGGCCCTCTCACCGAGGCTCAGGTCCTGGAGCTGCTGGAGTCCGAAGGCCGCGGCGGCAAGGGCTTCGATGGCCTGCTCAACGGCGACGACGCCATCACCGCCCGCGTCATCGACGCCGCCCTTCCCCGCCTCAAGGTCATCGCCAAGTACGGCATCGGCCTCGACTCGATCGACGTCGAGCACGCCACACGCAAACGCGTCCCCGTGCTCTTCACGCCCGGCGTGAACCACACCACCGTCGCCGAGCACGCCATCGGCCTGATGATCGCGCTGAGCAAGCACTTCTGGCCCCACCTTTCGTCGGTCAAGGCCGGTCAGTGGAAGCGCATCACCGGCCGCGAGCTGGCGGGTAAGACGATCGGCATCCTGGGCATGGGCCGCATCGGAAAGGAGGTCATCAAGCGCGCGCGAGCGTTCGACATGAACCCCGTCGCGTTCGACGTCTACTGGGACGAGGCCTTCGCCGATCGGTTCGGCGTCAAGCGGTGCGACACGGCCGAGCAGGCCCTCGAGCAGGCCGACGTCGTCAGTCTGCACATGAACCTGACCGATGAGAACCGCGGGTTCATCAACCGGCAGAGGATCGAGCGGATGAAGGAAGGGGCGATCGTGATCAACACGGCGCGCGGCGGGCTGGTCACCGAGAAGGACGTCGCCGAGGCGTGCCGCACCGGCAAGCTCGGCGGTTACGGCGCGGACGTGCTCGAGCACGAGCCGATCCAGCCGCCGCACCCGTTTCAGGACCTGGACAACGTGCTGATCACGCCGCACGTCGGCAGCCGCACGTTCGAGAGCGTCGAGCGTCAGGCCATGCGCGCCACCCGCAACCTGCTGAACTTCCTCGCGGGCGAGTCGGACTACATCCAGGCGAACAAGTGGTGATTGGGCGATGGCGCGATTGGGTGATTGAGAATCGTGCAGCGCACTCGATGAATGAAAGGCAGACGAGCTCATGGAGCGATCTTCTTCGGATATGGCAGCGTCCTGCGATATCGGCCTGATCGGTCTGGCCGTGATGGGTCAGAACCTCGTGCTGAACATGGCCGACCACGGCTTCACGGTCGCGGTCTACAACCGCACGACCGAGACGATGCAGCAGTTCATCGACCGCTGCCGCGCCGAGGAGCCGTCGGCCGAACGCGTCGTCGGGTTTCCCGAGCTGCGCGATTTCGTGCAGTCGATCAAGAAGCCCCGCCGCATCGTGCTGCTGGTCAAGTCCACCGCCGTGCTGCCGAGCGACCGCGACGCGGTGGACAAGGTGATCGACCAGCTCCTGCCGCTGCTGGATCCGGGCGACATCATCATCGACGGGGGCAACTCGAACTGGAACGCCACGATCCGGCGGGAAAAGGAGCTGGCCGAGAAGGGGTACCGGTTCGTCGGCTCGGGCGTCTCGGGCGGAGAGGTGGGCGCCCGGTTTGGCCCCTCATTGATGCCCGGCGGCAGCCGCGAGGCGTGGAAGCAGCTCAAGCCCATCTGGGAGGCCATCGCCGCCAAGGTGGACCCGAAGACCGGCAAGCCCTACGAGGACTACGCGCCGGGCAAGCCGATCACCAAGGGCGAGCCGTGCACGACGCACATCGGCGAGAACGGCGCGGGCCACTACGTCAAGATGGTCCACAACGGCATCGAATACATCGACATGCAGCTGATCTGCGAAGCCTACATGCTCATGAAGACGCTGCTGGGCATGAAGCCGGACCGGATGAGCGAGGTGTTCGACCAGTGGAACCAGGGCGACCTCGACTCGTTCCTGATCGAGATCACCACCGACATCCTTCAGCAGCGAGACCCACGCCACAAGCGAAAGTTCCTCGTGGACGTGGTGCTCGACACTGCCGGCCAGAAGGGCACGGGCAAGTGGACGTCGGTCAACGCGCTGGACATGGGCATCCCGGCCAACGCGATCGCCGAGGCCGTGTTCGCCCGCTGCCTCTCGGCGCTCAAGGACGAGCGCGTCGCCGCGTCGAAGAAGCTGCGCGGACCGAAGAAGAGCTTCCGCCAGGCCAAGGGCAAGACCATCGACGCGATCTACGAAGCCCTCTACTGCTCGAAGATCTGCGCCTACGCCCAGGGCTTTCAGCTCATGGCCGAGGCCCAGAAGGAGTACGGGTGGACGCTGGACTTCGGCGCGATCGCCAAGATCTGGCGCGGCGGGTGCATCATCCGTGCCCGGTTTCTCCAGAAAATCACCGACGCCTACGAGAAGGACGCGAAGCTGCAGAACCTGATGCTGGACCCGTACTTCAAGCGGGCGCTGCACCGCGGGCAGGAGAGCTGGCGTCGCGTGGTATCGCTCGCCGCCGAGCACGGCGTGCCCTGCCCGGCGTTCATGTCGGCGCTGGCGTACTTCGACGGCTACCGCACCGCCGTCCTGCCGGCCAACCTGCTCCAGGCCCAGCGCGACTACTTCGGCGCCCACACCTTTGAGCGGACCGACGAGCCGCGTGGCAAGTTCTTCCACGTGGACTGGCCCGAGCAGGATCGTCCGCTGCTCGAGATGTAAGCGCGCGAGCATCGTTCCGCCATGCCCCTGGTCTTCGGTTACGGCTCGCTGATCTGCCCGCGCAGCGCCAACCGCACGCTGCGTCGCCCCCGGCCCCCCGCCGACCTGCGCCCCGCGGTGCTGCACGGCTACGAGCGCGTCTGGCAGCTCGTCGTGCCCCTGGCGTTCGACGCCGACCCCAACCGGGCCGCACGCCCCGGCGTGTTTCTGGACATCGCGATCGCCCCGGGCGCCGGCTGCCTGGGCGCCGTGTTCAGCGTCAGCCCCGACGAGCTGGCCCGGCTCGACCGACGCGAGGCCGAGTACGATCGCCTCGACGTCACCCGCCTGATCGATCCCCCGCCGGCCCAGACCGTGTATGCTTACCGCGGCCGACCGGCGCACACCCGCCCGCCCGCCGACGCCGTGATCCCCCGGCGGTACTGGCGGCTGGTCGAGGACGCCGCCGCCCGATACGGCCCCGCGTTCGCCCGGCGATTCGCCGCCTCGACCCGCCCGACGCGGCTCCCCCTGGCCGACGGCCACTACCGCGCCGTCCGCCACGTCCGCCGAGCCTGACCCCAGCCGCTACAGGAGCACGCCCGCCATGACCGGCACCCGCATCACAAGCTCACTCGCCATTGCCGCGCTCGCCGCCCTGCTCGCCCGGCCCGCCACCGCCTGGCACGACGAGGGGCACGTCTACGCCGCCCGTGCCGCCGTCGAGGCCCTGCCCGACGACGTGCCCGCGTTCTTCCGCCAAGGCGCCGACACCGTCGCGCACAGCTCCCTGGACCCGGACGTCATCCGCACCCGCAGCCTTCCCCAGATCCGCGACCGCGAGGCCCCCGAGCACTACCTCGATTACGAAGCCCTCGACGGCCGGCCCCTGCCCGCCACCCGCTACGAGTTCATCCGGCTCTGCCAACGCCACGACCTCGACCCGGCCAAGGTCGGCCTGCTGCCCTACACCATCACCGAGTGGACGCAGCAGCTCGCCATGGCCTTCGCCGAGCACCGCCGCTGGCCCGACAACCCCCACATCCGCGCCAAGTGCCTGGTCTACGCCGGCATCCTCTCCCACTACACCGCCGACCTGCACATGCCCCTGCACACCACCGTGCACTTCGACGGCCGCGCATCGCACGGCGACGACGGCTACGAGTCGCCCCACAGCGGCATCCACGCCAAGGTCGACGCCCTGCCGACGAAGCTGCCCTACAACCAGATCTTCGCCGAGCCGCTGCCCGAGCCGGCCGCCGCGGGCGACGTCTTCGGGTTTGTCATGGACCAGTTCCACCGTAGCCATCGGCTGGTCGATCGCGTCTACGAGCTGGAGGACCGGCTCCCGCAGGTCCCCGAGCTGACGCTGGAAGACCCGGAGCTGATCGCGTTCACCCTCGATCGCACCCGGGCCGCCGCCCGGTTCACCGCCGAGATGTTCCTCACCGCCTGGCGGATGTCGGCCGACCTCGAGACGCCCTTCTGGCTCGACCGCGACGTGTTCGACGAAGCCTTCGACCCCGACGTGATCCCCGAACAGCCCGCGCGGCCCTAGGCCCCGACGCACCACCCCGCCCGACGGGCTTGGAGTGCACACCGGCATTGTTTTCGATCGCGTCCACGGGCGGCCTCGCCCGCGAAAGCAACCGCTCACTCCGCGTCCTGAAACAGCGGCTCGCTCGACGCGCCGCCCCCATCGGCGTTCGCATCGCGTCCGGCACGGCCCGCACGCCGACCGCGTTTGGTCACCACCGGCGCCGGCTCGGGCTCCTCGTCCGACAGGATGCGCTGCAACGCCCTGTCCCGGTAATCGGCGCTCAGCTCGCAACCGAGCCAGTCGCGGCCGAGCCGCCGCGCCACCGCCAGCGTGGTCCCGCTGCCGGCGAACGGGTCGAACACCAGGTCGCCCGGGTTGCTCGAGACGCGAATGATCCGCTCCAGCAGGGCCTCGGGCAGTTGACACGGGTGCCACTGCTGCCGCTCGCGGAACGTGCCGCACAATCGCGACTGGTACCAGGTGTCCAGATCGGGGTCGAAGTAGCCGCCCTGCTCCTGTTCGGCGGCGTCCTGAGGTCGCGTGTACCAGTGGGCGGTGGCGGGGAACCGCTTGAGGTACCAGGTGTCGTCGGGCAGCTTGCCGCGGGGGTTCTGGCGGCGGTCGTTGTACGTCGTCATCCGCGCGGACGGGACCGCCACCTCGTCGTAGTGGAAGGTAAACGGTTGACGCTTGGCCAGATCGGCGCGCGGCTTGCCGTCGCGCGTCACCGCCGCCGAACCGACGCAGTAGAACAGGTGGGCGTGGGAGCGATTGAACTTGGCCTTGCACCGCTGGCCGAAGGTGTAGTGCCAGACGATCCAGTTTCGGAACAGCAATCGGGCGTCGCGCTGCAGTTGCTTGAGGTGCAGACGGGTCTCGGCGGCGAACTCGTCACCGATCAGAATGTAAAGGCTGCCCGAGGGCTTGAGCAGGCGGGTGCAGGCGTCGATCCAGTCGCGGGTCCACGCGACGTACTCCTCGTCTTCCCGGCGGTCGTGGTAGGTGTCGTACTCGTAGCCGATGTTGTAAGGCGGATCGGCGAAGATCAGGTCGACGCGCTCAGCCGCCCAGGCGTTCATCTGTTCGATGCAGTCGCCCTGCACCAGGTCGTTGCGGGGCGGGGCCGGCGGAGCGTGGGAGTCTGCCATGGCGAGCGGGATTGTAGCAAGTGCGGCCGAGTCGGCCCCGCCGCGAATACCGCCCGCCGGAGCCTTTGCGGTCGCCCCGGCAGCGCCTATACTTTCCGCACGATCAACGAAGTGACAGCCACCCCCTACGGGAGGTCCATCGATATGCCTCACATTATCGCCGAACCCTGCATTGGAACCAAAGACACGTCCTGCGTGGCGGTCTGTCCCGTGGATTGTATCCATCCGACCAAGGACGAGCCGGAGTTCGAGCAGGAGCAGATGCTCTACATCGACCCGGACACCTGCATCGACTGCGGCCTGTGCGTGGACGAGTGCCCGGTCAAGGCGATCTTCCCCGAGGAAGACCTGCCCGAGGAATGGACCGAGTACATCGAGAAAAACGCGGCGTACTACGGGTAGGCCATCGCGAGCGGCTGTCTCGTGTCAATTCAAAAAGGCATCCCGAGCAATGAGTGCCCACGGATTGGTTCCGTGGGCTTTTTGCGTCTGGCCTTGGAAGCTGATCGTTGAGCAGCAGACCCACCGTCGTGGTCAGCGAATCGCTCGCCGACGCGCCCGCCGCCTGGCTGGCCGAACGCGCGGACGTCGTGAACGTCGACGACGGCGACCGCGACGCGCTGATCGCCTCACTCCGTGATGCCGACGGCCTGGTCGTGCGCACCTACACCCGCGTGACCGGCGAGCTGCTCGAACGCGCGCCGAAGCTGCGCGTCGTCGGCCGCGCCGGCGTCGGGCTCGACAACGTGGACGTCAAGGCGTGCCGCGAGCGCGGCCTCACCGTCGTGTACACCCCCGACGCCAACACCCAGGCTCGGCCTGATGCTCGACGCCCTCCGCCCCCGCACCGACCTGCCCCCCCGCGCCGACGGCCACGCCTTCCACGGCCTGCGCAAGACCGAGGTCGGACGCCAGCTCGACCACCTGACCCTCGGGATCGTCGGGTTCGGCCGCATCGGCAAACGACTCGGCGCCGTCGCCCACGCGATCGGCATGAACTTGAAGGTCTGCGACCTGCTGCCCGAGGTCGAGTTGCGCAAGGCCGTCGAGTTCGCCTTCGACTTCGTTTCGCACGACAAGCTTTACGCCGAGAGCGACGTCGTCACCCTCCACGCCGACGGACGGCCCAGCAACCGGCACCTGATCGACGCCGCCGCCCTGTCCCACTTCCGCGACCACGCGATCCTCATCAACGCCGCGCGCGGCCCGCTGGTCGATCACACCGCGCTCGCGACCTGGCTGCGCGAGCACCCCGACGCCCGGGCGATCCTCGACGTGCACG
>CAYSIX010000018.1:8010-28288 GCA_964431205.1 uncultured Phycisphaeraceae bacterium
TGCACGAGCCCGAGCCGCCCCCCGCCGACGACAGCTTCCCCCTCTGGGACCTGCCCAACGCCCGCCTGCTGCCCCACTTGGCCGCCCGCACCGACCAGGCCCTGCAGAACATGAGCTGGGTCGTCCGCGACGTCATGACCGTCCTCGAAGGCCACCCGCCGCACTACCCGGCGATGTAGCAGACCTACCCCCGTGTGACGTGACCACTGACCGCTGGCCGACGGACCACCGGATCCGCCTCGACAGGCCGTCCCGGCAGGTGGCGAACCAGCGCCCTCGACTCCGGAGGCACGAAAACCCGCCCACCCACGCGAACCGCTCCCGCCCCGCCGGCGTATCAACTGCGGAAGCAACGATCGCGGCCCGATTGCCGCGACATCCAGGAAACTCTCCTTCCCTCCAATGGACGGGAGGATCGAAGCAAACTCTCGATCCCTACCCTCCCCAAAGCGGCCGCTGCTCCTCCCAGCGACCGCTTTTTTCCTGTTCCCGACGCCCGCAACCCGCGCCGCCCGCCGCCGGCCTACTTCGGCTCATAGCTGAAGTTCTGCCCGCCGATCGTGGCCTCGTACATCAGCCCGGCCCTGGTCATGGTGAACACGAGCACGCCGTGCTCGTAGTCGGCGTCGGCCGAGGCGCCCGCGGTGGCCGCGACGGCCGAGGCCTGGGCCGCGAACGCGAAGTTGCCCGACTTGAACCGTCGCAGGGCGGCCTCATCCTCGAAAAAGATCAGCTCGCTGTAGGTCTGCCCGCCGAGCTGAAACCCGATCGTGCCCTGCGAGAGGTCGCAGTACCCGACCATCTGGCCGCCCTCGTACAGCTCGCCGCGGCCGTACGCCCCACCAAGGCCCGCCCCGCCCTTGCCGACCGTCGGGAACACAGCGTAGCCCGCCGAGGAGTCGAACAGCTCCTGCATTGTCGGGTCCCGCTGCTTGAACCGCTGAATCGTCTCCTGCACGTCCCGGTGCAGCTCGGCCTTCTTGCCGGGCGTCTTGGGTGCGGTCGAGCAGCCCGCGTACGGTGCCAGCGCAAGGCTCATGACCAGCAGCAGCGAAACAGCGGCGGGGCGGGGCGTATGGGTCGACATGGGAGGCTCCTGAAGGCGTGTATGAAAGTTGGCCGTGTCATTCGGACTTCGCGGCCGGATCGAGGTCAGAGGCGATCCAGTGACCGGGGATTGCAGATGGTTTTGAGACTCATTATCATGACCTCGCCATGACCACGACCCCCACCACCTGCTCGATCGGTCTGCTGCTCGCCCTCCTTCAGGCCCCGATGGCGTTACCTCTCGCGGCCGACGAGCCTTACCAGCCACGAACCCGACATTACTACCTCGCCGTCGAGGACGTCACCTGGGACTACGCCCCCGGCGGCGGCAACCCCATGCACCCGGGCCACAACCTCGGCGATTGGGGCCAACAGACCGCCTATCCCAAGACACGCTACGTCGGCTACACCGACGACACCTTCACAAAGAAGGCTCCCCACGCCAAGCACCTCGGCCTGCTCGGGCCCCTGATCCGCGCCGCCGTCGGCGACACGATCCAGATCCACCTGCTCAACCGCGCCGATCGCCCCTACAGCCTCCACCCCATCGGCACGACCTACGACAAATCCAGCGAAGGCGCCGCCTACGCCGGCCAGCACCCGCCCGGCTCCGCCGTCCCGCCCGGCCAGCGCCACACCTACACCCTCCGCGTCCGCCCACAGGACGGCCCCGGACCCAACGACCCCAGCTCCATCCTCCGCCTCTACCGCTCCCACGTCGATCCCGTCGGAGACGTCTACCGCGGCCTCGTCGGCCCCATGATCATCACCCGCGCCGAAGCCGCCGACGACGACGCTCGGCCGCGCGACGTCGACCGCGAGTTCGTCTGCCTCTTCATGGTCTTCGACGAGAACACCGAGGGCGAGGAGGTCGAGGGCCATCTCATGCACGCGATCAACGGGTTCATCTTCGGGCACCAGCCGGGGCTGGTCATGAAGCGCGGCGAGCGCGTGCGCTGGCACGTGTTCGCGATGGGCAGCGAGGTGGACGTGCACACGCCGCACTGGCACGGCAACGGCGTGGTCGAGGCCGGCCACCGCCGCGAGGTGCTCATGCTCCTGCCGTCCTTCTCCCGCACCGCCGACATGCAGGCCGACAACCCCGGCACCTGGATGTTCAAGTGCAACATCGCCGACCACGTCGACGCCGGCATGATGTCGCTCTACACCGTCGAGCCGTGAGCGACCAAGGACCAACGCGGAGTTTGACGCGCATTGCCGTGCGCCATGGAGCGCTGCCTACCCGCCTGACTCGGCGCCGCTGAATCCTACTTCGCTCGCTCCGATCCAGGTCATTCCGGTGCCACGCAGCTCGCGCCGCCCTGCGACGGCGGCAGAGCACGTACCGGCTCCCCGAGCGCGTTCTCGACGAGCTCACCACGATCTTCGGCTTCGACCGGAATATCGCCGACTCGGTACCGGATGCCCTTGATCTGATCGACCACCGTGTAGCCTTCCGGAATGCTCAACCGATAGTCCGATTCCGCCCAGTCACGATGGTTCACAGAGACCTTCTCGACCTCGCAGGTCAGCCGCGCCTGGCCTTCGTGCCATCCTTCCGGACGGATGAGCGTCACGCGCCTTGGGTACCACACGCCCTCCGCGGGTTCGACGAAGTCATCCGCTCGCCATTCTTCCTCAAGGCGTTCCGTTCCATCCTCTTGTGATCTGACCAATCGACGACCCAACAGAGCGTAGTTCCTCGCCGGATCAAGCCAGAAGACCTCTTTCCACTCGGGATGATCGCCGGGCCACAACGCAAGAGCGGGGCGACCATCCAGTTCCGTTTCCTCGAGGCGGAATGGAATGCCCTTCTCGACGGCCTCCTCGAAGACTTGTGAAAATGTCTCGCCGTCCCAGTCATAGAAGTAAATCGTGTAGGGCAGGGCGCCGGCCATGGCGGCAAAATGACCTCCAAGATCCGGTGGCCGATTGGCCAGAATCTGACCACCGCTGACTCGATGAACTTTGCCAAGGGAACCGCTCCAGTGTCTGACGGTCAGTCCGACCTTCCCGTCGTAGGAAGCCGCCCACGCGCCGTGCCCGAAGTCCGCCGGGCCGTCCTGCCAGGGCAACACGGATTCAATCTCGACCTTGCCTTTTCGACCCGGCAGACTCTCGATCCACAAGTGCGCCTCACACCGCTGGGGAGAGCTCCGCCACTCGGCATCCGCGGTGTCGCGCACCTCCACGGTCACGCGACCCGCAACCTCTACATTGATCAACTTCGTCTCGGCTTGTCGGATTCGATGGATGACCTCAATCGGATCCAGCTCAGCGGACTGGCAAAGCCCTCCGCTACCAAGCACGGCCACTGACACCAACGCCTGAGTGATTCGTGTGCTGCTGTCCATGGGAGCTCTCCGGATTATTTAAGGGCCATTTCATTCTCGCCTATCGCGTAGCCGAGTCAAGCAAAATCAGCTCTGATGTAGAGACATACGGGCGGCTCATGTGCCGATCCATCGCATCTGGAGCGTCGTCTGACTTGGTTGCCCACCACGTTGGGAAGAGCAAGGGAGTCGCGTACAACAGGGTGATCGCAACTTCGCTTCAGCTCTCACGTTGGGGATGTTGGGCCCCTCGATACCTATGGCAACCTTCTGGAAAAATGTCAGACCCCATATTCTGAAGAAGGTCCCGCACACCCGACTCTACACGCCGAGGATGCGCGCGGGGTTGGTGCACATCATGCGGCGGAGGTCGGGCTCGGCGAGGCCCTCGTCCCGCAGGGCGGTGGCGAAAGCGCGGAGCATCTCGGGCGGGTGTGGGTTGTACGGTTGTCCGCCGTCGGTGGCCATGACGCAGTGCTCGGGGCCGACGGCGTGGATCGCCCGGGCGGTGCGCCTGGGCGGGACGGCGGCGTGCCACTTCGGGCTGCACGAGAGGTAGTCGAACTCGAGCATCGCGCCCAGCTCGGCGGCGGCCTTCATCTGGTCCAGGTCGAAGCGCGTGAACTGCATGAGCGGGTGCGTCACGAGCATCTTCGTGATGCCCATGTCGCTGGCGACGCGCAGCAGCGCGAGGCTTTCCTCGGGGGCGAGGTGGCCGGTGCCGAGGGCGATGTCGGCGTCGCGGACCTGCTCGAGGATGGGCATGACCTCGCGGGTAACTCGGCCGTCGGCGTCGACGACGCGGATGCCTTCGCGGCCCTTGCGTGCTTCGGCGCGGAACATCTCGGCCTCGGCGACCTCGAGGCAGTTGGCCGCGTGCAGCGTGGGCATCCAGATCTGCCGGGCGCCGAAGGCGATCGCGGTCTCGACGGCGACGGGGTTGAGCCCCCCGACGCTGAGGTTCAACGCCAGCCCGCCGAACACGCCGATGCCCACGTCCTGGGCAGCGAGTGTCGCGCGATCCGCGGTGAGGGTGTGGTGGCTCTTGAGCAGCACGGCGCGCATGCCGGCGGTCTCCGCCTCGCGCACGAGTTCCCGGTCGTCCACCGAACGCTCGTACACGTCCGGCGCCGAGTGCACGTGCAGGTCGATCGCGCCGGTGAGGTCCATCACGCGCCCTTCGCCTCGCTCAGCCGTGCTTCAATCCACTCCGCCACACGCGCGCCCAGCGCCTGGAACTTCGGGTCCTCATCGTGCATGAACTCGGTGTGCCCGGCGCCCTCGATCCAGTACAGCTCCTTCGGCCCGGCGTAGGCGCGGTGCAGCGACTCGGCCTCCTCGACGGGGTGCAGCTGATTCTGATCGCCGTGCGCGATCAGCAGCGGCAGGCGCATGCGGTCGGCGTAGGCCTGCGGGTCCCAGCGCAGGAGCGAATCGGCCAGCTCGAACGAGTAGCGCTCGGCCTCGTAGCCGGGGGTCTTGCGCAGCACATCGTCGACGTACCGCCGCGACTGCGGGTCGAGCGGGTAGATGTCGAACGGGTCGGCCTCGGCGGCGGCGCCGGTGCGGCTGCGTTCGCGGCGCTCATGATCCACACGCTCACAGAACGCGCGGTAGTCGGCGTCGTCGCGGTGGGCGCGCTGCACGCGCTTGCCGTTGTAGAAACCATTGACGGCGATGACTCCGGCCAGACCCGGCAGCTCGCGCGCCGCGTCGAGCACGAGCCCGCCACCCATCCCCCAGCCGAGCAGGACGAGGTGGGAGGCATCGACGCGTTCGTCGCCGGCGACAAAGGCCGCGGCGTGGCGGATGTCTCGGACCTGCTCCTCGAGCAGCACGCGGTAAGGCGTGCCCTCGCTGTCGGCGAAGCCGCGATAGTCGAAGCCGAAGCAGGCGTGCCCGCGGGCGGTGAGAAATCGCGCGAAGCGGGCGGGGTGGATGTGGCGCAGGCCGGTGAAACCCGAGCAGGCGATGACGATCGGTTGCGGCGTGGCGGGATCGTGGCCGTCAGGCCAGAAGAAGCTGGCGCCGAGGCGAAGGCCGTCGCTGAAAAAATGCGTTTGTTCGGTGCGCATGTCGGCTCCTGCGCGATGGGTGGGTCAGCGTGGCTTGGGCGCGGGGGGCTCGTCAGCCAGGGCCCCGTCAAAGAAGCGGTCGCGTCGCACCTTGGACTTGAGCACGCGCTGGCCGAGCTGCACGGTGTGGGCGAGGCTGTCGTCGCGACGGAACGGCAGCTTAATCCGCTGCTGGCGCAACGCGGCGTAGTCGAGGTCGGCCAACACGAAGTCGGGCTCGGCCGTGTGGCTCTGGGCGATCAGGTTGCCGTCCGGGCCGACGACGAACGAGCCGCCCCAGTAGTGGTACTGGCCGTCGGCCCCGGCCTGGTTGGCGAAGACGACGAAACAGGAGAGCGTCAGCGCGTAGCTGCGGCACATCCAGTGCCAGGCGTCGTCGCACGGCGTGGTGTCGGTCAGGCCCTCGGTCGAGCTGGCGGCGTGGATGATCAGCACGTCGGCCCCGTCGTGGGCGGCCAGGTAGGCCAGCGGCAGGTGCCAGGCGTCGCCGCAGATGAGCATGCCCATGCGGCCGTGCGCGGTGTCGAACGCCGAGACGTCCCACCCGGCGCCGAAGTAGCGTCGCTCGTCGAACATGCCGTAGGTCGGCAGGTAGTTCTTGCGGTGAACGTGCCGGATCTTGCCCTGCTCGAGGAAGATCGAGCTGTTGTAGAAGAGGGTCGAGCGGGTTTCCTCGATCAGGCCCACGGCGATGCCGATGCGCTTCGACAGCTCGCGCAGCCGACCGACCTGCGGACCGTCGAGCCGGACGGCGGCACAGGAGAAGCGGTTGTCCACGAGGTACCCGGTCAGGGCCATCTCGGGGAAAACCAGGTGATGAGCGCCGTGCTCGACGGCCCGGTCCACCAGGTCGGCGATGCACTGCAGGTTCCGCTCGACGTCGGCGGGGACCGCCTGCATCTGGCCGATCGCGATTCGGAATCCCTTCTCGCGCATGTGCTCCGTTTCGGTAGATGACCGCCCGACCCACATCCGACCGAGATCAACATCGGTCCGCGCCGCGCGGAAACATGGATAAAAATGGGCCGGTTGCGCCGACCACCGGGTCGCACGGGCCGGGTCGAGCTCATCCACCTGATGAGCCGGCAGAAGACCCGCCTTCGCCCCCCCGCCGCCGGCGGCGGCGGCGGCGACGCTTCTTGCGGCCGGGTTGGCCGCCGCGGGCCTCGGCTTCGCCCTTGGGCGTGCCGTCTCCGCGCGAGTATCCGCGGCTGACGGGCGGTTGCGATTCGGGCTGGTCGGCGGACGGCGTGTCGGACGCGGCGGGCGCGGTCCCGGCCTCCTGGGCGTCGGCGGGCGGCGAATCCTCTCGGCGACGCCGATCTCGCCGCGGCCCACCCCCGCCGCCATCATCGCGTCGCCTTCGACCCGCCCCTTTGCTCTCCCGCGACTTGGCCGCGTCGAGCTGCGCCTGCATCCGCTCCTGCTCCTGGCGACGGTGCTCGGCCGCCTCCTCCTTGCTCAGCACCCGGATGTTCTCCACCGGGTACGCCTGCGCCGCGGGCAAGTGTGAAAACTTTACGAGCACGAGCTGCGTGAGGATCTGCGTGTCCATGACGAGGCCCACGCCGTCCTCGGTCTCGACGTAGCTCTTGCGGTGCGGCAGCCGCTTCTTCAGGTCGCTGTAGGTCTGATCCTCGTACCGCAGGCAGCACATCAACCGACCGCAGCGGCCGGAGATCTTGGTCGGGTCCAGCGTGGCCTTCTGCACCTTGGCCGACCGCATGGAAACGGGCTTGAGCACCTTGAGGAAGTTCTTGCAGCAGCAGTATTGACCGCATCGCTCGTAGTCCGCCACGAGTCGGGCCTCCTCGCGGGCGTTGACCTGGTGCATGTCGATGCGGGTCTGGTACTCGGCGGCGAGGCGTTTGACCAGCTCGCGGAAGTCCACCCAATGATCGGCGGTGTAGTAGAAGATGATTCGCTCGCCGCCGAGCAGGCGCTCAACCTCGACCAGGCGCATGTCCAGATCCAACTCGCGGATCAGCGCCTTGGCGGTGCGGATCATCTCGGTTTTCTGAGCGTCGAGGCGGCTCTGCTCGGTCATGTCGTCGATGGTGGCGACGCGCAGGACCTTGCCCCGGGTCGTGAACGGAAAGTCCTTGCCGCCGGAGCGGTCGATGTACTGAAGCATCTCCTTGCGGCTGACGGCCTTGGAGCAGCCCGAGTTCGGGCACGTGGTGGTCAGCATCTCGGCCAGCTCGATGCCGCGATCGGTGCGGATGACCAGCTTGCTGCCGCAGCCGGGCTTGTCGGTCCCGTCGTAGGGCAGCTCGGCGACGAGCTTCTGGTAGCCATAGCGAACGACGATGGACTTGGGCGGCTCGAGGCGGTCGTAGATCTTGCGATCCTCCTCCTCGAGCATCACGGGCAGGGGCGTAATCGTTCCGGGCATGGGTGAAGTCTCCGCGAAAACAGCGACCGTGGTCACGCGCAAACCGCGCGGCACGGATCAGCGGGCCGGTTGTCGTCGGGATGGGGTTTTCAGGCCCGTCGCCGTCCCGACACGGCGGCGGGTTCCAAACGCGGAGGCTTCGACCGGCATTGTATCAGCGAGGGGAGGGGCTGTTCGAATCGGGCCTCGGTCGCCACAGCTTGCCCAGCGGCAATGCGAGTTCGTCGAAAGGCGGCGCATGCACGACGTCCTGATCCCGTCCTTCCGCACATCGCTCGTAGGCCCGCTCACGAAGCGTGTACGCCTCGAAAGTGCGCGCCGCGGGATCGATGATCCAGTAATGGGCCACGCCGGCCGCTTCGTACTGGCGGGACTTGACCTGACGGTCGGTCTGCGCGCTTGCGGGGCTGATGATCTCGACGCACAGGTCGGGCGGGCCGTGCATCGCCTTTTCACCGATGAGGTGCAGGCGATCGCGGGAGAAGTAGAGCAGGTCCGGCCGACGGACGTCGTGCTCACCGAAGAGGGTGTCCACGTCGCCGAACAACTGGCCGAGGTCGTGCTGCAGGATGTGTTGGCCGAGCAGAATGGTCAACATCCGATCGACGTGCGAATGATCCGGGATGGGGCTGGGGCTCAACTCGATCTCTCCGTCAACAAGCTCGAGCCGAATGCCGGGCGGGTCCTCACCCAACTCCAGGAACTGGCGGGCGGTCATCTTCGCGGTGCTGACAGCGGCCATATCGTGATTATACCCTTGGGGACAGAGGCGATGGCACGCCGCTGAGGCAGCCACCGGCAGATCGCGGCCGCCGTGCCTCGCGGTTTGGTGTGTCTGATCGCCTGCCAGTAGACGAGAGACGAGGCCGGGAGACAGAAAGCCTCGCCGCCGCGGAACCGACCCGGCCGTCACTTCGAGGCGAGCTCGGCGGTCACCGCGTCGCGCAGGAGTCGCGCCGCCATCCAACCGGCCGCGGCGGCCAGACGCGCGGCGCTCGGCACCGCCCCCAACACGAAACCGGTGGCAAGGGCCAGGCCGACCGTCGCCTCGGGATGCCGGCGAACCATGTCGGCGAGTGGCCGACCGGGGTCCGTCTCGATCACCTGCCGTTTCAGCTCGCTTACGGGAAGGTCAGCGCCTCGATTTTCGCTCTGCCCGAGCCGCCCGCTCATCGCGACACCCGCTTGTGAATGATCCGGCCGGCCGACATCGCCGCCACCAGCCCCACCAGCAGCAGAATCGCCCCCACGAGCGCCGCGGCTCCCCCCGGTGGCATGACCTCGGCCAGCCCCAGATACATCGCCACCCCCAGCAGCACCAACGCTACCAGAACCAGCGCCACCGCCGCGGCGAACACCAGCACCGCCGCCGCCAGCAGAAACACGCTCTGCTTCGCCACGCGACCCTCGGCTTCCGCCAGGTTCGCCACCTTCACGATGAACTGACCGAGCATCGATCCCCCCGCTAGTGTCGGTTCAGCGTGAACAGCTTGCCGGCGACCAGCCCGACCGCGAACGCTACCGCCACCGTCGTCACCGGCCGCTTCTCGATGTGCTCCTGAAGCGACTCCAGTGAAGATTCGACGCGGCCCTCAACGTCGGAACGAACCTTCTGAGCCGAGCCCTTGCCCAGATCAACCAGCGTCTCGGCCAGCCCGCGAACGTCCGTACGGACCTTCGACAGGTCTTGCTTCAGCGCCGCCAGCTCACTCTGCAACTCGCTTGTATCCGTTTCCTTGGCCACGATGCGGCTCCTTTTGTGACTCAGTCCCGTGAAAGGCTAACCTATTCAAGGGAGGCCAGCAGCGCTAAGTCAAGCGGCGCGGAGTCGAAAGATGTCGGCAACCGCTCGGGAAAACCACGGACCGCCTGACACGTTGCCCAAAGGTTACTACAAAGCGGGCGAGGACCGAACCGATGACAGGGCCTGCAGATCGTGAATCTCCCGATTCTCCTAATGCCCCTGTGGCAGGCGAGCTTTCCACGCCGCCGGGACGGTCGCGTCGCAACACATCGTCGGCTCATGAGCGCGGGACCGACGTCACGAGCCGACTGCCCGCGCGGTGGCTGCTGATCCTGACCGTCCTGGCGACCCTGGCCGCGATGCGTGTGGCTCAGGCGATCCTGATCCCGATCGTTGCCGGGCTGCTGCTGAGTCTGCTGTTCAAGCCGCTGGTCCGCCGGACGGTCCGTCTGGGCGTGCCACGGTTCATCACCGCCGCGGCCGTCGTCTTCGGGCTGTTCCTGGTGATCGCGGGCGGGATCTCAGCCGGGTCCGGCGCCGTTGCCGCCTGGATCGACACCATGCCGCGCGACCTGCGCGCCCTTCAGCATCAGACCGTCGCGTGGCTCGAGAGCTACGTCGAGGGCGAAGACGCCCCGGCCGACGCCGCCGAACACGTCGTCACGGCCGACGAAGGGCCGCAAGACGCGGAGAACTCGCAGGACGTGCCGCGGTTCGATCCACTCGGCGCGCTCGCCTCGCTGGCGACCGACGCCGCCGGCACCATCGTCAGCGGCACAGGCGTCTTCGTCATGGGCCTTGTGATCACGCTCATCCTCACATACTTCCTGCTGGCGTCCGACGATCGCTTCCTGCGGGCCACGCTGCGGACCCTCGCACGTGTGCCGGACGAGCACCGCGCGTTCGACGCCGTCAGCGAACTCGAAGAAGACATCTCGCAGTACCTGGCGATGCTGACGCTGATCAACGTCACGCTCGCCGCGCTGATGAGCGTGCTGTTCACGCTCGTCGGCCTGCCTCAGGCGGTGGTCTGGGGCGTGCTGGCCGGGCTGATCAACTACGTGCCCTACCTGGGCCCGGTTGTATACGTCGTGCTGCTGACGCCCGTGTCGCTGCTGAGCTTCGATTCCCTGGCGTGGGGACTGGTCCCGCCGGCGATGTTCCTGACGGTCAACCTGCTCGAGGCGTACGTCATAAGCCCGACGATCTACGGCCACCGTTTTCGGATGAACCCGGCGGTCGTGTTCCTGGCGATCGTGGGATGGGGCTGGCTGTGGGGCGTCGCGGGCGCGTTGATGGCGGTGCCGCTGCTGGTCTCGTTCAAGATCGTCTGCGACCACGTGCCGGCTCTGCGACCGGCGGGCGCGCTGATCGCGGGTGAGGAACTGGCGCACACCCCGCCGTCAGATACGCGCGGCGACGAATAGCCCCTCAGGCGGGTCGAACGCGTCGGTCGGCTCAGAGCCCGCCCCACTCACCGTAGCCGTACTCCACCCGGCCGCTGCCGGCGGGCTTGCCGTCGGCCCGGCGATTGCGCGACCCGAGTGAGTAAAGCGCTCCGGAAGGCGCCTTGGCGAACCAGCTGAACGCCTGAAGCTGATCGTTGCCCGTCTGCGGGTTCTCCACGTCGCGCGGCTCGGTCAACGAGGCCGTGCTGCCATCGACCGCGGTGAAGTTGCCCGTATCGCCGTTGTGCCAGTTGCCGATGCGATCGTTCCAGGCGTGCTTCGAGTCGGGCCAGGTGGCGGAGTTCATCGCGTTGAACGGGTCCTCCTCGATGAGCATGGGCGCGATGGCCGTGGTCTCGTTCTCGGTCTGGTCGCCGCCATCGGGGATCACCGTGGCGGTGTTGGGCATGTTGATGAGCTTGGCGCCGTTCCAGGCGGTGAATATCGAGTAGTCGTACTTGCCGTTGCTGCCCTGGCCCGACCCCACCACCCCCTCTGACAGAGAGGGGCAGCGATAGAGTTCATCCTGTTCGCCCACGTACGAGTAAATCGCTCCCTCGTGCGGCCCGTTGGCCAGCCACTGTTGGGCGCTGAAGCCACGGGTGAGCCAGGTTCGGCCCCGATCCTTTTCCGGCAGGCTGAAGACGTTGAGATCCGGCGAGACACGATTCCAGCCGATCGGCATCTGCTCGTCGTGATCGGTCGCGTACGTCAGGAACGCGAGACCAAACTGGCGTAGCTGATTCTTGCACTGCGTATCCAAGGCCGCCTCGCGCGCCGCGCCAAGGGCCGGCAGCAGGATGCCGATCAGCAGCGCGATGATCGAGATCACCACCAGCAGCTCGATGAGGGTGAAACCGGACCGACGGGGACGAGTGAATCCAGACATGACAGCGCTCCTGTCTCAAAGGGCGTCGTTGATTTCGATCGACGCGTACACGTTGCGAATCAGTTCCATCAAGTCGTCCGCCCGCGGTCGGGCGGGCCGACGGCACGCACCTCGTGATTATGCCGGCTTTCGCCGCCGGCCCAGCGCCAGGCCCCCCAGACCCAAGGGCGCCGCGGTCAGCGCCGCCAAACCCGGTCGTCCAGCTCTCCTTCCAACACCACACATGTGATTCTGCTTTCTTCCGTTGCGCGATTCGAACCAAAAAAGAATCTGAAATCTAGACCTGCCGTCACCTTCACAGACAGGATCCGGGTCAGTCCTGCGGCGGGCGCCCGTTCGACGGCGGCGGGCCCGTGGACCCGTGCACCTCGAGCCATGTCCGAAGCGCCTTGCGGATGGGCGTGCGTCGCTTGCGTGTGGTCAGGTCGTTGAGGATCGCGAACGCTTCGCGACCGAGCTGGATCGCGTCCTGACACACCGCCGTCAGTTGCGGGTGGACGGTGAAACGCATATCTGCGTCGTCGAACCCGACGATCGACAGGTCGCCGGGCACCTTCAGGCCCACGCGCTGCGCCTCGTGAACCGCGCCGACCGCGGTCATCGGATCGGTCAGGTACAGCGCCGTCGGCGGGTCCACCATGGTGCGAAGCCGGCGGATGATCTGATTGCCGCCCTGACGGCGTGCGGGTACGTGAAAGACCAGCCGCTCGTCGAGGGTCAGACCGGCGGCCGCCAGCGCTTCCCGACAGCCGTCCAGCCGGTCCTGGTGGTCCGTGTCGTCGATAACGTTCAACGAGATCGCGATCCGACGGTGGCCCAGGCCGATCAGGTGCTCGACCGCCTCCCGGCTGGCACGCCGCGAGTCGCTGTAGACATAGTGCAGCCGCGGGTGGTCGATGCGAGCCCCAACCACCACCGCACAGCAGCCTTCGTCGGCGATGTCCGCCGCGATCCCGTGCGTGCTCGAGCTGGTCCGCACGATGGCGCCCCGCACGCCCTTGCGCATCAGCATCTGTGAGAAAGTCTCGTTGTGACGGCGAGAGCGTTCAGCCTCGAGGATCATCAGGTCGAACGGCGACTCGCGCATCGCTTCGGTCAGCCCGGTCAACAGGGCCGCGTCGAACGGCGAGCCGATCGACGGCTCCTCGGTGTACAGGACCGCGATGTTGGACGTCGAGCGGCGGCCGACGGTGGCGACGTACCCCTCGTGGTTGGCGGCGTCGAGCACGCGGCGTCGGACCGCCTCGCTGACCGAGGGGTGGTTGTTGAGCACCCGTGAAACGGTCGTGATCGAGACGCCGGTCTGGCGAGCGAGCTGACGAACCGAGGCCATACAAAGCTCCACGATGGCGGGCTGACGAATGAGTCCGCCGATGTGACAGTAAACGAAACAGTTTCATCTTACCGTTTCTTTTCTTCCTGTCAACCCGCTGCTTCAAAACATTTTTCACGTCAGCGAAATGGGCCGGTCATCTCCCGCCAACCCCGGGATCGGTGGCGGTCCCGACGGTGATAGGACCCGGTCCCCTGACGGGCGACGGGCCAGTTGACAGCAGCCAGATCGATCGCGGAGATAGAGATGCGGCTCCGCACGCGTGATGAGCGTCGCTGTTCCAGCATCACCGCGGCCCGATTCGCATTCACAACTCGTCGGCCGGTGCGTCGTGTAACGGGGACTTGCCGTCCAGCCTCCTGAGGGCCGCGTTGCCCCGTCGCGAGGCGGACCGCCCGGAGTTCGGCCGGATCCATTGCAAGCGGTCGGTTCCGACGCGGGCCGCAGGAGATCGAGCGCCATCACGCTGCCTGCGGCCGCGTGAAAAGAAAAGCCCCGCTCGGTTGAGCGGGGCTGGTCGGTCATGGTGGGAGTTCGAAGCGGCTTGCTTCTCAGGCGTCGATGCGACGGCGACCCGCGATGAGCAGGGCCCCGAGGCCGATCAGCGCGACGCTGGCCGGCTCCGGCACGACCGTGGTCGTGATCTTGAAAACCTTCTTCTCGATGAAGGCGGTGGCGCCTTCCTCAGCGATCGCGGTCACGAGGTTGTCAAAGCTGACGAAGACCTCGGTGACGTTCAGCTCGGCGAGATTGATCTCGACCGAAGCGGTCCACTCGGACAGCCCGGAATCGTCGGGCAGCGAGAAGGACACGTCGCTGAGCTCGCCGACGGGCAGGGTCTGAAGACCGTTGCCATCGTCGTACGAGACGAAAAGACCGCCGGCGACCGCCGTCAAAGCCTGGGCTTCACCCAGACCCGCCAGGAACGTATCGCCGAACTCCATGATGTTGATGGACGCCAGCGGCAGGTCGCTGTTCGAGACGACTTGCATCGTCAGCGTTGCGCTGGTGTTGTCCGTATCGAACTCACCCTCGCTGGGCTCGGCCGAAGCAACATAGTTGCTGGGGCTGAAGACCAGCGAGTTACCGGCCGCCGAGGGATCGCCGTACAGAGGCAGATCCTCGGGGTCAGTACCCGAGTTCTCTTTGATGTTGACGTAGGTCACATCGTCCGCCGCCACATCGCCGTAGCTAACTGCGCTAGCCCAGGCCGAGGTGGACGTGGCGATGAGAGCCAACGTCAGTGCTAGTCCGACAACTCTTTTCATATTGGCACTCTCCATTCCGTTTTCCCCCCTTGCCGCTTGGGCTGCGGCCTTGGAAGGGGCACTCCAAAACTTGCCCATCCGTCAAGAAGAATCTCTCCACGCAGATAGTAACCCATCCCGGCCGACGATGCAAGCCCTTTCGCCCGTGCAGGGGAAAATTTTCCGGGCACCCCCTCGAACTCGCATGACCCGATCACCCCGTGCGGCATTTAGGCGTAAGTATTTGAATATCATATACTTACGACAGAAACGCCCTCGCAAACCCTCGGTCGCGCCGGCCCGAGTGCCCGCCCCCAAACATTTTCTTTGCGATCCGCCATTTAATGGCATTCCCTGCCTCGCCCTCCCCTGTGCGCCCCGTTTTGCACAACCTGCCCCCGAATCTGCCGCTCCCGAACTTCCCCGCCTCAGCCCTTGACCGCCCCCGCCGCGAACCCCCGGACGAACAGCCGCATCGTGAACACGAAGATCACGACCAGCGGCAACGCCGCGATGCTGTACCCCCCCATGAGCTGGCCCCAGTCCTTGTGATACTCGCCGTCCAGCATCATCAGCCCCAGCGGCAGCGTCTGGCGGGCCTCATCGCGGATCATCACCAGCGTCAGCAGCAACTCGTTCCACACGCCCAGGTAGCTCTGGATCGCCAGCACCCCCAGGATCGACGCCGTCATCGGCACCACGATCGTGGTGATCTGGCGCAGGTGCCCCGCCCCGTCGATCTGAGCCGACTCGAACAGGTCCTTCGGGATCCCGTCGATGAACAGCTTGAGGATGAACACCGCCATCGCCCCACCCCCGAGCGACCCGCTGATGATGATCGCCCAGAGGCTGTTCATCAGGTTCATGCCCTGCAGGAGATTGAACGTCGTCACGAGGCTCGCGGCGCTCGGGGGCAGGAAGATCGTGGCGATCAGCCCATAGAAGAAGACCGTCCGCCCCGGGAACCGGTACCGGGCCACGACGTAGGCGGTGACGATCACCAGGACCATCATGATCGCGGTGGTGGTTGTGGCGGTGAAGATGGAGTTGGCGATGTACTGGCTGACCAGGCCCCACGCCTGGGCCCAGTTGGACCAGTCCCACTGGCTCGGGCGGTCGAAGAACCACGGGTTGTTCACGAACTGCTCGTTGTTCTTGAAGCTGATGCTGAACATCACGAGCATGGGGTAGTAGGCGAACAACAGCACGAACCCGAGCAGCAGGTACTTGACGGTCTCGCGGTATGGGGCGCGGCGGGCGCGGGCCATGGCTTACTTCTCCACCTTGACGTATCGCTGGTAGACGATGGTGATGATCAGGACGAGCACGAACATGACCACACCCAGCGCGCAGGCGTAGCCGTAGCGCCCTTCGACGAAGGCCTGGTTGTACATGTACAGGCCGGGGACCATGCCCTTGCCCGCCGGGCCGCCGGCCGGCCCGAGCAGCAGCAGGATCTGGTAGTAGTCGGTCAGCGTGCCGATGGTCATGAAGATGAGCATGATGCGCACCTGCGTCATGATCAGGGGCAACTCGAGGTGGAAGAACCGGCCGAGCGAACCGAGCCCGTCGATCTCCCCGGCCTCGTAGACGTGCTCACCGATCTGCTGCAGCCCGGACAGATAGATCAGCACGCCGACCGTCCCGACCCACGGGAAGCCCCAGAAGATGAGGGTGGGGATGAGCAGGTCACTGTGCCCGAGCCAGGCGGGCGCACCGCTTTCGAACGCGTGGGTGGTGTGGTCCCAGACCCTGGTCAGCAGCACGAGGGCCACGGCGACGCCGACGACGCCGACGCCCGTCCAGCGAACCACCGCATCGTCGGCACCCAGCGGTGTGCGACGCGTCAACAGCCTGTACACCCCGTACGTCAGCGGCAGAATCCATACGGCGTGCCACTGCCAGATCAGCGCCGCAGGGGTCAGGACCAGCAGCCAGAGGAACCATCGCCGCGCCACGGCTCGGACGCCACCGCCGGCCCAGAGAAGCAGCGTCGCGCCGACGAAACCCAGCCCCCAGACCCCCAGACCGCTCGGCCGCGCGACGCCGGCCTCCAACACCTCCACGGACACCGGCCCCCGACCCGACAGCAGCCGATCCAGCGCCGCGTTCAGCGGGTACAGCGCGTCGGCGACCCGCCACATCCGCTCATCGAGCCATTGCAACAGCTCCATCATTCCCGTCAGACTCAGCAAGCGGTTGATGATCCCCACGTTCGGGTCGAGAAAGTTCTTCCAGATCAGCAGCCAGACCATGCCGGGGATGACCATCGGCAGGACGAACAGGACCTGAAGCAGGTAGCGCATCCGGTCGCTGCGCAGCCGGTGCAGGAGGACCGCGACGAAGATGCTCGGCCACATCTTGACGAGGTTGGCCGCCAGCAGGGTCAGGGCGAGTTGAAACGAGCCCCAGAAACGCCCATCACCGATCAGGTCCCGAAAGTGCTTGAGCCCGATGAATTCCTGGATGACCTCGGCGGGCTGCCATCGATAGAGCGATCGGATGAAGACGTCGAGGTTGGGGTAGTAGGTAAAGACGGCGGTGCCGATGACGGTGGGGGCGATGAGCAGGTAGAGGCCGGCCCAGGTTCGCAGCTTGACGGCCGAGAGACGGCGTTTGCGTGGCCGGATGGCGGGCAGCGCGGCGGGAGCAATCGTTTCAACTCTTGCGGGCGTGCTGGTCATCGTGAGCGAGGCTCCGGTCTCGGGTTCGCGTCAGTCAGAAGCTCGGGAACGGCCGGGGCTGGTCGCGGAAGACCTGATCGTGTCGCAGGCGGACGCGTGAGCCGTTGAGGTGCTGTGCGTTACGCATCAGGTCGCGGTGATACCGTTCCAGTTGCCGCTCGGTCGTTCGTCCTTCGAGCAGTTGAACCGCGGTGTTGACGTGGATGCGGCCGTCCTCGAGTCGCGCGCCACGCCGCTCGCCGTCCCACGCGTTCGACCACAATCGGTCGATGCCGTACTGCGGGTCCGCGAAGCTGGCCTCGAGCTGAGAGACGAAGCGCTCGTACGCGCGCTGGTCGTCGGGGATCTGACCCGACAGATAGATCCAGAAGTACCCGCGATAGTCGTTGGTCAGGTAGGAGTTGTCGGAGCTGCCGTCGGGCACCATGCCGCGCGAAACGCCGCGTCCCGAGGGCTTGAACGGCAGCAGGCGTTCGGCGGGCTCGGTCCCCTTGACCGCGGGGACCAGCTCGGCGAGGCGGTTGAACCGCTCGTTCCACACGAACGAGGTCAACAGCTGAACGAAGCGTTCGGCCAGGTCGACGTGATCGCCGCGACTGTTGAGCGCGAACAGGCCCGCGGGCGCGATGCCCTCCATGGGCCGCTGGTCCGCGAACCGGTACCAGCCCTGCGGGTCCTCGGGGCCGGGCATCGGGAAGTTCATCACGCCGACCTCGAACCGCGCGGTTCTGAAGAAGTTGGCGGCGTCGAAGGTTGGCGCCGGGACCATCGCCGCCTGCTCCTGTGAAAACGAAAACGTGGCCTGGTCCCGCTCCATCGCGAGGAACCCGGGCGTGCAATAGCTCGCGATCCGCCGGGCGCATTGGTAGTACGCCTTCAGCGACGGTTCCTGGAAATCCCACAGACCGACCTGCCATCCCCCGTACACGACGATGTCGGGCGGCGCGGCGGTCAGGTCCCAGTCGAACCGGTTGCCCAGCCGATAGGTAAACGGCGCCGAATACCGACTGTGAATCATGACCTGGTCGGCGCCCTTGTAAGCGGCGATCGGCACGATCGGTCGGTCGTCGGGGCCGCGCAGCCGCGTCAGGCGCTCGCACAGGTCCAGAAACTGCCCCAGCGTCCGCGGCGGCTCGTCGTAGCCGGCCTCGGCGAACAGACGCTTGTTGTAGAAAAGCCGGTCCGTCGCCGCCGACGTCGGGAACGAGTAGTACGCCGCCAGCGTGTAGTTGAACCCGCCGAGCATCCCGTCATAGAAGGTCTCCTTGATCGGCGTGTTCCGCAGGTACTCACGCAGGTCCGCCGGAGTCCGGGCGATCACCTCGCGCACGAGCAGCGGCTCGGCGAACGCCGCGTCGGTCTGACGTTGCGTATCCGTGACGTTGCGGTGCAGGTCCACGTCCCCCATCACCCGTTCGAGTGCCTCGAAGTCGTTGAAGGGGTTCGGCTTGCCGATCAACGGGTCCAACTGCACGAAGTGCTGCTGCAGCACCGCCGTCTCCTGCCAGTTCTGCGGCAACTGCACGATATCGGGCATCGTCCCACCGACGATGTTCGCGTTCAACCACGGGAAGTAGTACCGCTCCGGGATCGCCCGCTGGATGACCTTGACCTTGCGGCCCCGTCGCCGCTCGTACTCCTCGAAGTCCTCGATCACCACCTGCAGCGCTTCGCGATAGCCGGCCTCGAGATGGTGGTGCGCCAGGTGCAGGACGGTGGTGTCCGGCGGCTCGATTTCACGCTTGACCCGCCACTGCGCAAACAGGCTGAACACATACGCGACCGTGAGCAGCGCCAAGGCGATCATATTCGCCCGCATCAGCGAGCCTCCTTCCCGAACGTCTCGAACCGCGGGATCTCGTCCTCCGCGAACCCCATCTCGCGCATCCGGATCTGGGCCATCGTCCCCTGGCCGTAGCTGGGCACCTCGGTCACCAGGCGGCTGTAGTACTCGCGCGCGACCTCACGCTGTCCGCTCATCCGTGCCAGCTCAGCGATCCGCCAGTAGAGGAATCCCGGGTTCACTCGATCCAGGTTCAACTTCTGCGGGATGGGATCGTCACCCTCCAGCATCCTCTGATCGCCGGTCGCGCGCAGGTACGCACGCAGGCTCGGCTCGGGGTCCTGAAAGTACCACCAATAGACGTCGCCAAGGAACTCCCACGCGCCGCGGACGATCCGGCTCGGCTCGCGATCCGCCAGGAAACCCTCGAGAAAATCAACGCCTTCCCGCACCGCCGCCGTGCGCGCTTCCCAGTCCGTCGCATCCATGCCCCGCGCGTGATACCCCTGCTCCACGAACGTGCCGGCGTATCGCAACGCCGCCTCGACCGCGTACTCGTGTTCCGGCCAGCGCTCGATCACGCGCAGAAAGTACGGCCGCGCCGAATCGGGGGCCCGCCGGTCACCGGGATAGTCACGCAGCTCGGCGATCCGCCCCCGGCACAGCAGCGCCCGCGCCGCGAACAGCGACGCCCGGTCCGTCTCAACGATCCGCGCGTACAGAGTGTCCGCCTCGGCGATACGCTCGGGTGTGATCGGCTGCCGCTGGTGCAGGCACGTCGCGTACCCGAACGCCGCACGCACCCAGCGCTGGCCGTCCGCCTCCCGCAGCCCCGCCAACGCTTCGGCGAACAGCGCCTCGGCCGCCTGAAGATCGTTCCGGGACAGCCGGTCGACCGCTCTCGCCATCGGCGTGCCGTCCGCCTCGCTCCGTGGCCGAGCGTCACCCGCGGAACGCGCCTCAGGCTCGGGGCCGGACGACGACGCCACCGCCACCACCAACACGGGCAGGCCCATGGCGGCGACCCACCACCACAGCCGGCCACGCGGCCGCTGACGCCCCGTTACCTTGTCCTCGATCATCCGCCGGCGCGTCCTACGCCCGCGACGCCAATGCGATCCGGCGTCGCCGCGGGTCCTGAAAATGCCTCCATTCGTCATCCTATCAAATGCACCCCCGCTTTTCATCCATGGCTGACCGTCCGACCCGCCCGTGATACCATGGGACAGGTCCGATCAGCGAGCACCCGTAGCTCAATTGGATAGAGCATCGGTCTTCGGAACCGAGGGTTGGGGGTTCG
>CAYSIX010000019.1:0-11551 GCA_964431205.1 uncultured Phycisphaeraceae bacterium
GTCCCCGTCCGCGGGCAGGTCTGCCCGCGGCTGCAGCCGCGAGGCAACGCCTCGCAGACGGCCGCGAACACGTAGGTGTGACTGATCGTGCACCAGCCACCACCCCGCACGCGATATAGTGGGCCGCTCTCAACCACGGCATGCGCCCATGACCCCGACCCTCAAGCCCAGCGCGGACACCGAACAGCGAT
Organism: uncultured Phycisphaeraceae bacterium; assembly: GCA_964431205.1. Classification (GTDB taxonomy): domain Bacteria; phylum Planctomycetota; class Phycisphaerae; order Phycisphaerales; family Phycisphaeraceae; genus CAYSIX01. The sequence continues at coordinate 192 of CAYSIX010000019.1, forward strand.
GGCGCATCGGCGTCGTCGTCGTCACCCTCCTGGTCCTGACCGTCGTGTCCATCTCCTTCGTCCACAAGGTCCGACAGGGCGACGGCGCGTTCGAACGCTGGCGGCCGAGCGTCGACGCGATCCTCCAGGGCCAGAACATGTACGGCCCCGAGCACCTCGACGAGGACGGCGAGCCCGAGTTCCCCACCACCCCCCTCGTCGCCCTGCTGCTTTACCCGCTGTACCAGCTCGGCCCGGTCACCGGCGCGATCGTGCTGGCGGTCGCCAAGTTCGCCATGGCCGCGCTGTCGATGTGGTGGGCCATCAGGCTGGCCGTCGGCGTGCCCTGGCGGCCCCCGCCCGCCCGGGCCATCGCCCTGGTCGTCCTCCTCACCGCCCGACCCATCATCAGCGACATCCAGCACGGCAACATCAACCTGCTCGTGCTCTTTCTCATCATGGCCGGGCTCTGGGTGTACGCGCACAACCGCCCGATCGCCGGCGGCGCGATCCTCGGCGTCGCCACCGTCGTCAAGGTCACCCCCGGCCTGTTCATCCTCTACTTCCTGTGGAAACGCCAGTGGCGCGCCCTGATCGGCTGCGCCGCCGGCATCGGCATCGCCCTCGCCCTCCCCGCGCTCGTCCTCGGCTTCGAATCCAACTACCAGATGCACCGCGCCTGGTTCGACGCCATGATCCTGCCCTTCCTCTCCGACAGCGGCACCCGCTGGGCCTTCCACATCAACCAGTCCATCACCGGCGTCGTCACACGCCTGCTGACCGACCGGGGCGGGGTCAAGATCGGCGACTCCGAAGACTACGTCCGCATCAACCTCCTCTCGCTCGACCCGCGCACCGTCGCGTGGATCATCCGCGTCCTGCTGCTGGCCACGCTCGCCTGGACCGCCTACGTCTGCCGCACCGTCACGCCCACCCGCCGCGACTGGCGCCTCGCCTGCGAGTGGGCCGTCGTCCTGATCGCCATGCTGCTTCTCTCCGAAAGAACCTGGAAGCACCACTACGTCACCATGGTCCTGCCCATCGCCTGCGTCGTGATGCACCTGGCCCTGCGCCGCACCGAGCCGGCCCTCCGCCGCGGGCTGATCGCCGCCCTCGCCGCCTTCTTCGCCCTCACCCTGCTGACCAGCGGCGAGCTGATCGGCTGGATCTACCGCGACGTCGCTCACAAGTTCGTCGAGGGCTTCGGCTCGTTCTTCCTTGCCGGCCTGATCGTCTACGCCGCCCTCTCGGCCATCCTCCTGCGCGCCCGCGCCGCCACCGCCCCCGACACGTGACGCGCACGAGCCATTGAGCCGCGAGGCAACGCCTCACGGACAACACCGCACGCGTGGATCGCACACTGCGAACGTGACGGAGCGCAGCGCCGTCGCGGGTCGATCGCAAGCAGGCACCACCCACGACTTCGTCCCCGTCCGCGGGCAGGTCTGCCCGCGGCTGCAGCCGCGAGGCAACGCCTCGCGGACGCCCGCTCCTGCGTGGATGGTCGCGAGCACGACAGACCCGCGATCGTGCGCGCGCGGCGAGCGATGTCACGCGCAACTTCTGACGGCACGTGAGACACCCGGACTCGCGCTTGTGCCGCGCTTCGGCCCGGCTTGATGAGTCGAGGTGCCGACGCGCGCGCACCGGGGCGACCGATCGGGCAAGGGTAGAAGTCAGGAGTCAGGAGTCAGGAGATGAAAAGATGCAAGGCTGGAAAGGATCACGGAACGAGACGCTTTGTCACCGGGCCGCCGGGTCACTCGGCCACTTCGCCACGGGCCGACTGGCCACTTCTGCCCAACTGGTCCGGTTTGGACGAGCGCGCGACGGAAACCAGACCAGTTTCCCGACCAGTTCGAGACCAGTTTGCAGACCAGCGGGAAGCGGAAGCGGCGGGCGGGCCCGCCGGCGAGGCGCCGCCGCGAGGCGCCGTGCGGGGTTCGATGTTGGCGCGTGGCCCGGGGCGGCCTATATTCGCCGCGGCCACTCACGGACGGAAGCGGCACATGAGACGACCCGACGCGGCAAGGCGAATCGCAGCGGCCCGATGGTCGGGCCTGGCGCTGCTGATGCTGTGGTTGGCGCCGCTGCCGGGCGTGCGGGCGCAGGACACGACGCCGAGCCCGCCCGAAACCGAGCCGCCACCACCGTCCGAGCGTTCGCCCGAGGAGCCTCGCGGGATCGACCCGATCCTGAACTCGGACGCGGTGCTGACGGCGCGGTCGGCGACGGTGTGGCGGGAGGGCGGCGACGACTACGTGCTGCTGGACGGGGACGTGCGGTTCCGGATGGGCGCGTACGCGTTCGGGGGCTCACGTGCGGTGGTGCGGGTGCGGACGCAGAGGCCGCCGGGCCGGACGGTGCGTCGGCTGGCGGTGTATCTGGACGGGGCGCGGAGCCTGTCGGCGGGGGTGTCGATCGATGCCGAGGCCGAGCGACTGCTGGTCACGGGCGCGACCGAGGGCGGGGTGAGGCTGGCGGCGCCGCTGACGCGGGCGGACGCGTCGCCGGACGAGGCGCTGATCGGCGCGGCGCGGGCGCGGCTGGCGCGGTTCGACGAGACGGGCAACGGCGAGCTGGTGCCGGCGGCGGAGGCGGTGCGTCAGGACGCGGACCGTCGGTTGACGATCGCGGAGCGGGACCTGCTGGCGCAGGCGGATCGGCTGCCGGAGGCGGCGCGCGTGGCGGAGGTGCGGCCGCGTGGCGAGCGACGCGCGGTGCGGGCGCCGCGTGTGCCGGACCCTGGGGTGCTGCCGACACGTGGGGTGGTGCGGTTCCGCGCGGATCGGCTGTGGGCGGACACGGACCGTCAGGTGGCGGTGCTGATCGGGGGGGTGCAGATGATCTACAGCGACTACGAGCAGGACCGGACGGTGGTGCTGCGGGCGCAGAACGCGGTGGTGTACGTCGAGGGCGATGCGCAGGGGGCGTTGGGCGGGGGCACGCTGGACGCGGCGCGGGTGCGCAGCGTGTACCTGGAGCACGACGCGGTGATCTCGGACGGCGAGTACACGGTGCGTGCGCCGCGGATGTTCTTCGACCTGGGGCTGAACAAGGCGATCCTGCTGGACGCGGTGATGTACACGTGGGACGCGCGTCACGACGTGCCGTTGTACGTGCGAGCGGAGACGGTGCGGCAGCAGTCGCGGACGAGCTTCGAGGCCGAGGACGCGCTGCTGACGACCAGCGAGTTCGCCGAGCCGCACTTCGCGATCGGGGTGGGGCGGGTGACGGTGGAACGCCCGGTGTCGCCGGGCAGCGACGCGCCGGAGCGGTTCACGGCCGAGCACATGACGCTGCAGTGGAACGAGCTGCCGTTCTTCTACTGGCCGGTGCTGGCGGGCGAGAACCGCGACCCGCCGCTGCGGAGCGTTCGTACGGGTTATTCGAGCGACGACGGCGTGGAGGTCGAGACGCGTTGGGACCTGTTCGCGTTGGCCGGTCGCGAGGCGCCCGACGGCGTCGAGGCCGACCTGCTGGTGGACTACCTGGGCGACCACGGCCCGTCGGTGGGCACGCGGATCGACTACGAGCGCCGCGAGCTGTTCGGCAACCTCGACGCCCGGCTGATGCCCCAGGACGAGGGGACCGACGAGATCGGCGGGCGGCGCGACGTCGAGCAGACCGACGAGTTGCGCGGGTTCGCGCGGTGGCAGCACCGCCAGCCGCTGCCCGATGGCTGGGAGCTGAGCCTCGAGGCGGCGTTCGTCTCCGACGAGACGTTCCTCGAGGAGTTCGAGCGCGACGAGGCGTTCGAGGCCAAGCCTTACGAGACCTCGCTGTTCCTGAACCGCCGCGACGAGGAGCAGCAGCTGTGGCTGCTGACGTCGTACGACTTCAACGAGTTTCTGCCGCAGTTGAGCCCGGCGCAGACGCCGGGGTTCTTCACGGCCAAGGCGCCGGAGCTGGGCTACTTCCGCACGGGGACGGACCTGTGGGACGGGCGGCTGACGTGGTTCAGCGAGAACCGGGTGGCACGGATCCGGGCGCAGTTCGGCGACGACACGCCGGACGACCGCGGGTTCCGCCCGCCGGCGGCGATGGAGCTGTTCGGGATCGACGCGGACACGACGTTCCGCGACGCCGCCTCGGCCGACGGGTTCCCCACCGGGTGGGTCGGGCGGTTCGACAGCCGGCAGGAGCTGGTCGTGCCGCTGGAGGTCGGTGACTTTCGCATCAACCCGTACGCCGTGGGCCGGTTCACCGGCTACGACGACGACTTCGAGGAGTTTCGAGGCGAGGACGATCAGTTCCGCCTCTGGGGCGCGGTGGGCACGCGGGTGAGCACGCAGGCGCACGCGACGTACGACGGGGTCGAGAGCCGGCTGTTCGACGTGCATCGGCTGCGGCACATCGTCGAGCCGAGCGTGGACGTGTTCTACGCCGCCAGCAGCGTCGATCCCGAGGCGCTGCCGGCGTTCGACTACGACGTCGAGTCGATCAACGAGGGCGCCGGGGTCAGGCTGGGGCTGCGCAACACGTTCGAGACGCAGCGCGGCGGGCCCGGGCGGTGGCGCAGCGTCGACTGGCTCGTGCTCGACACCGACCTGGTCCTGCGCAGCGACGACGCCGACGTCGACACCGAGCTGGCGCGGTTTTTTTCGTATCGGCCGGAGTTCAGCCGCGGCGGGGACCACTTCTACACCCGCCTGCTCTGGCTGGTCACCGACACGCTCGCGTTCACCGGCGACCTGACCCAGAACCTCGAGGACGGCGAGACCGCCGCCTGGCGCGCCGGGATCAACCTCCAGCACACCCCACGCCTGACCAGCTTCGTCGAGTACAGCGAGCTCGACGTGCTCGACTCCCGCCTGCTGACGTATGGCTTTGCCTATCAGCTCACGACCAAGTACCGCGTCGGGTTCGAGCAGCAGCTCGACTTCGGCGAGCGCGACACGCGGCGGATCCGCGGGTTCGTCGAACGCGCCCTGCCGCGGTGGACGTTGCGGCTCGACGCGTCGTTCGACGAGGTGGACGACGAGACGACGTTCGGCGTGGTGTTGGTGCCGCAGGGCCTGGCCGATTCGCGGCGGGGCCTGGGGGTCAACTGACGCGGCGTCGGGCGCCGCCCGGTTCCTGAGCCGCCCGGCCCCTCGGCGAAAACGGGCAGAGTGAAAGGCGGATCCACGGCGATCATGGCCCGTCGAATCAGCGCCGATCAGGCCAACTCGACCCGCGTGGTGGTGGTCGGCGCCCGGTCGGTGCGTCAGGGCACCGGGCCGTTCGTGGTGCGTGCCTTCCACCGGGCCGGCGCGCGGGTGGTCGGGCTGGTGGGGACGTCGTGGCAGACGGTGGATCAGGCCCGCCGGGCGTTGTCGCCGTATCTGGCAAGCGGGTGCGCCGGCGAGGTCGAGCTGCGATCCGCCCTGGCCGCGGGCGGCGTGGATGTCGTGGCGGTGTGCTCACCCTATCGATTTCACGCGACGCAGTTGTTGGAGGTCGCCGCCGCCGGTGTGCACTGCCTCTGTGAAAAGCCGCTGTGCTGGCCCGATGAACCGGGCCCCGACGGGCGGCGGCCGTCCGATCAGGTCATCGCTGCGTTCCGGGGCGTTGCGCGACTCGAGGTGGTCAATCAGTGGCCGACGACGCTGCCGGCGTTCGACCGCCTGTGCCCCGACGCTCGCCGGGAACCGATCAGTCGCTTCGAGATGGGTTTATCCCCGACGACTCACGGGCGGTCGATGATCATCGATGCCGGCCCACACTTCGTGGGGATGCTTCATGCGCTGTGCGGGCCGGGGGAACTCGTTGAAGCCTCCGTGGTGGCGGACGGTTCCGTGGAGGGAGCCTCGCGGCTGGAATTAGTCGTGAGGTATCAACACGGCCAGGGGCGGATCGGGGCGCGGCTCTCGCTGGAACGAAGCCGCGCTCGACCGCGGCCGGCGTGGTACGCGATCAATGGCGAGCGGGTGGATCGCCGCGTCGTGCTGCCGGCGTACCGGCAGTCGCTGGTCCACGAGGGACGGGAGGTCGCGCTCGAGGACCCGCTCGAAGCGGTGGTCCGGGGGTTTCTCGCGGCGTTGGAGCGCGGCCGGGGCACCGACGGGGCCGAGCTGGTCGCCATGCAACGCGATCTGCGCTCGCTCGTGGACGCGTTCGACAGAGCGTGCCGGCCAGGAGGTTGAAAGAAACCGCTCGCGACCTTAGGGTAATCTCTGATTGTGGGCCGGTCAGCGAGGCAAACGACGCGGGAACGCGACGGTCGCGTACCCTCGCCCGAGCCAATCTTCACCAGTAGCTGTCGCCGGTTTTCCGTCGAAGGGTTGTGCTGATGGCTGATCTGACGCTGAACGTCCTGGCCGAGTCGCCACCCGCCCCGCCGAGGGGCGCCGACGAGGAGGCGGGCGCCAAACTCGAGCTGGCCGACATTCACGACTTCGCCTCCAAGCTCACTCAGCCGGACGCGCTGGAAGCGCTCAAGCAGTACGTGCGATGGCAGGTCGCCCGCCGACACGCGCTGGACGCCGGCACGCTCGGCGACGTCGAGGCGCCCGTGCCCGACTTCGCCCCGATCTCGATCAACCTCGACCTGACGACGGCGTGCAACTTCGCCTGCGACCACTGCGTGGACATGGACATCCTGAACACCGGCCGGCGTTACGACCACGAGAAGTTGATCGATTCGCTTCGGGTCATGGCCGACAAGGGGATGCGCTCCGTGATCGTGATCGGCGGGGGTGAGCCGACGCTGTACCCGAAGTTCGCCGCGACGATCCGCGAGATGAAGGCGCTGGGCCTCCAGGTGGCGATCGTGTCCAACGGCACGGGCAACCGCAAGATCGCTGAAATCGCCGACTGCCTCGACAGCGGCGACTGGGTGCGCCTTTCGCTCGACTCGGGCACGGACCCGACCTTCCAGAAGATGCACAAGCCGCGCAAGCCGATCACGCTCGAGCAGATCTGCGCGGAGGTGCCGAACATCCGCGCCGTCAACCCCGAGCTGACGATCGGTTTTTCCTACATCGTCACGTGGCGGGGCGCGTTCGTGAACGACACGCACATCGTCGAGAATCTGCACGAGATCGTCGAGGCGACCCGTCTCGCCCGCGAGTCGCGGTTCAGCTACATCGCCTTCAAACCGTTTCTGACCCGCGAGGAGGCCTACAACGCCGAGGTGATCGACATCGAGGACCGCGATGGGCACATGCGCGACGTCATCGAGCGGATCGAGGCACAGCTCGAACAGGCCCGGCCGCTGGCCACCGACGACTTCCGGGTGATCGAGACCACGGGCCTCAAGGCGATGCTCCGGGGCGAGTGTCGCACGCTGGCGCGACAGCCTCGCGAGTGTCACATGCAGTTCTTCCGGCAGGTGCTCAGCCCCCTCGGGCTCTACAACTGCCCGGTCTACCGCAACCAGCCTCATGGCAAGCTCGGGGACAAGCACGCCAACGCCGACGAGGCCGGCTTCATGCAGACCCGCCAACAGACGGCTCAAAGCATCCGCGAGTTCAACGCCACCACCACCTGCGAGAAAGTGACCTGCCTCTACAACGACGTGAACTGGTGGATTGAGAAGCTGATCGAGAACCCCCAGGAGCTCGACCGGCTTCAAGCCGCCGGCGGGGCGCCCGACTATTTTCTTTGATTCGACGCTGACGGGTCGTCGGTCGCCAACGGCCTCATCTCAACGGACCGCCATCGACTCTTCGGGCCGCTTCATCACCGCGTGGCACGCCTGCTCGACCATGTCCGCACTGACCCGCGTCATGCACTGCAAATGACCGAGCGGACACGTCTTGCGGTGGCACGGGCCACACGGCACGTCGACGCGCACGATGCGTTCACCGCCGTGGCTCGTCTCGGTCCACTTCGGCTCGGTGGGGCCGAACACCGTCACCCGAGGGATTGCGAAGGCCCGTGCGAAGTGACGTGGCCCGGTGTCGTTGCCCAGAAGCAGGTCGGCCCCGGCGATCAGGGCCATGAGCTCGCCCAGGGTCAGGCACGGGTCGTCGAGCACGTGATGCGGGCGGGTCATGGCCGCGGATATCGCGTGGGCCAGCGGCTCCTCCCCGGGGCCGGGACTGATCACGACATTGGCGCCGTGCGTCTCGACCAGGCGGTCGGCGACCTCCGCGAAACGCTCGGGCATCCAGCATTTCGAGGAGCCGAAACGGGCACCCGGACACAGCACCACCCGCGGACCGGCGGCGCTCAGGCCCGCGTCGTTCAGTCGAACCCGTACCGCACGCTCGGCCTGCGGATCGACAAACAGCTCCAGCCGGTCGCCGGGCCAGGGGCAGCCCAACGCGCTGGCGAGGTGGCCGTAGTAGGTCACCAAGGGCATCGGCTCGTAGTCGCGCCCGCGGCGGTTCGGCACCGGGACCGCGTCGGTCAGCAGCCACCCCCGACCGTCGCGGCGAAACCCGACGCGCCGACGCGCCCCGATCCGCCAAGCCGTCCAGGCGGTGCGGAACGAGTTCGGCAGCAGCACCGCCAGGTCGTAGCCGACCGCCCGCTGCGATCGATACCACCGGCGGTACGCCAGCCATCTCTTCTCTCGCCCCTTGGGCCAGAAGACGCACTCGTCCATCCAGGGCGCCCCGGCGACCAGGTCGTATAGATGCCGCTTCAGCAGCAGCGTGACGTGGCTTCCAGGAAACCGGGCCCGCAGGCTCCGCAGGAACGGCGTAGCCATCACCACGTCGCCCACCCAGGAGGGCATGATGACCAGAATTCGACGCGGATCCACATGACCTGTCATTTGTTCGGCCATCACCTTCGAAGTATAATCCTCGGTCACACGCGAATCGAGCCGCCGATCTGTTTCCGCTCGATCGATGAGCATCATGACCACGCCGCGCACCCCCAAGGCCGATTCGTTCGACACCGCGCGCAAGATTTTTCACGAGCCCGAAGCCCTCGCCCGCGTCCTGGCGCGCCACCGCGAAGCGGGGCAAATTATCGTCTTCGGCAACGGCTGCTTTGACCTGCTGCACGTCGGTCATGTCCGCTACCTCGAAGCGGCCCGACGGCTCGGCGACCGCCTGGTCATCGCCGTCAACACCGACGCGTCCGTCCGCGCCAACCGCAACGGTCAGGCGCCGATGGTTCCCGATCATGAGCGGATGGAGGTGATCGCCGCGCTCGCCGCGGTCGACTACGTCGTCCCGCTGGCCGAACGGCTGCCCAACAAGCTGCTCGCCCTGTTCCAGCCGGACTATCAGGCCAAGGGCACGGACTATTCCATGGACCGCATGCCCGAGAAGGAAGTCGTCGAATCCTACGGCGGGCGGATCGTCTTCGTCGGCGACCCCAAGGACCACAGCTCGTCCGCGTTGCGAGCCAAGCTCGACCATACCCGCAGTCCCCTGACCCCGACATGACCTCGCTTCAGCCGTTCACGCCGCCCTTGAACGGTTCGCAACGCCGACCATGGATCAGCCATGCCGCGCCAGCACACCGGGGCGCGAACGAAGCAGCCAGATCGTGGTCGGGATACACGACATTACTGCTGTTCGGTTCCGCTCGCCGCGAGCGTGGAGTGACCGGGAGCGCGTCCGGCGTCCGTTGAGTCGGGCGGCGAGGGCGGGGGTTCACTCGACACGCCGGCGGCAGCCGGAGAGCCGTCGGGTCGCGGTGAGCAGCCCGGCGAGCAGAACGCCGGCGACAGCGGGCTCGGGGGCGGCGGGGACGGCGGCCGAGCCGTCAAACGCCGTCTGCCAGATGCCCAGGTCGAACGCGTCCACGTCACCGTCGTAATCGGCGTCGCCCCGGTCGGCCGTGGCGGCGTACGTGGTCCCGAAGCCGGTCTGCCAGATGCCCAGGTCGAACGCGTCCACGTCGCCGTCGCCGTCGAAGTCGCCGGCAGCGCGCTGCGGTCGCGTGCCCTTGATCCCGGCCGGATAGGCGGCCATCTGCTGGTAGGCGGTCCACAGGTCGCCCGGGTGACCCTCGGGGTTGCCGCGGGTCCGCCACCATTCGAGCGAGTACTGGTTCCAGTCGCCGTAGCCGTCCTCGAACACGAACCAGCCGAGCGAGACGATGTTGTGGTTGCCGGGCGTCTGATTCCAACTGTGGACGTCGGCGAAGGCGCGGCGGATAAACTCGGCCGTGGCGGCCTCGTTGGCGGCCAGGTTGCCCGTCGTCCGCGTCGAGCGGTTCCACTCGGTCAGGTACACCGGCACGTCGGTCAGCCCGCGGGCGTCGATCACCCCGAGCTGCGAGACGTAACTGTCGTGAAACTCGGCGACGGCCTGGGCGGGCGTCGCGAACGGGTTGCCGTAGGCGTGGATCGCCACGCCGTCCACGCCGCCGTCCGGCAGCGCCAGGATCGCGTCGAGCGTCTGCCCCAGCCACTGGTTGCCGTCCATCCAGCGCACGCCGGGGATCACCCCGCCCGGGCTCGGCGCGGCGACGAGCACCTCGTCGCCCGGCCGCACGGCCTTGATCGCCTGACGCACCCGGTGATAGACCTGCGCGTAGCCTTCCGGCGTAATCTGGTTGTCGGGCCAGTGGTTGCCCTCGCCGACGATGTTCGGCTCGTTGCCGATGATCCACGTGCGGCTGAAGTCGCCCAGCTCGTTGACCACGCCGAGCACGTCCTCGTGCCAGGTGAGCTGGTCGTCGTGGTGTTCGCCCGGCGGGGCGGGGACGGTCTCGCCCCAGTTGTAGTCGACGCGGGTGAGGACGGTGGCGTCGCGGTTCGTCGCGACCTCCTGGAACAGGGGCTTGAAGTAGCCGGCGGCCCACCAGGGGACCGAGTGGGTGAGGACGGTTTCGACCGAGGATCCGCCGGGGGTCCCGTCGCCGACGCGCCAGCCGTCGTTGAAGCCCCACCAGTGGACGCCGTAGAGCTTGTCGCCGGCGTGGGCGGGCGTCGCGAGCAGGGTGGCGCCGATCGCGGCGCTCAATCCGAACGTCTTGCCGTGTCGCATGCGTCTGCCGTCCCAAAACCAAAAGAGCGTGTTAGCCCCAAAGAGGCACAAAAGGCGCAGCGTTCGATTCGTCACTTCAGACAAGGACCGCGACCGCGAGCCGTTGCTGCCTCATCCAAGTCATGCATGTCTTACTCTTGTGCCTTTTCGTGGCCATGGCTTGCCTGACGGCCCTGGGTGCGGTCAGTAAAAGTTGTGGTCGAGGCCGCTGCGGACCCAGTGGGTAGTCGGATCGAGGTTCTGCATGCCCTCGGTGTCGTACTCGTTGCCGTTCATCCATCGGACGCTGCCGTCGCCGTAGAGGCGGTTGTTGCCCTTGATCCGGGGTGGGCCGTAGCCGACGGCGAAGGAGCCGACGTTGGGTTCGTGGACGGCGGGGCCGTCGACGCCGTGGTTGTAGGTCCAGTTGCCGTTGGTGTGCCAGCGGTAGAGGGTGTCGGACATCATGACGCGGTCGCTGTGGAACTCGTTGCCGGTGATTTCCTCGGGATAGGTGGCGAG
>CAYSIX010000019.1:11561-20809 GCA_964431205.1 uncultured Phycisphaeraceae bacterium
GGCGAGCGTGACGCCGTTGGGCTGCTCGACCCAGACGTCGCCGCGGGTGAAGATGCTGTATCGGATCGAGGCCCAGCGGGCGCCGGGTCGCCACCAGTACTGGTCGTGCTCACGGGTGGAGCCGGTGGCGCGGGCGTTGGGACAGTGCCAGATCGTGCCGAGCTCGCGGCTCTTGAAGTCGGCGCCGGGGATGTAGTCGGTCAGCGCCTTGATCGACCAGTCGTTGCCGGAGGTGGAAAAGCGGTCCTCGATCCAGATGACGTTGGGGTAGCGTTGCGTGCCGCCGCCGAAGTCGAAGGTCTCGCGGAGGTTGTTGCCGTGGTCGACGGCGAAGGCGGTGAAGACGATGCCCCACTGGTGGAGGTTGGAGCCGCACTCGGCCTCGCGGGCGGCGGTGCGCGCGGCGCCGAGCGCCGGCAGCAGGATGCCCACGAGCACGGCGATGATGCTGATGACCACCAGCAGCTCGATGAGGGTGAACGCAGCGGTCAGATTGAACGCGGCGGACCGACTCGGGGGCGATGGGTAGCGATGGGTCATGCCTCGCGATCCTCAGCTCGAAAATCAGACCTGCGCGGGTGGGCCCTGTGAAGAGCCCCGACACGCGGCGGCGCCGCGACCGCACCCCTGAAATGGTTGCCCACGGACCGGTACGGTCAAGCGCGCCACAACGAAATCATACCCCATGAATACACATGACGCAATATCGTATTACCGTACTTATGAGCCGTCCCGCCGGTTGGCTTACCCGCCGCCGATCGCGGCGTGTTGTCATAAGTTACGACAGTCAATACTGTTGCACATACGCAGCGCCGGGCGGACGCGCTCGCGACCGACGTCGCAGCGCAACCATCAAAATTGCGCTTGACACAGACGCGGCCGAGTGTATTATCTGTATTGTCTGTGGCGTTCACGTCCCGTCCCGCCTCTGTCTGGGTCTGAAGCATGGCTCGTTCCAAGTCACTGACACCGACGACCGAACGCGTCGCCACGGCGTTACGCCTTCAGGCGAATCAACTGGCCAACGGAGCCCGCCTGCCCTCGGTCCGACGCCTGATGCGGCAGTTCGGCGTCAGCCAGCTCACCGTCCAGCAGGCGATCGCCAGCCTCGAAGAGGAGGGGCTGGTCGAGCGGCAGGTCGGCCGGGGCACGTTCGTCTCGGCCCGCAACGGTGCCGGCGCCAAGGCCATCACCATCCTGCGCAGCGACTACCCCAGCCGCCGCGGTGACGAGATCACCAGCGCCATCCATCACAAGCTCAAGGACGACGGGCACCGGCCCATCGTGCTGACCTACTGCGACCTCGAACGGGCCGTCGAGGTGCTTCGCGAAGCGCCGCACGCCGAGGCCTACGTGCTGCAGCCCATGCTGCCCCAGATCCCGCTGAGCCTGCTGACGTTCCTGCGGCGGCGGAGCCGGGCGGTGGTCGTCGACGGCGTGCTCGAGGGCGCCGACGTGGACGCGATCGACACCGACTGGCGACACGGTGTCGAGCTGGCGGTCGAGCACCTGATGGAGCTGGGGCACCGACGGATCGCGCTGGCCAGCGGCGAACCGACGTTCATGTGGGCCGACCCGGCCGGCCACTTCCGCTCGATCGTGCGGTGGACGGGGCTGGCGGCGGACCCGGACCCGCTTCTGAGCGCGCCGACGCGGCCGGGCGAGTCCGCCGCCGCGGGCATGCGCGACCGGCTCACCGAACTGATCCGCGCCCGGGGCGGCCTGCCTTTCAGCGCGATGATCGTCAACAGCTACGCCAGCGCCACCGGCGCGCTGCAGAGCCTGCGCATCGCCGGGCTCCGCGTGCCCGAGGACGTGAGCCTCGTGGTGCTGGACAACCCGGATTTGGGCGAGATGGACGGCCCGCCGCTGACGATGGTCGGGCACACCAGCGCCCAGATCGCCGAGCGCATCGTGCAGCGCGTCGAGTATCGCTGGGAGCACCCTACGGCGCACTACGAGTGCGTGCGATACCAGCCGAACCTCGTCGTGCGTCAGAGCACGGTGGCGGCGGGCGAAGCGGCCGGATCGGCGGCCCCGAAGCGGGGCGTGGCGCCGGCGGCCCCGCCGCAAGCATCGGATCACGCCGGCGCTTCGCCGCAAGCGACTTGAAGTCAGGAGGCACGTGATGATCTGGCGAACACGTTGGAACGGACCCCCGGGATTCACCCTGATCGAGCTGCTGGTGGTGATCTCGATCATTGCACTTCTGATCGGGATCCTGCTGCCGGCGCTGGGCAAGGCTCGGGACGCGGCGCGGGGGGCGGCGTGCCTGTCCAACATTCGACAACTGGCGATCTCGTTCTACGCTTACGCGACGGACAACGAGAACGATTTGCCGTGGGTCTATGTCCAGAACAATCACAACACGTACGGCTGGTACTACGACCTGCTGATCGACAACGGGTACGCGCCGGACGGCCGGGACGTCAACTACCCCGAGATCACCGAGAACGACGTCCGCGGGGCCTACAAGGGCGTGTGGCGGTGCCCGTCCGTGGACTTCGAGGAGATGACGGCCAAAGGTAAGGTGGTGACGCAGAGCGGCTGGGGCGGCGGATACGGCCCCGACGAGATCCGCCTGATGGTCGGCAAGGACCGGATCAACCCCCTGATGCGCGACCTGGGCAAGCCCAAGCACGGCGGGCCGAACCTCGACGGCGTGCCGCGCCCGACCACCACGTTCGTCATCGGCGACATCGGCCGCGTGCGCGACACCGGCGAGATCGACACCGCCGTCGCCTGCCAGCTCGGCTGGGGCGCCCACCTGCTCAAGAACGTTGGGACGAACAACCCCGGCACGCTGCCTCGGCTGCGCCACAACGACGCGGCTCACGCGGCGCTGATGGACGGCCACGCCGAGCCGTTCACCAAAATCACTTTCAGCATTGAGGGCATCAAGTCCGGCGAGCCGGACCTGTGGGAGTTCCAGATCGATCCGATCTCCAAGTTCTTCTTTGAGTAATTGACGCACGTCTGCCGGCTCGGCGCCGGCGGGTGGTTCCGATCGTGTCCGTGGCATTCGCCAGGAAGAGAAAGAGGAGGAAACGCGATGAAACCGGCCTGCATCCTGACCGCCGCCCTGTGCGGCCTCGGTATCGCCGGCGCCGCTCCGGCGCAGGTGATGATGAACGTTCAGCACGACCAGGCGTTCAACGCCTTCGACGGCGTGCTCGCCGACAACGACCTGATCGCCGACAAGATCGCCACGGAATTGGAGGGCGACCTGGGCTGGCACCCGGCCAACCCCGCCTCCGGCGCGCCCGAGCACCCGTTCGGCCTGTCCACCTTCACCAACGGTGTCGGCAACCAGGGCGCCGTGGACGGCCTGCTCAACGACTTCCCCGGCGACGGCCTGCCCACCAAGAAGGTCCAGTACGACTTCGACGGCCCGGTCGACATCGGCGCGATCAACATCCTCACCGGCAACTCCAACGACCCCGACGGCCGCGTGTTCAACACCGTGGTCATCCGCATCTCCAAGGACAACGGCGCGACGTTCACCAACTTCGCCGGCGAGGGCGGCACCGTCACCTACGACCCCAAGCCCTTCGTGGACCCCAACGAGGACGTGATCGACGGCGACCCGTTCGAGATCCCCAACGGCGACTACTTCCAGTCCGACCCGACCGGGACGGTCAACAGCCCGGACACGACGGCCTGGAGCTCGACGTTCATGAACATCATGGACGCCAGCGGCGTGCTGGCCACGGGCGTGACGAACATCCAGTTCGACTTCTACGCCGTCCACCACAACGACAACACGATCGAGGACCCGTTCTTCGGCGAGAACCCGTTCACGGGCGTGGATGACAATCTCCAGCCGCTGACCGGCGACGCGGACGGCGACGGGGACGTGGACGCGTTCGACCTGGGGCTGTGGCAGACGCAGTTCGGCATGACGGGCGACGGTCTGACCGCGGACTTCGACGACGACGGGGACGTGGACGCGTTCGACCTGGGGCTGTGGCAGACGAACTTCGGCGGGGAGGCCGAGGCGCGGCTGAGCCACCCCCAGGAGCCCTGGCCGATCACCTCGCCGCTGGTCTGGGAGATCGACGTGCTGGCGCCGGTGGCGACCGCGGCGATCCCGGAGCCGGGCACGGCGATGCTGGCGCTGGCGGGCCTGGTCGCGGCGGGGCTGCGGCGGCGCGTCTGAACGGTTTGTGAACGTTCGGTTACCCGGCGCAAACCCGGGTAACCGATTTTTGATCTTGATCCGAAGCGGGGCGCGGGTATGCTTGTATCGACCTCAACTCGACTGGGTTCTGGAGCCGGGGAGAAAGGAGGCTGCATCAAGACGATTCGACCCGGTGGGTGCGTCGATCGGCCCTGGTTGTCGCACCCTCCTTTCATGAACTCACCGGGCCGCGGCCGGTCGGCCTCGCCCCGCGACGGAGCATAAGCGTACTGTTTGTTTGAAGTTTCTTTTCACATTGCACAGGAGGATGAGAGAATGAGATGGTTCCTTTCGATGATGGGCGCGGGGCTGCTGGCCGGGACGGCCGGCGCGGCCGTGACGTCCACGACGTCGCACAGCACCGACGTCAACGGCCTGACGATCGTCAGCGGCGACGTCCTCGACGGGCTGATCGCCACCGAGCTGCCCGCCGACACCGGCTGGCACCCGGCGAACACCAACCCCGCCGATCAGTTGCCGGCCCTGACCGACGGCGCGGGCATGCTCGGCAGCGGGCTGACCGGCCTGCTCAATGACTTCCCCGGCGCCGGCAACCCCACCAAGAGCATCCAGTACGACCTGGCCGCGCCGACCGACCTGGCGCGCATCCACGTCTACAGCGGCAACAACGGGACGGACGGCCGTATCTTCTCGACCACGGTCGTCCGCTACTCGACCGACAACGGCGCAACGTTCGACGAGCTGGGCTACTTCCAGTCCGACCCCTCGGGCACGGTGAACTCCGCCGAGAGCAACGGCTGGCGGGCCACGCTCGTCGAGATCTTCGACGACATGGGCGGCTCCCTGGCCGACGGCGTGACCAACCTGCAGTTCGATTTCTTCTCGGTGAGCAACACCCAGGGCCGTATGGACGATCCGTTCACGGGCACGAATCCGTTCACGAGCACCGATGACGGTTTCGATGCGGCGTTCGAGTCGCCACTGATCCTGGAGATCGACGTCGTCGAGGTCCCGGAGCCGGCCACGCTGGGGCTGGTCGGCCTGGGCGCGCTTGGCCTGTTGCGTCGGCGCCGTTGAACCGCGGACGCCACTGAACGAATGCCTCGGCGGAGCGCTTGACGGCGCTCCGCCGGCTTCACCGTACGACCTTCCCTCACCCGATCCACAGACGGGCCACCATCATGCCGATCCGACCCCTGCCCGCGGCGATCGCCCTGCTCGTCGCCGCCACCGTGCACGCCGCCGAACCCCACGCCACCCTGCTGGTCAACTGGACGCACCCGACCCGCTCGGTCAACCGCGCCCTGTTCAGCATGGAGGGCGTCGCCAAGGTCTGGCACGTCAGCCGCGAGCACCCGAAGCTGATGGACAGCTACCTGCGCTTGAACCCCCACGGCACGCACGCGCGCATGGAGACGTGGATCCACCTGCTCGAACCCGAGAACGACAACGACGACCCGCACACCTTCAACTGGGACGCGCTGCGCCCGCAGGAGATGATCCGCTTCATCGAGGACCGCCAGGCGTTTGAAACGTTCCTGGACGAGATCGGCGTCGAGCGGCTGTCGCTGCTGTGCTACAACGTGGACTGGAACCGCTCGGGCGACGAGGACGACCCGGTCGCGTCGAAGCCCGAGTGGGCCGAGTTCGCCGCCGCGGTGGTGCACGATTACAACGGCGACGACCCGGCGGACCCGCCGAAGCTGCGCCACGTCGAGCTGTGGAACGAGCCGAACCTGCCGATGTTCTACGGCGGAACGCGGGATTCGTACTTCGAGCTGTTCCGCATCGCGGCGGAGCGGCTGCACCGCGAATACCCGGGCGTGTCGGTCGGCGGGCCGGCGCTGACGCCCGCGCCCTGGGCCGACCCCGAGGGCTGGTACCGCGACTTCATCGACGAGGTCGGCGTCCACGCCGATCACGTGATCCACCACATCTACCACGGCGCGACGGACCGCACGCCGCGGGACCTGGCGGATGAGCTGGTTCAGAAGTCGGACATGTTCCGGGCGCTGCCGGGCAAGGCGCGCGGGCGGATCGCGCTGACCGAGACGGACGCGTGGATGGGCGGCTGGCCGAAGGTGCAGTACCTGCTCGGCCGGCACTTCCGCTTCCTCGAGATCCAGGACCGCATCCTGGCGATCCACCAGTTCACGGTCGTGGCGTACAACGAGTCGGGCGATCACATCTTCGGCATGATCGACCACCACGGCGCGCCGCTGCTGGGCACGTACTGGCCCTACTGGCTGTTCCGCAACGTGATCGGAGACGAGGTCGAGGTGCTGCGACGCGGGGACGCGGCCGCCGAGCTGGACGTCGTGGCCACGCGACACGACCACGCCGGCGGCGCCCGGCTGCACACGGCGGTGGTGCACAACCCGACGGATCGGCCGATCTCGCTGGCGACGCGGCTGTACTTCGAGCCGGCCGGCAAGCCGCGCGTGCTCACGATCGACCGAGTCACGCGCGAGCATCAGGGCGTGGCCGCGGCGCACCGCATCGACGCCGGCCGCGAGTCGCGGCGGGTGGAGCTGGAGCTGGGTCCCGGCGAGGCGGTGGCGCTGACGCTGCGGGAGGACGGGCGGCGGCACTTCGGCTTCGCGGACCTGAACCACCAGGAGCGGCCGTGGCTGGAGCTGGCCAGCGACGCCGAACGGTTCGAGGTCGGCGATGAGTTGCGTGTGACGGCGCGGGTGCTGAACACGACGCTGGAGCCGGTCTCGGGCCGGGTCGCCGTCGCGGGTCTGCCCGACGGCTGGACGTTCGAGCCGGTGTCGCCGGGCTCGGATCGGATCGATGCGCTGGCGTTCGGGCAGGAGCGGGCGGTCGAGTTCACCGTGGTGGCCGCTTCCGAGCCGCCCCGCGACGAGCGCATGACCTTCACCGATCACAGCAAGCTGCAGGACCAGGCGTTCGGGGTGTCGCCGTTCGCGATTCTTCTCGGCGAGGGCGAGTCGGCCGACCGCGTGGCGAAAGCGCCCGGCCGCGGCTCGCTGCCCGTGGCGATCATCTGGAATCAGCCGAGCGAAGACGCCGACCCCGCATCCGAGTCCGAGGCCCCCCCTGCGCCGCCGGCCTTCGAGTGATATCCTCGAACCCTCGCGACAAACCCGAACCCAACGCCCAACCCGACGAGATCACGATGAGTCAGCTCGAAACGCAATCCGTCCCCACCCGCGCCACCGCGACCGACCGCCGACGCGTCCACTACGTGCTCAGCACCCACTGGGACCGCGAGTGGTACCAGACCTTCCAGGACTACCGCCACCGGTTGGTCGGCCTGCTCGACAACGTGCTCGACGGCATCGCCGACGGCACGCTCCGCGGCCCGTTCCAGACCGACGGCCAGGCCATCATCCTCGAAGACTATCTCGAGGTCCGCCCCGAGCGACGCGAGCAGATCGAACGCTTCGCCCGCGAGAGCAAGCTCGTCATCGGCCCGTGGTACGTCCTGCCGGATGAGTTCCTCGTCTCGGGCGAGTCGATCATCCGCAACATCCGCCTCGGCCGACAGATCGCCCGCGACTTCGGCGGCACGCCGTCACGCGCCGGCTTCGCCTGCGACCTGTTCGGGCACGTCAGCCAGCTCCCGCAGATCTTCGCCGGCTTCGGCATCGCCGGCGGATTCATCTGGCGCGGCGTCAACCTCCCCGACAAACGCCACGTCCGATGGATCGGCGCCGACGGCACCGAGCTGCCCTGTTACCGTTTCGGCCGCACCGGCTACTGCACCTACGCCTTCCACGTCCGCCGCGCGCCCGAGCCGGACTATACCCACGACCCCGAGAAGCAGAAGCGGTTCCTGCGCGAAATGATCGACGAGGAGGCCGCGGCCAGCGAGGTCGACGCCGTCCTGCTCTTTGACGGCGGGGACCACCTGGAGTGGGACCCGCAGGACTACCGCGGGCTGCTGGCCTACGGGCGATCGCTTGAAAAGGACGGGGACGCGTCGTTCGAGCTGGTGCACTCGTCGCTGGACGGTTACCTCGAGGACATGCTCGAGCAGGCGGGCCGGGTCTCGACGGTCGTGGCGGGCGAGCTGCGTGAGCCGGGCCGGCACCCGGCGATCGAAGACTTCCAGTGGGTGATCCCGGGGGTGCTCTCGAGCCGGGTTTGGATCAAGCAGGCGAACGCGGCGTGCGAGTCGCTGCTGTGCCAGTGGGCCGAGCCGTTGGCGGCGTGGGCGTCGGACCTGCTGGGGCGCGAGTACCCCCAGGGGTTCCTCGACGTGGCGTGGAAGTGGCTGCTGAAGAACCACCCGCACGACTCGATCTGCGCGTGCAGCATCGATCAGGTGCACGAGGACATGAAGTTCCGGTTCTCGCAGTGCCGGCAGATCGCCGAGCGGCAGTCGCGTGAGGCGATGCTGAGCGTGGCCGCGGCGATCGAGGGCGAGGTGAGCGAGGACGAGCTGCGGGTGGTGGTGTTCAACCCGCTGAGCCGACCGCTCGAGCAGACGGCGGAGCTGGTCCTCGAGATCCCGGCGGAGTGGCCGTGCTTCAATGAGTTCTTCGGCTTCGAGCCCAAGCCGGCGTTCCGCATCTACGACGCCGAGGGCAACGAGGTCCCGTACCAGCGGCTGGCGCAGCGGCCGGGCCGGCACCGCTTCCGCACCTGGCCGCACCGCTTCCCGCAGGGCTGGGCCGTGACCGAGGTCACCGTCAGCGTGCCGCTGTCGATCGCAGCGATGGGTTACACCACGCTGACCGTCCGCCGCGGCGAGATGACGCCCGACGACCCGATCTACCGCAGCGCCCCGCTGTGGACCCGCCACCCCGATCGACCCGGCCTGGCGACCAGCGAACGCGCGATGGAGAACGAGTCGCTCCGCGTCGAGGTCGAATCCAACGGCACGATCACGCTCACCGACAAGCGCAGCGGCGAGCGATACGAGCGGCTGCTGACGTTCGAGGACACGGCCGACATCGGCGACGGGTGGTACCACGGCCAGGCGCAGAACGATCAGACGTTCGTCTCGACAGCGAGCGCCGCCGACGTGGCGCTGGTCCACGACGGGCCGATGGCCGCGACGTTCCGCGTCCGCACGACCATGCGCGTGCCGCGGCGGGTCGAGTTGGACCCAATCGCCGCCGTAGTGCCGGTAGGC
>CAYSIX010000019.1:20819-28193 GCA_964431205.1 uncultured Phycisphaeraceae bacterium
CGCGTGCCGCGGCGGGTCGAGCGCCCGGAGCTGCGCCGCAGCGACGACTTCGCCGAGCTGACGATCGACAGCTACCTGACGCTGCGGCCCGGCCAGCCACGCGTCGAGGTGGAGACGATCGTGGACAACACGGCCGAGGACCATCGCCTGCGCGTGCTGCTGCCCAGCGGCGCGGCGGGCGCGAAGACGTACCTGGCCGACACGCCGTTCGACGTGGTCGAGCGCCCGATCACCCTGCGCGAGGACAACCACCTGTACCGCGAGCTGGAGGTCGAGACCAAGCCGCAGCAGTCGTTCACCGCGGTGCACGACGGGTCGCGCGGGCTGGCGGTGGTCAGCCGGGGTTTGTACGAGTCGGCCGTGCGGGACTTGCCGGAGCGGCCGATCGCGCTGACGCTGCTGCGCGGGACGCGCAAGACGGTGTTCACCGACGGCGAGCCGGGCGGGCAGGTCCTCGGCCGGCACGCGTTCCACTACTGGCTCGTGCCGCTGGCCGAGGCACCCGACGTGACGGAGCTGCTGCGCCTGGGCCAGCAGATCGCCGGCGGGCTCAGGGTTGTGCAACTGCGGCCGAAGGACGTCGAGCGCCACCGCGGCGAGCGCGCCGACCTGCCGCCCGCCGCGGGGTGGTTCGAGCTCGACGGCCGCGCGATCCTCACCAGCGCCCGGCGTGTCGGCGACGACGCCGAGCTGCGTCTGTTCAACCCCACCGAAAGCGAGCAGGCGGTCGAGCTTCGCTTCGCCCACGTGCCACAAGGCGCGCGACTGGTCAACTTCGAGAGCGAGCCGATCGAGGGCGCGGTCGAGCTGCGAGACGAAACGCTGCGCCTCACGCTCGAACCGAAACAGATCCGGACGGTCAGTCTGCGGTTCGGTTGAGCAGGGAAGGGAGCATTCAACGACCCGCGTGCTTCAGCGAGCGGGTGTTCCGCCGCCTTCACGGTCGCGGCTGGTTCGCTCACACGGAGCGGGCTCCAGCCCGCCGTCGCGACAGACACACGCCCGCCGCGCCCATCATTAACGCCGCCGCTCCCGGCTCGGGGATGATCCGAATGTTCACGTTCGCCGGCATCGTCTCCAACGACAGCACATCAGTGAACACCTCGACTTCCACGTCCGTAATGGCGAACTCAGAGAGATCCGGAATACCGATCCGAGCAACTTCAACAGGAGCTTCGATGAGAAACTCAAAGTGCCCATCAAGGAACAGATCGAAGACACCGATGCTATAGATCACCGATGTCGGGCTTGACAGGTTCTGCGACGCCGTAAGCGGTAACACATCATCCCCGGAGCGATCTACGAAGGCAACGACCACTGGCTCTCCGTCCTGAAACACCGTCGTTCTTGGAGCCAGATTTGCAACCGAATGCACGCCATGCATGTCAATTCGAAACGACGCAATCCCTGCCCGTATCTCACCCACTTCAGGAGGAACCACAGGATCGGCGTCAAGAAACAACCGGTACGTATCGGTTCCCTCAATCGGCACGACAATCAGATCCACCGGCACTGCGCATACCGAACCCGACAGGATGATCGACAAACAGCAGGCCATCCAAATTGGATCGTGTTTCCTCATAATCAGTCACCTCCCTACGTCTCAGCGCGTCTCCCGGCACTGAGCTGAATCAGGCCGAGATCAAAGCCGTCCACATCCCCGTCACCACCAGGGTCTTCTTGGGCGCCTGTTGCGCCGCTTCGTATCCCGAATCGTTCACGCCACGTCAGGAACGAATCAAAATGATCGCGCACGCCTTTAGCGGTCGCCCACGCGGTACGAGTCGCCCAGGTCCACCCCTGTGGGCCGCTCGGGGTGATCGGTCACCGTGGTGGTGAACTCGACCCCGCCCGATTCGGCGTCCGCGAGCATCGGCGAGCCACTGAGCATGATGCGCGGCTCCAGAGGTTCAAACAACGGCGGCGAAACACGGTCGCGAGCGACCGTGGCACCCCGCTCAAAGACAGGTGGGACAGGCGTCCCGCCTGTCATCCGCCGCCCCCACTTCGTCAAATGCCGTAAAGCCCCCCGTCAAGAACTTATGCGCACCCAACCACAGACCCGACCCATCTCGGTTTGACCAACCCCTGACCATCTTGCACCTCCCCGGGACACAAGCGCCCCGCAGACACCCGATCCGGACACCCGTCAAATGATCCTACCGCAATCACCGTAACCGTCACGCCGTCGCGAGTCAAGGCTATTTTTGGGCAAATGCCGTATAACGTCAGCCGTTCAGGTGACGGAAGCTCTGAGGCAGGTGACCAAGTCGGCGAAGTCCGCCGGCGGATCGCACGTGCCGTGGGCGTCGGCGACGGTGAGCTCGGCCGCGTGCAGCATGGGGCGTTGGGCCCGCAATGACCGCCTCGCGTGGTCGGCGTCGTACACCGCGTCGCCGATCACGGGATGACCGAGCTGAGCGAGCATCACGCGCACCTGATGCAGGAAGCCGGTGCGCAGCTCGACGCGCAGCAGCGTCGCGTTCGGCCAGGATCGCTCGGCGCGCCAGCGCAGCCCACAACGCCGCGTCCCCGCAGGCGCGTCGCGGCCGACGTGCTCGACCACCGCGACGCGCGCCGGCCGGTGCTGCGCGACGCGCAGCCGCATCGTCTCGTCGCCCGATCCTTCCAGCCGCCCGTGCACCAGCGCGAGGTAGGCTTTGCGGCTGTCGGGGGCGTGCCAGTGCTGTCGAAACCGTCGGTACGCCGCGTCGTCGAGCGCCAGCAGCAGCGCCCCGGAGGTGCCCACGTCGAGCCGGTGCACGACGCCGCTGCGCAGCCCGCCGGCGCCGACGCCGACGACCCGCGGGAAACGCGCGACCACCGCGTTGAGCGCCGTGCGCGTCTGCTCGACCCGCAAGGGGTGCACCGCCACGCCGGCGGGCTTGTTCACCACCACCCAGCCCTCGCCCTGCGCCGCGATCTCGAGCGACGCCTCGGGCCAAGGGACCGGCTCGGCGTGACGCCACAACGCGCCCACGCCCGCCGCCTCGACCACCTGCCCGACCCCGAGCATCAGGCCCTTGTCACGCCGCCCGACCGATCGGCCGTCGATCCGCACCCCGCCCCGGCTCAACAGGTCGATCGCCTCGCGGCGGGACAGGCCCAGCCGCCGCGTGAGCGTGCGGTCGAGCCGGTCTGGCGTCTCAACGCGCCATTGACAGGTTTCGGTCGTTTGCTCGCCCGGGGTCACGCGAGCATGTTATGCTCCGCATCCGCCCGACCGACGTGGCCGCGGCCCCCTTTGATCCGCAGGAGGCTCTCGCGTGAAGCTCGCTTTCATGACGCTCGGTTGCCCGACGTGGGACTTGGAGACGATCTGCCGCCGCGGCGAGGAGTACGGCTTCGACGGCGTGGACTTCCGCGGGTTGCAGGACGAGATCGACGTCACGAAGCTGCCGGCGTTCACCTCGGAGGTGGCGGCGACGAAGCGAAGGCTCAACGACGCGGGGCTCGAGGTGAGCTGCATCAGCAGCAGCATCAAGGTCTGCGACGGGGAGGCGGCGGAGAAGAACCTGGACGAGGCCAGGCGGACGATCGGCGTGGGGCGGGAGCTGGGGTGCCGGAACGTGCGGGTGTTCGGGGGCGGCAACGTCGGGGCGGACGGCACGGGCCGGGAGGACGCCGCGGCGATCGGCCGGGATTGTGTGCGCCAGATTCTCGAGCTGGACGGCGCGGACGCGCTGCGCTGGCTGTTCGAGACGCACGACCACTGGATCAGGTCCACGGACTGCCGGCTGCTGCTGGACGCGATCGACACGCCGGCGTTCGGGGCGCTGTGGGACATGGGCCACACGGCGCGGGTGGGCGGCGAGCGGCCGCAGCAGACGTTCGACGCCATCGGGCCGCGCATCGGCTACACGCACGTCAAGGACGCGGTGCACCAGCCGGATCACGCCAACGCGATGAAGG
Source organism: uncultured Phycisphaeraceae bacterium (assembly GCA_964431205.1). GTDB lineage: Bacteria > Planctomycetota > Phycisphaerae > Phycisphaerales > Phycisphaeraceae > CAYSIX01. The sequence continues at coordinate 24,732 of CAYSIX010000019.1, forward strand.
ACGGCTGGCGTTACGTGCTGCCGGGGCAGGGGGAGCTGCCGCTGGCCGAAGCGATCGGTGTGCTGCGGGCCAACGGGTACGACGGCTGGATCACGTTCGAGCACGAGAAGCGCTGGCACCCGACGCTGCCCGAGCCGGAGGAGGCGCTGCCCGCGTTTGTATCATGGGTAAAACCGTTGATTAGTCGATGAGCGGGCGGCCCGTCGCGGCGCGGTGACCCGGCCGGCCACGGCTCAGCTTTCCGGAAGCCCCAGCGGGTACTGACGCTTGAGGTCGGACTCGAGCGCGTCGGCCCGCTCGTCCATCCCGGCCTTTCGCAGCAGCGGCACGAGGTTGAACCGCCACTTGGGGTTGGTCGGGTCGAGCTCGACGGCCTGTTCCATCGCCGCCACCGCCTCGGCCGGCTGACCCGCCTTGTCCAGGATCACCGCCAGCGTGTCCTGGTAGTTCGGGCTCCGCGGCACCAGCTCCACCGCGCGCCGGGCCAGCTCCAGCGGCTCGCTCATGTCGTCGCGCCTGGCGCTGAGCACCATCGCCAGGTTGTTCATCGCCACGTGCATGTTCGGGTCGCGCTCGATCGCCTCGCGGTAGCTCGCCTCGGCCACGTCCAGCTCCTCCTGAACCTCGGCGATGATCCCGCGCACCAGCCAGGCGTTGGCCGTGGCGTCTTCGGCCTCGACCACACGGTCGATCACCCGCCGCGCCTCGTCCCCGAACCGTCGCTGACGCGTCCGCACCGCCAGCGTCCACCAGCTCTGGGCCATCGCCGTCAGCTCGTCCGTGGCGTTTTCGGGGATGTAGCCCTCGACGTACCGCAGCCAGTCGCCCGCGGTCCGGGCGTCGTCGATCCCCAGCGCCGCGGTGCGCATCGCGAACGCGCGCCAGGCGTTGTCGTCGTCGCGGGTCAGCAGCGGCGTCATCACCTCGCGGGCCCTGGCCGTCTCCCGGTTCCGCAGCAGGCCGCGGACGTAGCTCATGATCACCTGACGGTGTTCCTCGGGCCGCTCCAGCGCCGCGGGCAGGTACGGCTCGATCAGCGCCATCGCGTCGCGGGTCTGGCCCAGGTTCAGCTTCGCCCGCGCCATCAGCACGTCGGCGCCCATCGTGCGGTTGCCCGCGCGACGCCGCCACGCCTCGGCCGCCTCCATCGCGCGCTGCCACTGGCCCATCGCCGCCATCGCCTCGGCCGTCAGCCACGCCGGCTCGACCGCCGTCGGCGACGTCTCCATCGCCCGGCTGGCCAGTTGCGCCGCGTCCTGCACGCGACCCGACTCGAACAACGCCCGTGCCACCGCCACCTGCAGCGTCACGAACCCGTCGTGCTCGATCGCCAACTGCGTCAGCGGCTCCAGCGCCGCGGCCGGCCCCTGGCCCGCCGTCTGCACCACCAGCTCGCACGCCTGCCGCGCCACCGAGCGGTGCTCCGGTTCGCTCACCAGCGCCATCGCCAAGCCCTGCCACGTCGGCGAGGACAGCACCGCCTCGATCATCGCCGCCTCGTCGGTGACCAGGCGCAGCGTCTCGTCGTTCGGCAGGTGCGTCAGGCCCCGATCGGCCGCGCGCACCGCCGCGGCCACGTCCTGCTCGACCAGGTGCAGCGTGATCAGACGGTGCCACCGCTCGGCGTCCTCGGGCGCCGCCTGCACCGACGCCTGCTGCTCGGTCAACGCCCGGGTCATGTCCCCCGTGCGGGCGTGGAACGCGGCCCTGATCGCGTGCCGGTCGGCCGCCGACAGCTCGACCTCGTCCAGCCGTGAGAGGACCTGTTCGGCCCGGTCCATCCGGCCGTCGGCGGCGTAGAAGTTGGCGGCGAAGGAGATCACGTCGGCCGTGGGCGTGGTCAGCATCGACTCGACCATGGCCTCGGCGTCTTCGGGCCGCTCCAGCCGGTGATAGAGCGTGGCGAGCAACTGGCGGTCGGCGGGCGTCCACGCGGCGCGGTCGACACCCTCGAGCACGGCGACGGCCGACGCCTCGTCGCCCATCCGGGCGAGCAGGCGCGCCGCCTGTCGGCGCTCGTCGCGCGTCGAGGCGGGGTTGGCGATCACCGCCTCGACCTGCTGCCTGGCCGCGCCCGTGGACCCGGCGTTGAGGTGAAGCCGGGCCAGCTCGAGCATCAACTGGCTCGCGTTGGGGCGCTGCCGCGTGGCGGCCTGCATCTCGCGCACGGCGATGGGCAGGTTGCCCAGCCGCTCCTGCGCCAGGGCGAACAGGTACCGCGCCTCGACCGGCGCGTTGGGCTCGTCGATCATCCGGCGCAGCCGCGCGGCGGCGTCCTCGATCTGGCCGCGCGTGCTCGCCTCCCGCAGCGCCAGCCGCGCCTCCTCGACCCGCCAGCCGAAGCTTTCGCTGCCGGTCGCCTCTTCGATGCGCCGGACCACGCGGCGGGCCCAGTCGGGATCCTCGTCGGCCGCGGGCGATCGCAGCGCCTCGCGTTGAATCCGCAGGTCGTCCGGCGCCGCGTCGGCCAGCTCCCGCCACGCCGACCCCGCCCGCGCGTCCCCGATCGCCGTCAGGTACCGCGCCCGCACCTCACGCCATGCCACGCGATCGGCGTCATCGGCCTCGGCCAGCCGCCGATCGATCAGACCCAGCCCGGTCTCGACCTCGCCTTGCTCGGCCAGCGCGCGTGCCCGCGCCAGCGTCACCTGCGGCGTCGCGCCGTACTGCCGCTCGATCTGCTCGTAACACGCCGACGACGCCCCCACCCCCAGCCGCTCGCTCAGCGACGCCAGACGCAGCAGCGCCTGCTCGCTCAGCGGTGGCTCCTTCTCCAGCCGCGACCGCAACGCCTCGGCCGCTTCCGGGCGCCGATCCGCCTGCGCCAGCAGCACCAGCCGCATCTCCATCACCCGCACGTCACCCGGCGCCGCCCGCTCGATCCCCTCCAGCACCCCCAGCAACTGATCCACCGTGGCTCGGTCCGGCCGACCCGCCGTCGCCACCTCGGCCTGCACCCGCACGATCGCCGCCTCCACCGACTGCGGCATCCGCGCGATCGCCTCCATCGCCTGCTCCCGCGCCTCCCGCGACCGCTCGATCGCCAGCAACGCCTTGGCCCGCTGCAGGTACGGCATGCCCCAGACCGGCCTCAGCTCGCACGCCCGCTCCCACGCCTCCAGCGCACGCGTCGTCTCCCCGATCGTCAGGTACGCGTCACCCAGCAGCACCTGAAAGTACGGGTTGTTCGGAAACGCCTGGACCGCGCCCCGGCACGCCTCCACCAGCCCGCGCGGGCCCGCCGCGTCAGGATTCAGCAACGCACGCAGCACCGACGCCCACACCCGAGCCTGCGTCTCGCCCTCCCGCGCGTCCAGCGCCTCGATCCGCCGCGACGCCTCCTCCTCCTGCCCGATCTGATTGAGCGAGACCACCCGGATCGCCTCCAGGTTCGGGTCCAGCGGCTTGTCCGCCTGCGGCAACGACGCCAGCCGGGCCTCGACCTGCTCGAACCGCGACTGC
>CAYSIX010000020.1:0-28077 GCA_964431205.1 uncultured Phycisphaeraceae bacterium
GAATCCCATCACCCGCTTTTCTCCCCCCTGCCCGGCCATCCGAGGACGACCGACGCCGACCGCGGCTAACCGCCCCTTTTCTCAAGGGTATACGGCCGCGCGCCAACGCAGGGCCGCCACCGTGTCCGGCCAAAGCGTCGGCATCATCCGCCGACGCCTCACGACGGCCGAAGCCACCCGTTTGCGGAATGCATGCGGATTCCGCCGCGTCCGGATCGTCGGTGCCGGTCGCCCGCAGCGGCGCCGACGCCGCGGGGCAGGGCACGCCGAGGCCGAGGCGTACCGGGATCGCCGAAAGAACGAGCTGGCCGGGCACCTGAGGACGCGGTACGTGGGCGTGTACGGCGACCACAGCGACACCCCGGAAGCGGACGCCTGCCCGGCCGTTTAGACGGACAGAAAACGGAGTTCCAGCGATGACGCGACACGCCAATGGACGATTTGCCAAGGGCAACCCAGGCGGACCGGGCCGACCGCCGCGGCAGGACGAACGCGACTACCTCATCGCCGCCGCCGGCGTCGTGAGCCTGGAGCGATGGCAACGCGTCGTCGAACGCGCCGCCGCGGACGCGGAGAAGGGCGACCACAAAGCGAGGGAGTGGCTGAGCCGGTGGCTGATGCCCGCCCGGCCGCGACCCGCCGAGGCGTCCTATCTTGGGTCGCTGCTCCTACGGCGGGAGAATGAAAGCGAGAGCGAGTTGGACTTGGACCTGTTCTGACCGGCGATGTGCGTCGCGCAGGTGCGCGCACGAGGGGAAGCCGCTTTCGTCGGCGAGCCGCAAGCGTCATGACCAGCAGTATCGCCGCCCCCGGCTACGGTATCGCCGGCGGCACCGCCGCCAGCAACTCCGGCGACACGAAACCGAACTGCGTCTGCCAGATGGCCAGGGCGAACGCATCCACGTCTCCGTCCCAATCGGCGTCGCCGTCGCTGTTCGCGTAGGCCGGATCGAGACCTCACTCGGACTGCCACATGCCGAGGTCGAACGCGTCAACCTCGACGGCGAGGTGGACGCGTTCGATTTGGGCATCTGGCAGGCCGACTTCGGCACGGGCGTCGGCGCGGTCGTGCCCGAACGGGGCGCATGGTGCTCGATCGCCCACTCAGCCTCGGTCGTGGTCTGGTATCGGAGACGTGAGCGCGCTTCTGTCACGCATCGGATTGACAGGACAGCCCTTCGGCTTTCGGAATGACCCGCTCAGCTACGGCGCGACGCAGCGCCGTGACATGCATGGCCGACCGCCCGTCGAAGAGGAGCTGATCGGCATGTCCCGCTCGCGGCTGACGCCGGTCACCGGAATCAAACCTCCTATCATGTGTCGATGACTGACGAGACGATCGACAGGGCTGAACCATCGGGCGAACCCGGCCGCACGGACAAGGGGGTGGTGCAGCATGCGTCGGCCGGGGGCGATGAGGCGGAAGCGCCCAGGGATGTGCAGCGGCAGGTCGAAGAGCATGAGGCGGAACAGCCGGAGAAGTTCGGCACGTTCGCCGGGGTTTTCACACCGACGCTGCTGACGATCCTGGGCGTGATCATGTTCCTTCGCGAGGGGTGGGTCGTCGGCAATGCGGGGCTCGGTGGCGCGTTTCTGATTATCGCCCTGTCGTTCGCCATCACGGGCGCCACGGGCCTGGCGATGTCCACGTTCGTGACGAACATCCGCGTCGGGCCCGGCGGGGCGTTTTCGATGATCTCGCAGTCATTGGGGCTGGAGACAGGCGGCGCGATTGGCGTGCCGCTCTATGTGTCGCAGGCGCTGGCGGTGGTGATGTACATCTTCGGCTTCCGCGAGGGCTATCTCTGGGCGGTCGACGCCTGGGCCCTGCCCGCACTGCCGACGCTGGCGATCGATCTGGTGGTCTTCGCCATCATCTTCTTCATCACGCTGATCAGCACGAGCCTGGCGTTCAAGGTGCAGTACGTGATCTTGGCGATCATCATCCTGGCGCTGGCGTCGATCGGCGTCGCCGCAGCGCGCGGGCCGATGGACAACCCCATTGTCTGGTGGGGCGACTTCCGTGGCAGCGCGGAGAACAACTTCGCGGGCGTGAGCTTCTGGGTGGTTTTCGCCGTCTTCTTTCCCGCTTCGACCGGCATCATGGCGGGGGCGAACATGTCGGGCGATCTGAAGAACCCGCGCAAGTCCATCCCGCTGGGCACCATGGCCGCGGTCGGGCTGAGCCTGCTGATCTACTTGGCGCTGGCGTACTGGCTGATGCGCGTCGCGACCGTCGACGAGCTGACCGGCAACTACACGATCATGATCGACCGAGCGTTCTGGGGTCCGGCGGTGCTGGCAGGGCTGCTGGCGGCGACGTTCTCCTCGGCCCTGGCGTCGTTCGTCGGCGCGCCGCGCATCCTCGAGGCGCTGGGCAGTCACAGCATCGTGCCCGCGTCGGCGTGGTGCGCCAAGCGCACAGGCCGCGGCGAGCCCCGCAACGCCATGCTGCTGACCGCCGCGATCGTGTTGGCGGCGATCATGCTCCGCGAGCTGAACGCCATCGCCCCGCTGGTCACGATGATCTTCCTGCTCACCTACGCGACGATCAACCTGGTGGTGGTGATCGAGCAGAACCTGCGGCTGATCAGCTTCCGCCCGCTGCTGCGGGTGCCGATGATCGTGCCGCTGGTCGGGCTGGTCGGCTGCCTGTTCGCGATGTTCATCATCAACGCGACGTTCAGCCTGATCGCGATCGCGGTGGTGACGGCCCTGTATTTCGTGCTGATGCGGCGGCAACTCACCGCGCCGGGCGGCGACGTGCGCAGCGGCCTGTTCACCGCGCTGGCCGAGTGGGCCGCCAAGCAGGTCAAGTTCGCGCAGGGCACCGCCGAGCGGGCATGGAAACCCAATATCCTTCTGCCGGTCGAGGATCCCGATCGGCTGCGCGGCTCGTTCGAACTGGTGCAGGAGATGGCCTATCCCATGGGTTCGGTCAAACTGCTGGGCATCGCGCCATCCGATCGGCTCGAGGAGCTGCAGAAGCGGCTGCTCGATTCGCAGCAGGCGCTGACCGACGCCGGCGTGTTCACCTCGTCCACGGTGATGGAGAGCGATCGCTTCCCGGATGACGTGCGCGTGGGAATGCAGGCCATGGCCGGCTCGTTCTTTCGGCCGAACCTGCTGTTCCTGGAGCTGCCCAAGGGGAAGGAGACGCACGAATCGCTGCAGCGGGTGATCCACGAGGCCAAGAGGCAGCGCATGGGCGTGGCGCTGTTCGTGCGGCATGAGACGGCCGGGCTCGGTCGGCGCAACCGCGTCAACCTGTGGATCCCCGATCGCGGCCCGGACTGGAAGCTGGAGATGGAGTTCAAGGACATTGACCTGGCGGTGCTGCTGGCGTACCGCATGATGGATGCGTGGGACGCAAATCTGACGGTGATCGCGTCGGTCGAGAAGAAGGCGCATCGGGGCAAGGCGGAGCAGTTCCTGTCGCGGCTGGTGGACCTGGCGCGCCTGCCGGCGCGGACGCAGGCGCACGTCGCCGACGGCGATTTCGGGCGCTACGCCAGCAGCGCTCCCGAGGCGGATTTGAACATCTTCCCCCTGCCGGCGGAGCTGGACGCCGAGTTCCTCTGGAGCCTCCGCGACGCGACCGGCGCATCGTGCCTGTTCACGCAGGACAGCGGGGATGAAAGCGCCCTGGCATGACCCTGAATCACGAGGTGTCCCATGGAATTCCTCAGCATCGCATTGGCGACGATTGTCGGCCTGCTGCCGATTACCAATCCGTTCAGCACGGCGGCGCTGTTCCTGGGGATCACGCGCGACAACACGCCGGCCGAGCGGCGCAGGCAGGCGCTGATGGGATGTATCTACATGTTCGCGATCCTGACCGTCTTCCTGCTGGTGGGCACGGCGATCATGGAGTTTTTCGGCATCTCGATCCCCGGCCTGCGCATTGCCGGCGGGCTGATGGTGATGCGGGTGGCGCTTGCGATGCTCAAGTCGGATGATGAATCGACAACCGGTGACGCCAGGCGCGAGGCAGTACGGAAGGCGGACGTGTCGTTCACGCCACTGGCGATGCCGAGCCTGAGCGGCCCCGGCGCGATCGCGGTGACGATCGGCATGGCGTCAGAGGTCACCCATTTCACCGAGTACGGGGCGATCCTGGCTGGCATCCTGGCGGTCTCGGTGGTCTGCTGGCTGGCACTGCGGGCGTCCACGACGGTGGTGCGCTTCCTGGGCGTCAATGGGTTGAACGCGATCAGCAGGATCATGGGATTCCTGCTGCTGTGCGTGGGCGTGCAGTTCGTCGTGAACGGTCTGCTGGACATCGTGACACAGGAGGATTTCCTCCGCCGCATCGCCGAGGTGTATTCGGCGGAGCGAACGTAAAACGTCGGGGCCGACGCGATCCTCTCCCAGGCACGCCCCGGCCCCGACTCCCCGGCCGACGCGCTCAATGGCGACGCGATCGACATCCCGCACCGCAAGCTGCGGCACGTCATGCAGCTCGGTGCAGAGCACCACGGAAAGGTCGAGGCGTTGCCCGCGTCGTGGATGCTGCCGGGCCGTGCCGAGGACGGCGAAGGCCCCCGCTGCGGCACGACATTCAGGACGGCCGACGTGTCGGGGCGGACCACATGCCTGTGCCCGAAGTGCCAGACACGACCATGATGACGCGTCGGGAGCTCCGAAGGAGATGACCGGATGTCCAGCGATTCAGAACTCGAGACCTACCGCAGCAAGCGCGACTTCCGCCGATCAGGCGAGCCGCGCGGCGAGGGCCAGCGCCCGAAGGTCAAGAAGGACAACAACCCGATCTTCGTGATCCAGAAGCACGACGCGAGCCGACTGCACTACGACTTCCGGCTGGAAGTTGATGGCGTGCTCAAGTCCTGGGCCCTGCCCAAGGGCCCGTCGACCGATCCGGGCGAGAAGCGGCTGGCGGTGCACGTCGAGGACCACCCGCTCGAGTACGCCGATTTCGAGGGCACGATCGAGGAGGACGAGTACGGCGGCGGGACGGTGCTCGTCTGGGACGCCGGCCCATACCGTAACGTCAAGACGGATGACGACGGCAACGAAATGTCGATGGTTGTGCTCGGCGTCGTAACCCTTGTCCGCCAGCACGCGGCGCGGCCGAAGATTCGCTGTCGCCTGCCGCACCGCCTCGGCGAACTGGGGCGAGTCGTGGGACCCCCAATCGCGATTCATGGCGATTGGGGTCCCTGGGCTGGGGCCGCGGCCGGTCACGACCCCGGCGATCCGGTGCGTCGCGGTATGGAACGTCGCGGTCAGCTTGGGCCAGGTCGCGTGCCAGATCTTATTGCCCCAGCAACGGCCGCGGAAGTGCATCGATGCGTGGCGGGTCTCCAGCCCGGTGGCGTCGATCGCGGCGGTGTCATCGCCCGGATCGTCGATCAATCCCAACGCCCGCGCCCGATCGAGGCACACGGACAGCAGCCGATCGAAACCCCCTTTTCCATCAGCTTCTGCGGTAGTGTTTGTCAAGTTGCGCATTTTTGTTCCAGCAGTCTCCGAGGGATGAATGGTTAGCCAGGCGGCGAACGACCGTGAGCGGTTTTGCCATCGTCCTGCGACGATCATCGATTCAGATGTACCAACACCAGGAGTCGCTTGACGGTGTATCGCTTGGCGGGAGCGGGGCTCGAGAGCGCCGCGTCGCCCAAGGCGGGGCCGGTTCCGATGCCGATCGCGGCGGCTTCACCACGATCCAAGCCGTGTAGCGCCATGACCCGGACGCCGGGCTCGCGCAGCACCACGCGAAGCGATCGACTCGGATCGAATTCGACGCGGCCGGTCAGTCCGTCGGCGTGTGGCAGCGTCGGCACGTTGGAGCGGACGCTGACGCGAGACACGTCGTGCCGCACGCCCTCGCCGCCTTCACCGGCATGGACGGTGATCTGAGCCAGGTCATCGGTGAACGCGTCCATCGAGACATACGCCCATCGCGCCTCGCCGTCGGGATCGTGTAGCTCGAGGTAGTAGGCGACGCGATCGAACGGCCGACTGATCGCGCCTTGGCGGTCGACGTCAAAGCGCCCGTCTCGAAGGAACCGGTTCAAGTCCAACGCGTACACCAGTTCGTAGTCGCTCGACTCCGGTACGCGGTCGGCGAGGCTGGGCACTTCGGGCTCGCGGCCGGTGCGGAACGGTTCGGCGGGCAGGCCGGCGCTGTTGACCAAGTTCGGCTGGGCGTGCTTGTGCCAGCCGAGGCGTGCGCCGACGGGATCGGGGACGCCGCGGGCGATGAGCTCGACGGCATCGGCGGCGACGATGCGGGCGGTGGCGGGCGTCCAGGGATGGTGGGCGCCGGCGAGCTCGAACCAGTCGAGCGGCCGGCCGTCGCGTGCCCGCAGCCCGTCGCCGACGCGGTCGAAGGTCAGGCGCACGGTTTGGCCATCGATGCGCATGTGGCGCAGGCGGGGACTGTGGGCGACCAGCCCGTCGCGGCCGTAGTCGTGCTTCAGCGCCAGGTTCGCCAGGCGGATGCCCACGTCCCGCTTGTTGGTCGGGTGCAGGTCGTCGATGTCGCCGACGTCGCTGATCACGACCATGCCGGTGTGGGAGATCGCGTCGGTGATGGCCGCCTGCGCCTCCCAGAACCGTGGCAGCAGCTCGGGGTCGTCGTAGCGGTACTGGTAAGGTGAAATCTGTACGAAATAGTATGGCATCTGTGGCATGTTCCACGCCGCCCGCCAGCCGGCGACCAGAGCGCGCGTCTTGTCCACGTATGCCATGCCGTCGCGGCGACTGGCCTCGCCCTGGTACCAGATCGCGCCGCGAATGGCGAACGGCACGATCGGCGCGATCATCCCGTTGTACAGGGCCGTGGGGTCCTGACGGCCCGGCTCGTCGGGCAGCGGATGGTCGGTCAGCGTGCGGTACGTCGCTTCCAGCTCCGGCGTCGCCGCGTAGCCCTCGATCGGGATCCATGGCTCGATCCGCGTCCCGCCCCACGAGCAGTTGAGCAGACCGATCGGCACGCCCAGCTCCTCGTGCAGTCGGCGCGCAAAATAGTAACCCACGGCTGTGTACCGCGGCGCCGTCGTCGGCGAGCAGACGGTCCACTGGGCGTCGAGGTCGTCTTGTGGATGCGGCCGCGGGTTCTTCGGCGCCCGCAGGTGGCGGATCTGCGGCCAATCGGCGCGGGCGATCTCCCGCTCGGCGTCGTCGGCGCGCGACATCGGCCAGGCCATGTTCGACTGGCCCCCGCACAGCCACACCTCGCCCACGAGCACGTCGTCGACCGCCAGCGCCCGTTCCCCGCTGCTCACCGTCAACGTCGCCGGCGCGGCGTCGGCCTCCATCGGGTCCAGGTCCACACGCCATCGCCCGTCCTCCCCCGCTCGCGCCCGGTGTGCCTGGCCCTTGAATCGTACGACAACCGTTGCGCCGGGCTCGGCCCAGCCCCATACCGGCACACGCGCCTCGCGCTGCAGGACCATGTGATCACTCAGCACCGCCGGCAAACGAAGCGCCTCGGCCGACGCCGACGACACCGCCAGCAGCCACACCGCCGCCACCAGCCCCGTCGCGAGACACACACGCCGTAACAACATCCGCCACGCGATCCTGCGTGTTGATGCCCAACGCATTCGCGTCGACATCACCCCATGCCCGTTGCTTCTCGTTCGATCGTTCATGACTGCGCCCGATGCTCCAGTGATCGCAACGTTGTCAACTCACGCGGCAGATGGACCTCCGCGGGCTCCCAATTGATCCACTCCCCGCTCACCCATCCCTGATACCCGCCTTCGACCAGCAGCCGCAGCGCGACCGCGTGGTCAAACTCACCCGCGCCGATCGGCTTGAAGCGCACGCGGTTGTCGACAGCAACCCCGTCGTGCGCGTGTACGTGTCGGATCCAACGGCACAGAGTCGTGTGGGCGTCGGAGATCGAGACGCCGTCGCAACGCGTGGGGTGCATGATGTCCCAGTTGACGCCGACGTACGGGTGATCGACGGCACGCATCACGCGGCTGACGACGGCCGGATCGGTCCAACTGTCGTGCGTCTCCATGGCCAGCGTGACCTCGAAGTTGGCCGCGATGCCGGCCAGGTGTGACAGCCCGTCGACGACGCGCGGCATCGCCCGATCGTGTGACTCGCCTTCGGGCAGTGGTCCGCCGAAGACACGCACGATCGCGCAGCCCAAGTCGTGTGCGAGCTGAATCGACGCGGTCGCTTCGTCCAGTGATGCTTGAAACTTTGCCGGATCCGCAAAGCGGCATCCGGTGGCCAATGCAGCGACGGCGATCCCGGCGTGTTCGAACTTGTTGCGTATCTTTGAACGCGTCGTGGCGGAGGCATCGATCTCGATGCCGTGGCCGTGGTTCGCGCCTGTGCGCGGCTCGATGCCTGCGTAACCGTATCGGACGGCCAGATCGATAAGCCGATCGGCCGTCGCATTCGGCGCAGAAAAGGTCATGAAGGCGTAACGCATGGACCAAGGTTCCGTTGGGATAGATGACCGGCGTCGGGAGCGAACGGGGGGCGGAGACGTCCACGGCATCGCCGGAAGCGACGGAACGATACAACGCGTCGATCGTAGCCTGTATGATCGCTGCGCGTGCCAAAGGCGTCTGCGGCGGCCGTGGCGTGGCGACAGCATCGGTGAAGTCGGCGGTAATCGCCCGGTGCGGGTCTTCGTCCACCGGCCCGGCGAGCAGGGCGTCCTCCCGCGTACCGCCGATCGGGTCATACGTGAACCGGCGAACCAACGGACCCTCGACGCCCGGCATGATGTTGAGCGCTATGGTTCCCTCCTCGCCGACGAACTGCCAAGTCGCTTCGCGCGGCTGCGCAAGAAACTCGCCGCGTTCGAGCTGGATCACGCCGCCGCCACCTTCGTCGCCCTCACACCAGATCGTGCCGACCGCCTGCGTCTCGGCGTCCGAACCCGGGGCGACGTAGCGCGCGATCGCCTCGGCAGGGCCCCACGTCCGGGCGAGCACCCGCGCGGGCCGCCACGACCAGCCGGTCACCGCCATCACCACGTCCAGGTCGTAGCACGCCCAGTTGGCCAAAATCCCTCCACCGTTGAGCGACCGGCTCAAGCGCCAGGCGGGCGGCGGTTTGACCACCTCGGCCGGGGCTGGCGTCAGGCCACGCACGCGCACGAGTCGCAACGGTCCGATCTTGCCTCGCTCGATCGCTCCGGCCGCCACCCGCACCGGTGACAGCAGGCTGAACCGCGCGCTGCACACGCCCACCGCCTGCGACTCGCTCCGCACCGCCGCGCGCAACTCGTTGCGCTCATCGAGATTTCGCGCCGCCGGCTTCTCCAGCAGCACGTGCCTGCGCGCACGCAACGCGCGCCGCGCCACCTCGAAGCGATGACCCGCCGGCATCGCCAGCACGACCGCCTCGACGGCCGCGTCGGCCAGGAGCGCCGCGGCATCGGCATCAATGCGCGGGTGGCCGTGTGCCGAGGCGAGCGCCGCGGCCGCTTCACGCCGCACGTCCGTCACCGCGACGAGCTGCGCGCCGGCGACCGCCTCGATCGACTCGGCGTGCCGCCGCCCGATCACGCCGCAGCCGATCAGGCCGTAGCGCACCGGGTCCGCCGCTGGGCGTGCGGGCCCGTCGCGTGCGACGGGGTCGAGATGACCAATGGGCTCGACCATCGTGGGTGGCGGCGTGTCGCGCGCCGCGACGCTCGTATGCCATGCGAGCACGGACGCAAGACGTCGACACGGCGAGCGGGCGTCGCCGCGATGCCCATTACCGTTTCGCGGCCGTGACGCTGATCAGCAGGTCTTTCCACAGGACGGTCTGATCGGGTGTCCGGTGAAGCCTCACCGTGACGGTGTTGGTTCCCTCGCGCGTCGTGGCCGGGTCGACGGGGAAGCTGACCCATCCCTCTTTTATGGACGGGTTGCTCAGGTCCGTGTCATTCAATCGCACGCTGATCATCGAGGGATCGTCGATCCCCTTAAACCAAAGCCTGCAGACGGTCGAGTCAACAAGCCCTGCGCGGTGACCGGCGTCCAGGTCCTCACCGACGACGATGTCGATGCTTGATTGACCGGCGGCGTCCATGCGTATGGGCGATCGCGGGGTGAGGATGGGGATGTTCGAGTACGGGCGTGGCGAGGTGATTCGACCGGCGGGACGGCCGTAGCCGCGGGCGGTGACGTAATACGCGCGATCGAGGCGTTTGAGCAGCTCGGGGTCGCCGAGCTCGCTGTACAGCGGGCTGGACGCGACGTTGTAGTTGAACAGGTAAATGCCGTCGATCCCTGCGTGCCGGGCCTGAAGGGCGCGGCCGCGGTAGGCCGGGATGTGCTCGGGCCCCCAGCCGGTGTCCGGCGACCACTGCGACCACTCGCGGACCCGGGTCTCCGAAAGGTTGGCGAACACGGGCACGTCGTACTTGTGCCCCAGATCGACGCTGTACTCCCAGGGGTTGAGCCGAAAGTAGTTCGTCGCGACGTACAGGTCGATCAGTCCCTCGGCGAGCCACCGCTCCAGATCGATGCCGATGGAGCGGCAATACTCGATCGAATCGGGCGTCTGCACGACCAGCAGGAGCGGCCGACCACGCTTGCGGCCCACGTCCTCGGTCACCTGACGCACGCGGCGGACCATGTCGGTGAGCTGGTCACGATCGGCCTGAGTCAGCCGTTCGCCGCGACTCGCCTTCTTGAAGTAGATGCAGTGTCGGTTGAAGTTGAGCTCGACCCCGTCCACGTCGTAGTTGGTCACGACCTCTTCGATGATGCGCACGGCCGTGTCGCGCACCTTCTGGTTTCCGTAGTCAACCGCGGACCACTTACCAAACTCCGGATTGCCTTGCTGCGGATCGAACAGGGCGTCGGGGTTGTCCTTCTTGAACCGCGAGAGGGCGTGCTCGTTAGTGGCGTCGTGCGTGTCGTTCATGCGCATGGCCCAGATGATCTCCTTGCCGTGCTTGCGCGCGAACTCGACGTGGACCTGGAGCGGGTCCGTGCCCTGTTCGATCAGCCGCTGAGTGAAGTTGTGGCGATACACGCCGGCGCGGACGTTGAAGACCTGCGCGACCTCGGTGCGGTGGGAATACATGCCGAACCCCGGGCCGGTGCAGTAGGCGATCATCTCCACATGGGAGTCGGCGACACGTTTGGTGCGCAAAGCCAGCAGGTCCTCGGGCGTTTCCATGCCCTCGCGGCCGACGCGGGCATCGCCGCCGTCCTGATTCCAGATCAGCCGCCGAGGCTTGTGTGCCAGTTGCTTGCGTGCCTGGCGGTAGGCCTCGAGCGACATCGGCTCTCCGGCTCGCGCCGCACCGCGATCGGAGAGCGTGGTCAGCCCGATCACCATCGCGCCGCAGAGGATGAGCGGCCAAGCCAGACGTGGTGCGTGTCGGTCCTTCTTCGTCATATTCCAGATCATCAGACTGCTCCTTCATCGGGCCGGCCGGCCCGTGCGTTACCCCTCCGTCTCAGTTCGGCTCACGGCAGGTCACGCCGGCGAGCCCCTCGAAGTACTGAATCAGTCCGCCGTGATCGTCGGCGCCTTTGCCGTCCGCGGTCAGTCGCTGCATGACCTTGTGGACCTCGCTCGTCAACGCAGCGGGAGCGCCGAGGGCCTGGGCGGTCTGCAGCGCGTTGTCGAGGTCCTTGAGGTGCAGCTCGATCCGGAAGCCGGGCCTGAAATCGCCCTTCATGACCAGCGGAAACTTCGCGTCGAGCACGGCGCTGCCAGCCAAACCGCCGCGGATCGCCTCGAAGACGCGCCGCGGGTCCACGCCAGCCCGGCGCGCCAGCACCATCGCCTCGGACATCGCCGCCAGGTGCAATCCGACCATCATCTGGTTGGCCAGCTTGGCGATGTTGCCGCTGCCGGCCTCGCCGATGCGCACCACGGACGCGCCCAGGATTGAGAGCAACGGCTTGACGCGCTCGAACGCCGGCTCGCGCCCGCCGACCATGATCGCCAGCGTGCCGTCGATCGCCTTGGGCTCGCCGCCGCTGACCGGCGCGTCAAGCATTGCCACGCCCTGTCGCTCCGCCAGCGCCGCGAGCCGCTGCGACGTCGCCGGCGCAATCGAGCTCATGTCCACAATGATCAAACCCTCGCGCGCCCCGGCGAGCACGCCGTCGGATCCGGACACCACCGCTTCGACGTCCGGTGAGTTCGGCAGCATCGTGATCACCACCTCGCATCGCTCGGCCACCTCGCGCGGCGATGCTGCCGACTCCCCTCCTGACTCAACAAGCTCTCGCACCGCCGCCTGGCTTCGGTTGTGCACCACCAGCGCGTAACCGGCCTTAAGCAGGTTCTTGGCCATCGGCTTGCCCATGATGCCCAGGCCGATGAAACCGATCCGTCCCGTGATCTTCTCTTGCGTCTCTTCCATGATTCAGAGCACCTGCCGCCATGGCTTGATTGTGTACTGCGCAAACACGCCGACCTTGTAGAACGGATCGTTGCGTATCAAGGACTCGGCTTGTTCGGCCGACTCGGCCTCGTAGACGATCAACGCACCGGAGTCATCCTCGAACGGACCGGCCGCGGCCAGACGCCCGCTCGCCTGCAGATCCTTGAGGTAGGCCCGATGCTCGGGTCGGTGATGCGGAATCTGGTCCGCGTTGCCGTACTGGAAGATCACCGCAAACTTCATCATGTCTCCCTGTGTGTGGACGCGATGAGCCGTCGGCCTGCCCGCCAGGCCGCGGCCCACGCGTCCCCGCCCTCACGGCGTTCGGTTCGTCTCGTCACCTGCGGCGACCGGCTGCGTTGCACGCTTGCGCGCCGCGACAAGCAAGGATCGCATCGTCTCCAACAGCTCATCATGCCTCGGATCACTCGCCAGGTCGTGCTCTTCGTCGGGGTCGTTTGCGTAGTCGTACAACAGCGCGCCCTGGGCCCCGCCACCCCACTCGCTGTAGCGGTATCGCTCGGTGCGGACGCTGTCGCCGCGGTTCAAAGTGGTGTAAGCCGCCTCGCGGCCGCGCCGGCTGGGGTCTTCCAGCAGCGGTCGAAGCGAGCGACCGACGAGGTGACCGGGGTCCGGCAATGCGCACAGGTCCACGAGCGTCGGGTACAGATCGACCAGCTCGGCGACGCCGCCGGCGACTCGCCGGGCCGTGCTCTGCCGCGGGTCAGCGATGATCAGCGGCACACGCGTCGAGCCCTCGAACAGGTGCGCCTTGTGCCACAGGCCGTGCTCGCCGAGCAGAAAGCCATGGTCGGAAACGAACACGATGATCGTGTCGCGCGCCAGGCCCAGCCGGTCGAGCGCGTCGAGCAGTCGGCCGACTTGGGCATCGACCAGGCTGATCGACGCGTAATACGCCTGGATGATGCGGCGGCGGGTGTCGAGGTCGAGCGTAAGGTTGCCCGGTCGATCGTTCAGGGCGACCTCGGGCATGCCGTCGCGGTGACCGGGGCGCATCATGATCGGATCGATCGCCTCGCGGGGGTACAGGTCGAAGTAGTGCTGTGGCGCGACAAACGGTCGGTGCGGTCGGAAGATCCCAACCGCCAGAAAAAACGGATCGCCCTCGGCCTCGAGCCGCTCGAGCAGCTTGATCGCTTCCGTCGTGGCCATGCCGTCGGTGTGCTGCTCATCTTCGCTCTCGATCGCCAGCCAGTTGAGCACGCTCGTGTTGCCCCGGCCGGCGATCGAGTGGATCTGCGACTCCATCGCCTTGTCGATGCCCTCGACGTCGATCGCCGTGTGCCAAGTGTTCGGGTCGTCATCGCCGTCGGAGCCGAGCCTGCCGAAACGTCGATGAAAAACTTTGCCCACCCGTGCGGTCGTGCACCCGTGCATCGCGAACCACTCGGGCAGCGTGGGCACCGGCGGCATCACGTCGCGCAACGGCGTGCGGTTGGTCATCACCCCGGTCTGCTGCGGATAGAGCCCGGTCAGGAACGACGACCGGCTCGGGTTGCACATCGGAAACTGCGTGTAGGCGTGCTCGAACCGCACCCCACGGCCGGCCAGACGATCGATCTGCGGTGATCGCACAAGTTCATGGCCGTAGCAACCCAGATCCGTGTTCATGTCGTCCGACACGATGAACAGAACGTTCGGCAGTCGGGACGGCGATTCCGAATCTGTCGCCGCGCTGGCGTTGGCCGTCCACCACGTTGGCGCGCACATCGCCAGCCCCACGGCGAACGATAGAGGTGAACATGCTCTTGTCAAACCCAAAACGGACTTCCTCAACATGGGTTGCCTTGCATCGGTACGACTGCCCGAGTGCCTCAGCCGGTCTGCTCACCGACGCCGGTGTCGTCTCGTGCGCTTCCCGGAAAGAGCCGATTGGGTCTGTTCCAGTGTATCCGTGCGACGAACACACTCCCGTCGCTTCCGTAGCGCTCACAACCGCTCGGCTGCATCCACTCGGCCACGGTCACCCACGTCTCGTGCGGGCTCACGTCCGTGACCGCAAAGTTGCCCAGTCTCGCCCCGCGTTCCGGCACGAGCACCCGCTCGGTGTCACGGACCACACACAGCCGTTCGGGATCGACGCGCGCCATGAACAACGGGGCGCGGTGACGGAACACGTGATCATTGTTCGCTCCGCGGCGCGTGTACGTCAGGTACAGGCCGTCGCTATGCGTCACCCAGTGCGTTTGTGTGTTGTAATTGCCCAAGTCGGTCCCGTCATCAAACGTCCAGCGACGGATCGGCTCGTAGTGCAGGCCGTCTCGGCTGCGCGTGACGAATCCACATTCGTCGTGTCGGATGGTCAGTAGGTAGACACCATCGAAGCACGTGAGCGACGGCTCGAACAGCCCGCGCGTGTCGTCGTCGAACGCGATGTCGTTGCCGTGACTGAGGTACGTCAGGTCGTTGCCGTCAAACACGCACCCGATGACGGCAACCATGGCGCGGCGGTGGCCCGACGGCCGGAAGTGAAGGGGCAGCAGAATCGTCCCGTCCGCGAGGTCCACGCGCTGGGAACAACCCGCCGCGTTTCTCTCAAACTTCTTGGCGTCTGGTATTCGAAGAGCCTGCCAGTCGCGCCAACGGCCACGCTCCGCGTCGTACACCGCGTAAACCGAGTCCTGCGGGCGTGGCTCGGCAACCCGCCATTGCGGTGTGTAGACCACGGTGAGACCGGTCGCCAGCAGCGTCTGTGTCGGCGGATGCCATTGCGGCCAAAGCGTGGCGCCCACGAGCCATCGAGACTCCCCCGCGATGGTTGTCATCTTCGGTGACCAGTTCGCGATCTCACGCGGCTCGGTCCACGTCTCGCCGAGGTCGTCCGTACGCTGGACCAGGTTCTTCTCGAAGATGTCCGAGCCGCTCAGACGCAAGGTGTTCAGCAGCATCACGACCGCCGGCCGGCCGTCCTTGCCCGCGCCGGGTACGATCCCCGCTTTGGGATGGCAGTAGCTGTGCACCGCGTCGAAATAGCGGGTCGAGACCACCCGATCAAGGTCAAAGTCGGGCCCGTGGCCCGACGGGACGTGCTCGCTAGCCGGTGAGATCGAGGGCGTCATCTCAGCCATTCTCATTGATTTCGGGTGTCATCGATTCGTGCGGTCGTGCTGCATCGATTGCCGTACAGGCCACGCAGGGAGACTGTCACGGCCACCGCCCACGGAAAGCCAGGCCCAACAGGCCACAACTCGCGATGACACCCACCGTGGCGGGTTCGGGAACGGCGGAGCTTGTCCCCGTTCCGAAGTTTGTCTGCCACAGCCCCAGGTCGAACGCATCGACGTCGCCGTCGACATCGAAGTCGGCCTCGAGGCCATCACCCATCATGCCGAACTGAGTCTGCCAGACGCCAAGGTCGAACGCGTCCACGTCACCATCTCCGTCGGCGTCGCCCGGGACGGCGGTGTCCATCGCGACCGCGCCGGGATTGTTGAACAGGAACTTAACTTGGTCGGTGCTCAGGGCGGTGTCATACACCTGGATGTCGTCCAGCAGCCCGGCCCAGAGGCCGCCCGCGACACCGTTGATGATCCGCGCGCCGAAAAGAAGGTTGAACTCCTGGTCCAGCACGACACCGGCGTAGCTGTCATCCACTGTTTCGGGCACGCCGTCGACCCAGACCGTGATGGTGTCGGCCACCCTTGTGACGCCGACGTGATGCCATTCTCCGTCGGCGATCGCGGATTCCGACCGCGTGCGCGCCGTCGGATGGAAAAACATCAACAGGTCGCGTTCAGGGGCGCCGCCGTATTGCAGCGTCCAGCGATCATCCTGGCCATGGTGATTGCTGACCATGACCCGGCTGCCCGGAAACTCGCTGTGCATCCACACAAAGAGGCTGAAATCGTCCGTCTCCGGAACAGGATTGAAGTTTGCATCCACGTACCGAGCCAGACCATCCCACTCATAGGCCGTGCCCACGATTCCCGGACGCCCAACCGCCACGTCTCCGATGTTGGTGCCGTGGATGTCGCTGACCTCGTTGAAGACGGTTTCGCCCGATGTCTCATCGAGTTTCCAGTGACTGACCAGGTCCGCCCCGGCGAGCGGTGCTTGGATAAACACGAGCGAACCGGCAGTCAATGCGGCGGCAGATCTAGTTCGCATGGTCCGGCCTCCAGGAGCAGCAATGCGGTGAACACCCCGCTGTCGAGCCGCAGAGCCGTCGCGCACGAGCCAAGGTGTCATGAGGGTGTTCCAGGGGACGTCGAGGCGGTCAAAGAAACGCGTGGCGGAGCCGTCAAGTTCCGCCACGCATGAGTGCATCAGTGCGCGGCCAGGACCCGGCGGCGACGCCCGGCGAGGGTCACGAGCCCTCCCGCGGCCAGCAACCCAACCGTCGCGGGTTCCGGCACGGCAGCGCCGACGCCCGTGCCGAAGTTGATCTGCCAGATGCCCAGGTCGAAGGCGTCGACGTCGCCGTCGGCGTCGAAGTCGGCACTCAGGCCGTCGCCGGTCTCGCCGAACTGCGTCTGCCAGAGGCCGAGGTCGAACGCGTCCACGTCACCGTCGCCGTCCGCGTCACCGGGCAGCGCGCTGTCATCGACGACCTCGCCGGGGTTATTGAACAGAAACTCCACCTGGCTGGTGCTCAGAGCGGTGTCGTACACCTGCACCTCGTCGAGCAGGCCGGCATAACGACCGGCCAAGCTGCCATCAGCCTGCAGGCGTCCGCCGAATAGAAGGTTCTCGCTCTGATCCAGAGTGACGGCGCCAAAATCGCTGTTCATGGCTTCGGAGACGCCGTCCACCCAGACCGTCAGCGTGTCGCTTGCGCGCGTGACGCCGACGTGATGCCACTCACCGTCTGTGATGATCGTCTCCGAGAACTCCCGCTCGTCGGGGTGGAAGAAGAACAGCAGGCCGCCGTCGCCGCCTGAGCTGAGTTGCACCGTCCAGCGGTTGTCCTGGCCGTGGTGGGCGCCGACCATGATCCGGCTGCCGGCGAACTCGCTGTTCATCCAGAAGAAGAGGCTGAAGTCGTCCGTCGCGGGGACGGGGTTGAATCCGACGTCGACCCAGCGCGTCAGGCTGTCGAACTCATACGCCGTGCCAGCGACACCGGGCACGCCGATCGCCACCTGGTTGTTGTTGGTGCCGTGGATGTCGCCAACCTCGTTGAACACGACGTCGCCGGACGTCTCATCGAGCCGCCAGTGGCTGACGAGCTCGGCATGCGTGCTGAGCGCGGCGACAGCCATCGGCGTTACGGTTGCGAGAAGAAGTTTTCGGATGCTCATGCTGGGCCCTCTCCAAAGAGGTTCAAAAAAGAGGAACTAAACAGTCGGCAACGAATCGATCAGCGCCGTCGCCGACCGATCGACAGGCCCCCCATGACACAGATCGCGAGGATGCCGGCGGTCGCGGGCTCGGGGATCACGGCCCCGGGATGGTCCACAAGGAACTGAACCTGGCTCGGGCTGAGCACGTCATCGTAGATCTGCACGTCGTCGAGCAGGCCGCTGTACGGCGCCCCCAGGGTGTCCCCGGAGAGCCGCCCGCCGAAGAGCAGATTGAAGCTGGTCTCATCAGCGAGCGAAATGCCACCGAAATCACTGTTCATGGCTTCTGCCACACCGTCCACCCACAAGGTGACCGTGTCACCGGAGCGCGAGACGCCGACGTGGTGCCACTCGTCGTCTGTGATCACGCTTTCGGAGAACTCCCGCTCGTCCGGGTGGAAGAAGAACAGCAGGCCGCCCGAACTGCTCTGAATCGTCCAGCGGTCGTCCTGGCCGTGATGGACGCCCATCATCACGCGGTTCCCTACTGTGCTCTTCATCCACAGATAGGCGCTGAAGTCATCCGTCGGAGGGACGGGATTGAAGTTCGCGTCGATGTATCCGTTGGTGCCGTCAAACTCATACGCCGTGCCCGCGACGCCCGGGACGCCCACGGCTACCTCATTGATGTTGGTGCCGTGCACATCGCCCACCTCGTTCATCACGGTGTCACCCAAGGTTTCGTCGAACTTCCAGTGACTGAGCAGGTTCTGCGCCGTTGCGCCCTGGGCCCACAGCAGCAGGAGCGCGGCCGTTGTGATGGCCAGAAATCGAATGTTCATGTTAATCCCTCCTTTGAGATTGAAAAGTGAAAGTGTCATACGACAGACAAGAGCGGAGTTGAGTGCCAAGGCCGAACGGGGCGCGACGCTGTCGATCTTGAGTGGCCGCCAAGAGGTGACGTCTTCACGCGTCCATGCCCCGCGCAGTGCCGAACGGCACGATTCAGTTGTTGTTGAGCTCCCTGAATTTGTCGAGCGGAATCATATGATAATCGTCATTCATCATTCTCTCGTTCTCTGATGCTCCTTCAGGAATTTCGACGGACGTCACGTGGCCGTCCACAAACGCCATGTTCAGTACGTAGTCCGTCGGATGATGCATCTGAGTCTTGGTGTGATGCCGCCCGGTGGAGGCTCCGTCGGGATACTCGGTGTAGCTCATCGTGTAGTCGCCGACCATGCAGAGATTCGAGGCGGAGCCTATCTGATCGATGGTCTTTTGATACATCACGCTCCAGCCGGGACCGTGCAGGTTGTCCGGGCCGCGCCTGTCGCGGAAGAAGGCGTTTGCGTAGTAGCTGCTGCCGAACTGCTGGAAGAAGGCGCGGCCGTCATAGACGGGGGGCAGGCCGTGGCCGGGTCGGTACCCGGTGTCGAACGGGCACTGAGGAAAGAAGGTCGGGATGTACTGGTCCAGCAACCGTTCGCGTCCGGGCGAGCCGTCTCCCCACCATTGGAAGGAGTTGCTGGCGTATAGGGACAGGCCCTCCGGTGTGCTGCTCCCGTCCGTGTAGCTGGGGAAGTAACCGCTGTTGTCGGCGGAGTAGGCGTTGATCGCGATACCAAGCTGCCGCAGGTTCGAGCTACATTTGAGGTTTTGAGACGCCTCGCGGGCCTTGCCTAGGGCGGGCAGCAGAATGGCGATCAGCAGCGCGATGATCGAGATCACAACAAGCAGTTCAATCAAAGTAAATGCGGAGCGCTTCGAGAACATGGCTGAGTCCCTCAAGAAGTGCGATGGCCTCTGGACTGCTGGCGTTTGAGAAAACGACCGCTCGGGGCACCCAAACTCGCCCGCCTTCTGCGGAGCGCGGCAGGCCCACAAGCGCAATAGCTGTCTACCACCATAATGAACACCAAAATATCTGATCGAATTGTTATTGTCAAGGGGGCTGGGTCCTGAGGCGAAGAAAGAATATAAATATATAATTTATAAATATTTATGTAGACATTTTTTTGGGCAGGGCACGGTCGATCATGGTAATTGGCGCCCCAAAAGACTCGCTTGACACGGGTAAATCTAACTGGTAATCTATCGATATGTCTGTCAAGGAAGTAGCCAAAGTGGCTGGCGTCTCACCGATCACGGTGTCCCGCGTGATCAATGCGCACCCACACGTCGCGAAAGAGACTGCGCGGCTGGTGCGGGAGGCGATGGAAAAGGTCGGGCACAAGCCGCGGCGACGGGTGGATCGTCGAAACAGGCGACACGCCATGGGCGCAAAGGCAGCGCGGTCGCAATCCCGGCTCGGGGTCTTTGTGCTGGTGGTGCCCGACGCGCGACGCGGCTTCTACCCGTCGCTGCACACCGAGTTCGCCGAGCAGGCCGGCGCTTCCAATCATCAGGTGATCGTCTGCAACAGCAATAACGACCTGGGTAAGCAGGCCGACATCTTCTTCCGCCTGATGGACATGAACGTGGCGGGCGTCGCGGTGGTCCCGACGACTGTCGGCTCGCCACCGACGCACCAGATCCGCCAGTTACAGCTCAGCGGGGTGCCGGTCGTGCTCCTGCACCGCGGGATGGAAGGGATCTCCGCGCCGACGCTGCTGATGCCCTATGAGGACATCGCCAGTTGCGCCGCTCGGAAGCTTCTCGAGCACGGCCACGATCGGATCGCGTGTTTCTTCGCGGGTCGAAACAGTCAGAACGAGCGGTACGAGGCGAGATTCCGTCACGTGCTGGAAGAGGCGGGGGATTCGCTTCCGCCGGAGATGGTCGTGGTGGGCCGATCACTGCACGAGCCGATGTCCGTTCACGCGCGTGTCTACGAGGCCGCTCTACGGGAGCTGATGGAGTTGCCGGCGCACCGGCAGCCTACCGCGATCTGGGCGAGCTACGACACCCAGGCTGAGCTGCTCTATCTGCTTCTGACCAAGATGGGCGTGCGGATACCGGAACAGATGTCGCTGCTGAGTTTCGGCGGCGTGTGGCGGAACGGGCCACTGGCGACCTATGTCAGCGCCGTCACGGCGGACGAGGGCCAAGCGGGCGCCCGCGCGGCGCAGTTGCTTGACGAGATGCAGCGGGGCACGCGGCCGCTCGAGGATGACGAGGCGTTCACCATACCGCTGGGGTTTCATGACGGCCAGACGTTGACGCGGCCCGAGCTGTGAACGCATGATGGGCCGATTGTCCCGGGATCAGCCATAGGGGCGGCAGATGGTGATAGCCCTGAACGCGGCATGGACCAACGGAGAGCAGCTCATGTGATGTGTCTTGCTCGGACTTA
This sequence comes from uncultured Phycisphaeraceae bacterium, assembly GCA_964431205.1. Classification (GTDB taxonomy): domain Bacteria; phylum Planctomycetota; class Phycisphaerae; order Phycisphaerales; family Phycisphaeraceae; genus CAYSIX01. The sequence goes on from CAYSIX010000020.1 coordinate 20,876, forward strand.
TACCCGCGTCGCCGGCACGTGCCCCGTCACGCGGCAGCCGATCCATCCCTCCCCGCTTTGTACCGAGAGCGATCCAGACTATGAATCGATTCACCGTTCTGTCCAGCTACCCGGCGAACCGTAGTTGCGCCAACGTCGGTGACCAGCTGATCGAGGTGGCCTGCAAGCAGTTGGTGGAGCACGAGCTGGGGCCGTGCGAGTTTCTCACGTTCTTCCGTGAAGACCCGCTGGACGCGCACATCGATGCGATCAACGAGACGCAAGCGGTCTTGATGCCGGCGTTTCCAATTCGTGACACGCCGATGTACCCGGGATGCTATCAGCTCACCAAGGATCTCGACCGGATCAAGGTGCCGCTCGTCCCCGTCGGCGCAAACTGGAACGTGTATCCCGGCGACGCCGAGACGCGACGGTGGCTGCAGTATTCCGACGAGACGGTCGCTTTCTTGCGGCGCGTGGCGGCTGGGGTCGATCACGTGTCGTGTCGCGAGTATTTTGTCTGCGACGTGCTGAAGAAGCACGGCGTGTCGAACACGCTGATGACCGGCGATCCGGCGTGGTACGACCCCGAGTTCCTGGGCCGGGCGCTGCACCGACCTGATTCGGTGGACCACGTCGTGTTCACGCCCCCGCTCAGCGCGTTCTACCGTGATCAGGCGGGTCAGGTGCTGCGCATGATGGCCGATCTGTTTCCCGACGCACGACGGTATTGCGCGATGCATCTGACGGACGTGAAGGTGTCGCCTTTCCCCGACAAGCGGCCGACCAACGACGCATCGATGCGGCCCGACGTGGCCGACAAGAACGCCTACATCCGACGCCTGGCGCGCGACCTGGGATTCGAGATCCTCGAGTTCAGCGGCGACGTGACCAAGCTGGCGTTCTATGGCGAGTGCGACCTGCACATCGGATACGAGTGTCACGCGCACCTGAGCTTCCTGCGCCAGCGACGCCCGTCCGTGCTGATCGCCGAGGACGCGCGCGGCGTAGGGTTCAACTACACGCTTGGCGTCGGTGGATTCACCGGGTTCCGCCGGGCTGTCGGCCGGACACTCCCCGCGCCGAAAGAGGGTGGCACCTCGGGGTACTGCGTGACGCAGGAGGAGTTCGACCTGGCGCCGGCGCGTGACGACATCGCCACGGAGGTCCGACAGTTCGTCGAGCAGGAGCTGGCCTCGGGCTTTCGGCGGTACCTGGGCGTGGCGGGATTTATCGACGAGACGTACGAGCACGCGATGGCGCCGTTCATTCGATCGCTGCCCGGGGCGAACGGCCAGGCAAAGCGGGGGGCCAGGGGGGTCGGCTCGGCGGGTCGCGGCGTTGAGGGCAAAGCGCCGGTCGCCTGATCGTCGGCACGGAACGTCAACAGGGCGCGACGTCGTGCACGCGAGTGGCCAGTCCGCTGGGCTCGCGATTGGGCTCGGACGACGCCAGTCGGGAGGCAATCACGCGGAGGGCGCAGCCGTGGGGGTCGCCGCCTGATCGGGACGACGGACGGAGGCCAAGGGGTCATGAACATTTCTCTGCACGTGGGTGACTGGGTCGTGATCGGACTCTACGTGGTCGCGACGCTTGGGATCGCGCTGCGTGTGCGGATGGGTCAGAAGACGGCGGCGGACTACTTTCTCGCCGGTCGGTCGATGCCGTGGATCGTCGTCGGGATCAGCCTCTACGCGACGCTGTTCAGCACGATCAGCTTCGTGGCGGTTCCGGGCGAGGCGTTCAAGAACGGCGTGCTGATGAGCCTGAACACGCTGGGCTACGCGGTCTTCACGCCGCTGGCGATGTGGCTGTTCCTGCGGTTCTTCTACCAGACCAACAACTTCACCTGCTACGAATATCTGGAGCGACGGTTCAACGGCACGACCCGGACGCTGGGCAGCATCATCTTTCTGGTCACGCGGGCGGTGTTCGCGGCGACGGTGTTCTACGCGGCGGCGAAGATCTTCGAGGCGCTGGTCGGCTGGGACGTGACGACGACGATCCTGCTGCTGGGCACGTTCGCGGTGGCGTACACGACCATCGGCGGGATGCGCGCGGTGATGATCACCGATGTGATGCAGACGTTGGTGCTCTTGCTGGGCATGGTGATGATCTTCTTCAAGGCGGCGTCGCTGACGGGGTTCGACTTCGCCGGCGTGTGGGCCTACGCCCGGGAGCACGATCACACGTTCGGCCGCATGGCCGAGGCCGAGTTCTACTCGGTCGATCCGTACATCCGTTACACGCTGTGGGTGTGGCTGGTGCGATCGATCATGGGCCCGCCGATCAGTTACGGGGCGGATCAGCTCGTGGTGCAGCGGCTGCTGGCGAGCAAGAGCTACGAGCAGGCCAAGCGGGCGATCTGGCTCAAGACGCTGAGCGTCCCGCCGGTGATGGCGTCGTTCTACTTCATCGGTCTGATGCTGTTTTACTACTACGGGACGATCGGAGAGCTGCCGGCGGGATTCGAGGCCGACCACGTCATGGGCCTGTTCATTAGCCAGCACCTGCCCACGCCGATCCCGGGGCTGGTCGCGGCGGCCTTGATGGCGGCGCTGATGAGCAGTGTGGATTCCACGGTCGGTTCGCTGTCGACGGTCACGAGCGTGGACCTGCTGCAGCGGGCCGGGTGGGTGTCCAAAGACGATGTGGCGCAGGTGCGCACCGGCAAGCTCCTGACCATCGGCTGGGGGGTGGTGGTCGTCGGGTTCTCGCTCGGTCTGGCGCGGGCCAACGAGGGTGCCGAGACAACGGTGATGGAGCTGGCCGCGGTCTGGAGCTCGCTCTGGGGCGTGCTGCTGATGGTCATGCTCGCCGGCGTGCTGACCAAGTGGGCCACCCCGCGGATGGCGACGCTCGGCCTGATCGTGGGCATGATCGTCAACCTCATCCTGCCCTGGCCGCTGTACTACTGGACCCCCGAGGCCGAACGTATCAGTTTCGCGTGGGTCGGGATTCCCGGCGTGCTGCTGACGGGTTTGATCGTTTTCGGCGGCAGCCTGTTTGACCGCCGCAAGCCCGACCCCGACAGCCTCCAGGGCGTCGTGCTCTCGTCCGTCGGCTACGCCAGCCAGGAGGCTCGCTGACATGGCCCGCAGCGCCAGCGGCACACCCCGCTCATGACCTGACGTAGGCGCCAGGGACCGGCGCGCTTTGGCCCCGCCCACAACTGTCCCCGCTTCAGTGGAGTACCGTCATGCACTACGAAAACCTGGACACGCGCCGATTCCGTGCGGACTTCGAGCGCAACGGATGGGTCGTCATCGAAGGCGTGTTCACACGCGCCGATGCCGATCGGATCGCTCAACTGGCCGTCGAACACGTGGACCACTACCTGCCCCCCGACGACGCGACGGGCGTGGGGGAGCCACGCAAGGTCACCACTCCGTTCCTGAAGGATGAGGCGTTCCGGCGCTTCGCCCTGGACGAGCGGTTGACCGAGCTGCTGTCGCTGCTGATGGACGGCGAGCGGCCGCTGCTGGCGGTGGATCAGATCTTCATGAAGCCGCCGCGGCACGGCTCGGCTAAGCCGTACCATCAAGACAACGCCTATTTCCAGTGCGATCCGGCCGACCAGACGATCACGGCATGGATCGCCCTCGACGACGTGTCGGAAGAGAACGGCTGCCTGCGCTACATCGATGGCTCGCACCGCGGGCCGCTGCTGGAGCACCGCCCGATCCCCGGCGAGGCGCACCACCTCACGCCCGACCCGACGCAGATCGACCTGTCGCGCGAGTCGCTCGCGCCGGTCGGGAAGGGCGGCGTCGTGTTTCATCACAGCAACACGCTGCACACCAGCCACCGAAACGAGTCCGATCGTTGGCGCCGCGCCTACGCCACGCACTGGGTCTCGTCGAACGTCACCAGCCGATCGTCCGTCCTCGACGACGCCTACTTCAAGCGTGACGTCTACGCCGCTGCCGTCTGATCCGCCGCCAATGGCCCATGCAGCCCGCCGCCACACCTCCGCCCGCGTTTGACAAGCATGAACACGACGCTCAGCCCACAAGCACACGAGATGGACAGCGATGGACTGGCGTTCATGAACTGCACGGCCACATCGGCGCGTACGGAGGATACGACCCGTTCGGTGCCAAGCTGATGAACGCCAACGCCGACGAAGTCGCCCGCCGCGCCCGCGCCTGCCGGATCACGACGACCGTCGTGTCGGACCCGGGCGCGTTCGAGCACTCGGGAGGGCAGGGTGGCGACGCGGTCCGATTAAATCACTCGATATCGGCCCATCCCGCACCGCTCTGGCCTCGAATGGCGAAACGTGCCCGACGCGGCCCCCGCGCGGCCTGTCGGGCCGCCGCTAAACGGGTTTCCCCCGAGCGCTCAGGAAAAAGCTGTTGTAGAAGCGAGCGCACACGTCCGTCGGTTACGGAAGCAGCGCATAGATCTCGGGCAGGACGAACACTACGAGCCCGCCGCGCAGCACCACGTGCACGATCAGCGTCGCGGCGATCGCACCCATCGCTTCGTCGGCATCGAACTCCAGCAGCCACATGAACAGAGCCAGGTACAGACCGATGTAGAGCGACACCGTCAGGATGATGCCGGGGAAGCTCCAGGCGAACGACCCGAGCCACGCGGTGATGAGCGTGTCGATCAGGTCGACGCCGATGAGAATGCCCGCGAGCTTGAGCAGCGCCCAGCCCGGATGCCCCAGCGACGTGCCGAAGATCTTCGTCACCAGCCAGACGGCACAAACCATCAGCGGGTAAGAGAAGAACACGTCCAACGTCATCGTCTCGAGGTAGTCGCTCCAGTCGAGACCCGAACGCCAGTACATGAGCACGCGGCTGGCGAGCCCGATCACGATCAACACGACCGGCGCATAAACATCGGTCACACGGCTCGGCTGCACCTCGTCCTCGCGGCTCTCCAGCGCCCGGGCGACGGGGCTGACGGTGCCGGCGACGGCCTGCACGGCGGCGCTGACCTTCGACGAGGCCCCGCCCGCCTCCTCGGCGTCGTCGCCTTCGGGTTCAACCGCGGCGGCGGTCGGCTCGGCGACACGCGTCCGCAGCTTGCGTCCCTGCTCCAGGCTGAACCCGCACTGGACGCAGATCACCGCGCCCGGCTTGAGCTTCTGGTTGCACGACGGGCACTTGCCGTTGGCCGCGGCCGCCGACCCCGGCGCGTCAGCCGCGCCCGCGCCGCCTTCTTCGCCGGCGATCTCGGCCGGGGCCTTGTCCAGGTTCAGCTCGTACGTCTCGTCCTCGTTCGGCGGCGGGCCGATCGGCTCGGGCGCCTCGGCCGGTTCGCGCGGCACGCGCATCTTCTGCCCGCACGCGCAGCGAACCGCCTGACCGGCGAGCTTCGCCTTCCACGCGAATCGTTTGCCGCACTGTGGGCATCGGATCGTGCCCCGGGACGACTCGGCCATCCGTTCACCATAGCTGACCCGCCCACGCGAAGAAAACGCCCCGCTCAGTTGCGGCGTCGCCCGCGGCCATTATCCTGCAACCCCTATTACCCCACCCGCCGGACGCCCCCATGCCCGTGCCCCTGCTTGATCTGTCGGCCCAGCACGAAACGCTGATGCCCGAGCTGCGCGACGCCTTCAACCGTGTCGTCGGCTCCGGCGACTTCATCCTCGGGCCCTTCGTCCGCGACTTCGAGCAGGCCTTCGCCGACGCCTGCGACGCCCGCCACGCCGTCGGCGTCTCCTCCGGCACCGACGCCCTGCTCGTGGCCATGATGGCCCTGGGCATCGGGCCCGGCGACGAGGTCATCACCACGCCCTTCACCTTCTTCTCCACCGCCGGCTCCATCGCACGCCTGGGCGCCAAGCCGGTCTTCGTCGACATCAACCCCCGAAGCTTCAACCTCGAGCCCAACGGCCTCCACGGCGCGATCACCCGCGCGACCAAGGCCATCATGCCCGTGCACCTGTTCGGGCTCGCCGCCCGCATGGACGAGGTCATGCAGATCGCCTCCGACCACGGGCTGTACGTCATCGAGGACGCCGCCCAGGCCTCGGGCGCGAAGATCGACGGCCGGCACGTCGGCACGTTCGGGCACGTCGGCTGCTTCAGCTTCTACCCGACCAAGAACCTGCCGGCGATGGGCGACGCCGGCGCGTGCATCACCAACGACGACGAGCTGGCCGAGCGCATGCGCACGCTGCGGAATCACGGCGCGTCGCGGCCGGAGCACTTCGAGCGGATCGGCGGCAACTTCCGCCTCGACGCGATGCAGGCGGCGATGCTGAGCGTGAAGCTGCCGCACGTCGAGGATTGGGTGCAGCGGCGGCGGGCCCACGCCGAGCGGTACAGCCGCCGGCTCGAGGACATGCCCGTGGGCACGCCGTTCGAGTCCGCCGAGCGGTTCCACGCCTACAACCAGTACACGATCCGGGTGCACGGCGGGGCGCGGGAGGCGTTGCGTCATCACCTCAACGGCTGCGGGATCGGCAACCGGGTGTATTACCCCAGGCCGTTGCACCTTCAGCCGTGCTTTGCCTACCTTAAGTATGGAAAGGGGCGGTTCCCCGTCGCCGAGGCCGCCGCCGCCGAGGTCCTGAGCCTGCCGGTCTACCCCGAGCTGGCCAAGGAGCAGCAGGACGAGGTGATCCAGACGATCCGCGACTTTTTCACGGCGGAGTAATGCGCCCCGACTTGCCGATGGCCAGAAGGACGGCTCCGCGCCAACCCTCATGGACGACGACCCGATGCAACCCCCCGCCACCTCGACCGCGACCGCCCGGGCCCCGGCGCCCTGCGACGCCCCGCCGCCGGCCTTCGACGCCATCGTCCGCCTGGTCAAGGTCCACAAACGCTTCGGCCGCCTCCGCGTGCTCAACGGCATCAGCCTCGACTTCGAACGCGGCAAGACCACCGTCATCCTCGGCCCCTCGGGCACCGGCAAGAGCGTCATGCTCAAGCACATCGTCGGCCTGCTCCGCCCCGACCACGGCGAGGTCTTCTTCAACGACCACCGCGTCGACCTGCTCGACGAGGCCGACCTCGTCCCCCTGCGCAAGCAGGTCGGCTACCTCTTCCAGATGGGCGCCCTGTTCGACTCGCTCACCGTCGAGCAGAACGTCGAGTTCCCTCTCGCCGAGCACACCGACATGCCCAAGGCCGAACGCACCGCCAAGGTCGACCAGGTCCTCAAGATGGTCGGGCTCGCCGGCCTGCAGCCCAAGATGCCCGCCGACCTCTCCGGCGGGCAACGCAAACGCGTCGGCCTGGCCCGTGCCATCGTCC
>CAYSIX010000021.1:0-27953 GCA_964431205.1 uncultured Phycisphaeraceae bacterium
GAGAGCGAGCTGGAGTCGCTGAGCGACCGGCACGCGGTGAACAAGGGGATCTTCGACGCGATCGGCAAATACGCCCCGGCGTTCGGGATGATCGGCACGCTCGTGGGGCTGGTGATCATGCTCAAGAACATGGACGACCCGGCGGCGATCGGGCCGGGCATGGCCGTCGCCCTGCTCACGACGCTCTACGGCGCGATGATCGCCAACGCGTTCGCGCTGCCGATCGCTGACCGACTGGGCCTGCGTTCATCGGAGGAGGTCCTCTACCGGACGATCATCGTCAAGGGCGTGATGGCGATTCAGGCCGGCGACAACCCCCGCATCGTGGAGCAGAAGCTGCGCACGTTCCTGCCGCCGTCGATGCGACCGGCCAAGGAGGAAGCGGCGTAGGGATTGGCGATTGGATGTCAAAGAGCGTGGCGTGAGCACGGGTGATCGGGTGAACGGCCATCGAGCGTGAATGAGACGGTATGGCTCGCAAGAAGTGCAACTGCCCACCCCCCGGTGCCCCCATGTGGGTGCAGACGTTCGGCGACATGATGTCGCTGCTGCTGACGTTCTTCATCCTGCTCGTGTCCCTCTCGGAGATCAAGAAGGAAGACCAGTGGAAGGCGATCGTCGAGGAGGTCAAGAAGGCGTTCGGGATGAAGGGCGGCGGCGGGAAGCTGCCGACCAAGGAAGATCCCGAGCTGACGATGCAGCAGCGGCTGGAGGCGATCCAGCTCCACAAGCAGAAGGAGCCGAACGAGTCGAACAGCGACGACCCGGGCATGGAGGGTCGCGAGACGACGGTGCAGACGGTGCGGAAGGGGGTGTTCACGACGGGGGGGCAAATCACGTTCGAGCCGGGATCGGCCGATCTAAGCGAGAGTGTGCGACGGCTGCTTGGCGACGTGGTCGAGCGGGAGAAGCTGCGTGGCAAAAGCACGGTTATCGAACTGCGCGGGCACGCGGCGTCCCTGGAGCTGGGCGCCGAGGCGACCACGGCCGATCTGGCCGACCTGAGCTACGCCCGGGCGAAGGCGGTGATGAAGTACCTGACCGAGGACCTGGGGATGGCCCCGGAGCGGTTCAGTCTGGTGGCGCGGGGGGCCTTCGAGCCGCTCAAGCACCGCGCCTACGCGACCGCGGAGCAGGAGCCGAACCGACGGGTGGAGATGCTGGTGACCGAGGACCTGGTGGACGATTGGCGACAGCCGCAATGAGACGGACCGCGCCGCGGGCTCGGCGAGGGCTGGCCCGGCGGTGGGACAGAGTGAGGTGAGCGATGGCCGAGCAAGTAAAAGACGAGGCAGCGCCCGAGCAGGAGAAGCGGAAGCTGCCGCTGAAGACGATCATCATCCTGGCGGCGGTGCTGCTGGTGGAAGCGGCGGTGATCTCGGCGGTTTTTCTGCTCAGCGGCGGGCCGGCTGAGGTCCGGGCCGATGGCAACGTCGACGAGCGCGCCGCCGTGCTCGAGCAGCCGGTGGAGGTCCTGGTCATCGCGGACAAGTTCCAGAACACCCGGACCGGCCGGGCCTACCTGTACGACACCGAGATCTACATCGAGATCCGCCGCAAGCACCAGGGCGACGTCGAGCAGCGGATCGATACGATGCGTCAGGGGATCAAGGAAGACATCGCCAAGGTCTTCCGCAAGGCCGAGCCGGCCCACCTGCTCGAGACCGAGTTGTCCACGATTCGGCGGCAGATCCGCGCGGCGCTGGATGAGCGGCTGGGCCGCGATGAGCAGGGCGAACCGTACGTCGAGCGCGTGGTGATCCCCAAGTGTCACCAGTTCCGCGCGGACATGTGACCTGCAGAGGGCTTGCCGAATCATGGCCATGACCTGATCGATCCGAACTCACGAAGGCAGGATGCCCGACAAACCCGAACAACCCGAGACGAGCGAAGGGCAGGACGCGTCGACCGCCGGCAGCGGCGGGGACGAGGTGTCGCAGGCCCTGGACGAGGCGAAGGCGTCGCTGGCCGAGGTCCAGGCCGAGGTCGACGGCGTGGCCGGCGCGGACGAGGCCGCGTCGGTCGAGGCCGCGCCCGCGGGGATCGACCTGCTCCGCGACGTCGAGTTGCACGTGGTGATCGAGCTGGGCCGGACGGAGATGCTCGTCGAGGACGTGCTCAAGCTCTCGACCGGCAGCGTGGTGGAGCTGGACAAGCTGGCGGGGGACCCGGTGGACGTGTATGTGAACGGTCGGCTGGTGGCGCGGGGCGAGGTGTTGGTGCTCAACGACAACTTCTGCATCCGCGTGAGCGAGATCGTGGCGAACCTGGAGGAGCAGATCGAGGCGGTCGCCGAACAGGAGCAGGCGAACGCCGGGGCCGAGACGCAGTGAGCGTCACGGCGAGGGGGCCGCGCGCCGGAGGCCGCGGTCGAGTACGGTGAACGACGCACAGGGCCATGGAGGGCCGCGTGCTACGAACGAACACAATTCTGGTCGGTTGGTTGATGGGCGTGGCCGTCGGGTCGTGGGGGTCGTGCGCCCATGCCCAGGAGACGGCGAGCGCCAACGCGGCGGCGGGTTTGAGCATCGTTGCCGAACAGGCCGCGGTGCCCGACGGTTCGGGCGGGGCCTCGGCCGACCGCATCGCGCGGATCGTGGATCGGCTCGAGCGGATGCCGACGCAGGCGTCGGCCAACGCGGGGCCGACTTCGCCGCAACAGGACCGCGAGGCGGCGCCGCTGGGCGTCGCCCGATCCGAGGCGCCGGACGAGTCGGACGCATCACCAGAATCGGACGGTCAGGACCCGTCGCTGTGGCCCCGGCGTGTGGCGGAAGAGGCGAGCCAACCGCTGGCGCCGGCCGGGACGTTCGACGGGCGGGGCGCCGGCACGTCACGATTCAGCACCGGCGGCGGGTGGGTGCTCCAGACGATCACCGCGTTGGGTGTGGTGATCGGTGTCGTGCTGCTGATCCGCTGGCTGTATGTGCGGTTCGGTGGGGTGGTCGTGGGCGGTGCGACGCCGGTGGTCGAGGTCCTCAGCCGCAACGCGGTGGCGCCTCGGAGCCAGGTGGTGCTGCTGCGCGTGGCGGGGCGGGTCCTGGTGGTGTCGGAGTCGCCGGCGGGGATGCGGACGCTCGCGGAGCTGACCGACCCGCAGGAGGTCGCCGACGTGCTGGCCGCGATCACCGCCTCCCGCGCCGACAGCCACAGCCGCGGCTTCTCGCAACTGCTCAACGGGTTCGGCCAGGAGTACGACGGGCGGACTTCACCGGCTGACGACGCCGCCGACCGCCACGAGCTCCCCATCGAGCGTGCCCGCGATTCACTGTCGAACCTGATGTCGCGTATTCGGCTGAGCGGCCGGGGAGGTGGCCCGTGAACGGACCGCGTTCGCTGCGGGCCTGGATGGTGCGGGTGACGGCGTCAGTCGCGGCGCTCGGCCTGTGCGCGACCGCCGCCGCACAACCCGCAGCCGCAACGGGCGACGACGCGCTCGACCTGACCAACCCGATCTCGATCCTCGAACACGCCGGCCGGGCCCTGCCCACCGCCGCCACGCCCACGACTACACCCGCAAACCCCGACGCGAACGCCGCCGAACCCGACGCCAACGCCCCCGTCGGCTCGACCGGCCTCAGCGCCACCCTCTCCATCGTCATCCTCCTGACCGTCCTGTCGCTGGCGCCGGCGATCCTCGTGATGACCACCAGCTTCACGCGGATCATCGTCGTCCTGGCGCTGCTGCGACAGGCGATCGGCACCCAGACGCTGCCGCCGTCGCAGGTGATCGTCGGCCTGGCCCTGTTCATGACGCTGCTGATCATGGCGCCGACGTTCGAGCGCGTGCACCGCGAGGCGATCGTCCCGCTCCAGGACGGGCAGATCAATCAGATCGAGGCCTGGAGCCGCGCACGCCAGCCCCTGCGCGACTTCATGTTCGACCAGATCGAGTACGCGCGCAACTGGGACAGCGTCTTCATGATCCTGGAGTACCGCGGCGTGGACATCACCAACCCCGACGAGCTGACCCGCGCCGACGTGGACATGCTCACGCTGATCCCCGCGTTCATGCTCAGCGAGCTGAAGGTCGCGTTCCTGATCGGATTCCGGCTGTACCTGCCGTTCCTGGTCATTGACATGGTGATCGCCAGCGTGCTGATCTCGATGGGCATGCTCATGCTGCCGCCGATCCTGATCAGCCTGCCGTTCAAGCTGCTGATGTTCGTGCTGGTCGACGGGTGGATGCTGGTCGCGGGGAACCTGCTGCACAGCTTCGCCGTGCCGGGGGTGACCACGTGATGAGTCTGAAGTGGGAGACACACGATGGGGTTCGATGAATCGGTGGACCTGGTCCGAGAGACGCTGTACCTGATGCTGCTGCTGAGCCTGCCGATCCTGGGCGCGGCGTTGATCATCGGTCTGGTGGTGAGCCTGATGCAGGCGGTGACGCAGATCCAGGAGCAGACGCTGAGCTTCGTGCCCAAGATTCTGGGCATGGGGCTGGTGGCGATCTTGGCGGCGCCGTGGATCTTCAACCGTATTCTCGACTTCGCCGACCGGATGTTCGGCAGCATGTTGTAGGCGTGTCAGCCCTTCGCGGGAGCGAGGGGTTCACGGCGTCGCCGGATCGCGACGCCCGACGGTCATGGAGGACCTTGTTTGCCCGTCACACTCGGCCCCATCCTGGATCACGTGCCCGCCTGGTTGATGGTGCTGTTCCGTCTGACCGGCATCTTCATCCTCGCGCCGATGCTCGGCAGCGTCACGATCCCCCGGCAGGTCAAGGTGTTCCTGGTCCTGTCGCTGTCGTTCGCGGTCTACCCGATGCTGCTGGAGCCGGACCCCGACCCCTCGAGGCGCAGCGCCGTGTTCGTCGGCCAGGTGGTCGAGCACGGCGTGGAGCTGTGGACGCTGGCCGGCCGGGTTGCGCTGGAGCTGCTGATCGGGTTCACCATCGGCTACGCCGCGAGCCTGCCGCTGGTGGCGATGCAGATCGGCGGGCAGTTGATCGACCAGCAGATGGGGCTGGGGTTCGCGGGGCTGGTGAACCCGGAGATCGACGGCGAGGCGGGCGTCATCAGTCACCTGCTGTTCTTCACGGCGCTGGCGGTGTTCCTGATCGTGGGGGGCCATGAGGTGATGTTCGGCATCCTGATCGCCAGCTTCGATTACGTGCCGTTGGGCGGGTTCGACCGGTTTACGGGTCTGCTGGAGATGATCGTGGGATTGCTGGGGCTGACGTTTGAGCTGGCGCTTCGGATCGCGGCGCCGCTGCTGTGCCTGAAGTTTCTCGAGTCGGTGACGATGGGGTTCCTGGCGCGCACGGTGCCTCAGCTCAACATCCTGAGCGTGGGGTTCGTCATCCGGATCCTGCTGGGGGCGACGTTTCTGATCGCGTTTGTCACGGTGGCGTTCGAGGTGTATCGCGAGCACCTGAGCGTGATGATGGGCGTGTTGTTCGGTTTCTTCACTCGTTAGGCGCGATCGGTCAAGCGCTTCGCCCGGGGCGGTCACGACTCCCGGCGCAGTGACCAGACGGAACGGCGGACATGGCTGAGAACAACTTCGAAAAGACGGAAGCGCCCACGCCCAGGCGGCTGCGCGAGGCTCGGGAAGAGGGAAACGTGGCGCGGAGCCCGGACCTGACGGCGGCGTTGATGCTGCTGGCGGCGGTCCTGCTGTTGTATCTGCTGGGTGCGCAGGTGTTCGAGAAGCTGGCGCGTGCGGTCGAGGTGTCGCTGGCGGGCGAGCACACGACGAACCCCGCCGTGCCGGACGACCTCGAGGCCCTGTTCGCGTTCACGATGGACCTGGCCGTGCGCGGGCTGGGCCCGCTGATGCTGGCGATCATGGCGGTCGGTCTCGTGGCGACCGTCGCGCAGGTCGGGTTCCTGCTGACGACGCGACCGCTGGTCCCGCGGTTCAGCCGGCTCTCGCCGATCAAGGGCTTCCAGAACCTGGTCAACGCCCGGGCGATGATGCGGCTGGTGATGAGCCTGGCCAAGTTCGGGATCATCGCCCTGGTCGCCGGGTGGACCGTGGTGCACGACCTGCCGCGTCTGGTGCACCTGGGGGGGCTGGAGGTCGGCCCGGCGTTCGCCGGCATCGCCGAGCTGGTCTTCGAGCTGGGCCTGCGCCTGGCCGTGCTGCTGATCCTGCTGGCGCTGATCGACTTCGCGTTCCAGAAGTGGCAGAAGCTGCGCGACCTGAGGATGAGCAAGCAGGACGTCAAGCAGGAGATGAAGGACATGGAGGGCGACCCGCTGACCAAGCAGCGGCGGACCCGGATCGCGCGGCAACTGGCGATGCAGCGGGTCAACCACGACGTGCCCAAGGCCGACGTCGTCGTGACCAACCCGACGCACTTCGCCATCGCGCTTCGGTACGACGCGCAGACGATGCGCGCCCCGAAGGTGCTGGCCAAGGGCGCCGATTACCTGGCGATCCGGATCCGGCAGGTCGCCTCGGCGCACGGTATTCCGATCGTGGAACGCAAGCCGCTGGCGCAGGCGTTGTACCGCGGCGTCGAGATCGGACAGGAGATCCCGCCCGAGCACTACGCCGCCGTGGCCGAGATCCTGGCGTACGTCTACCGCCTCGCGGAGCGGAAGACGGCCTAGCCACCGATGAGCACGGATGAACATCGATGGATCCCGAGATGAACAGATTGCCCGAGGCGTGGTGCGCAGCGGCCTGCGAGCTGAGCAGCGTGCGTCTTCAACCGCCAACGACCGCGCTTGGACGTGAAACGAGTCGCTCCCTGACCGACCCGCGTTGAACCGTGGCTGAGCCTATGGCCGAATCGACTCCACAATCCGCGTCGGCGACCTGGCTGACCCGCGTGTCGGCGTACCGCACGCTGCTGGTGCCGCTGGTGTTCGTCGGTCTGATCGCGGTGATCGTCGTGCCGATGCCGCCGGCGTTGATGGACGTGCTGATCGCGGCGAACCTGGCGTTGGCGGCGGTGATCCTGCTGACCACGCTCTACGTGACGAGCCCGCTGGACTTCTCGGTGTTCCCGTCGCTGCTGCTGGGCACGACGCTGCTGCGGCTGGTGCTGAACATCGCGACGACGCGGCTGATCCTGACCGCCGACGCGAGCACGCCCGAGGAGGCGACGGCGGTGGCCGGTCGGGTGATCGAGTCGTTCGCCAGCTTCGTGGCCGGCTCGTCGGTCGTCGTCGGGCTGATCCTGTTCATCATCCTGATCATCGTGCAGTTCGTGGTGATCACGAAGGGCGCCACGCGGATCTCGGAGGTCGCGGCGCGGTTCACGCTCGACGGCATGCCGGGCAAGCAGATGGCGATCGACGCGGACCTGAACGCCGGGCTGATCGACGAGGGTGAGGCGAGGCGACGGCGGGAGACGATCACGCGCGAGGCGGACTTCTACGGTGCCATGGACGGTGCGGCCAAGTTCGTGCGCGGCGACGCGATCGCCGGCATCATCATCACGGTGATCAACGTGCTGGGCGGGTTCGCCGTCGGCGTGTTCTACCGCGGCTGGTCGATCGGCGAGTCGGTCGAGGTCTTCACGCTGCTGACGATCGGCGACGGACTTGTCTCGCAGTTGCCGGCGTTCGTGATCTCGCTGGCGGCGGGGCTGATCGTGACGCGGTCGAGCAGCAAGCACGACCTGGGCACGGAGCTGGTGGGGCAGTTGGGCAGTCGGCCGGCGGCGCTGGGGATCACGGCGGTGTTCCTCACGTCGATGGCGTTCACGGGCCTGCCCATGACGCCGATGCTGCTGCTGGCCGGGTCGCTGGCGCTGCTCAGCGCGGCGGTGCGGCGGGGCGACCGCAAGCGTCAGACGGATCGAGAGGCGGAGAAGAAGGCGTCCGCGCCGGCGGCCGCGCCCGACTCGGCCGGCGTCGAGCAGGCGATGCAGGTCGACATGCTCGAGCTGGAGATCGGCTACGGGCTGGTGCGGCTGGTGGACCAGAGCCAGGGCGGGGACCTGCTGGCGCGGATCACGGCGATCCGGCGGAGCCTGGCCGGCGAGCTGGGCTTTGTCATGCCGCCGGTGCGGATCCGCGACAACATGCAGCTTCAGCCGAACGAGTACCACATCAAGCTGCGGGGCAACACGATCGCGCAGTCGCAGGTATTCCCGGGCCAGTACCTGGCGATGGACAGCGGGATGGTGGACCCGGACGCCGGGCCGCTGACGGGCTCGAAGACGCGTGAGCCGGCGTTCGGGCTCGAGGCCATCTGGATCGACGCCGGTCAGAAGCAGCGGGCCGAGACGCTCAACTACACCGTGATCGACGCGACCAGCGTCCTGGCAACGCACCTGAACGAGGTCGTCAAGGCGCACGCCAGCGAGCTGCTGACGCGCGAGGAGACCAACAACCTGATCACGCAGCTCAAGGACAAGGCGTCGAAGCTTGTCGAAGAGGTGCTCGGGGGCGAGACCCCGCTGATCAAGCCGGGCGAGCTGCAGAAGGTGTTGCAGAACCTGTTGCGGGAGCAGGTGCCGATCCGCGACCTGGAGACGATCGTCGAGACGCTGGGCGACTGGGCGCCGCGGACCAAGGATCTGGAGGTGCTCACCGAATATGTGCGCAACGCGCTTCGTCGGACGATATGCAGCAGGTACGCGTTATCGGAGCCGACGCTCGATGAGAGCGGGCTGCATGAAGGGTTGAGCCGGGCCAAGTTGTACTGCGTGAGCCTGGACCCGGCGTTGGAGGATCAGATCAACGGCTACATCGAGCGCAGCGTCGAGGGTACGAGCATGACGATGCCGCCGGCGGTCGCGAACCGGATCACGACCGCGATCCTCAACGAGCTTCAGCGGCTGATCGCGGCGGGGCGGCACCCGGTCGTGCTCGCATCGCCGCAGGTGCGGGCGCAGGTGCGTCGGCTGCTCGAGCCGCACATCCCCTCCGTCGCCGTTCTCGGTTATAACGAGGTCAGCAAGGGCGTCGAGGTCGAATCGGTCGGGCTGGTGCAACTGCAAACGGAGACGAACCGGATGAAAACGGAGGCGGCGGCGGCGTGAACCTCAAGACCTTCACCGCACGAAGCATGGCCGAGGCGCTGGCGCTGGTGCGTCAGGCGTACGGCAGTCGGGCCGTGATCCTGCACACGCGCACGTACAAGCGTGGCGGCGTGCTGGGCATCGGGGCGCGGACGGTGGTGGAGGTGACGGCGGGCGATGGGCGGGAGGTTGGCCGGGCGCGGGCGTCGGCGGGCGCGCGGGTGTCTCGATCCGGTGGGGCCTCGCGGCCCGCGTCCAGAACGGCGGTTCAGCCGGGGCGTCCGGCCAACGATTCGCGGGCGCCTGTGCCCACGTCGAACGTCTCACCGCTGGACCAGGCCGACCGCCGCGCCGCCGGCGACCTGATCCGTCGCACCTACGAGGCCGCCCGTGCCGAGTTTGAACGCACGAGCGGCGGCGGGGCGTCGCGTGACGGCGACGTGGTCGCCCTCAGCGCGAACGCCGGCACAGCCACCGCCACCTCGCCGGCTGCCCCCGCCGGCGCCACCCTGCCCGATCACGAGCAACTCACCCGCGAGATGCAGGGCGTCCGCCGGCTGGTCGAAAGGCTCATGCACCAGCAGCGGCAGAGCGGTACGACGCCGTCGCAGCTGCCCGACGGTCTTTTTGATCAGTACCGCGCGCTGATCGAGCAGGAGGTGACTGAGGAGCTGGCCGATCAGGTCATCGCCGAGGTGCGCCAGCGTTTGAGCGAGGATGAGCTGTCGGACCCGGCGTGCTGCCGGCGTGAGGTGCTCGCGGCGTTGGCCGGTCACCTGCCGATCGACCCCGAGGCGGGGGCGGTCCCGACGCCGCCGACCGGCGGGCCGCGGAAGATCGCCCTGGTCGGGCCCACCGGGGTGGGCAAGACCACGACCGTGGCCAAGCTCGCGGCGACCTTCAAGCTCAAACAGAGCCAGAAGGTCGCGCTGATCACGCTGGACACCTACCGCATCGCCGCCGTGGACCAGTTGCGCACCTACGCGGGGATCATCGGGGTGCCGCTGCACGTGGTAAGCCGGCCGGAGCAGATGGACGCGGCGCTGGCGGCGTGCGGCGGCTGCGACGTGGTGCTGATCGACACGGCCGGTCGGTCACAGCGGGACGGGGACCGGCTCGAAGAGCTGGCGCGATACCTGGAGGCGGCGTCGCCCCACGAGGTCCACCTGGTGTTATCATCCACCTGCTCGCAGTCCGTGCTGATGGAAACGATCGAGCGATTCTCGAAGATCCGCACGGACCGGGTGATCTTCACGAAACTGGACGAGGCGGTGACGTTCGGGGTGGTGTTGAACGTGCTGCGGAAGCTGAACAAGCGGTTGAGCTACGTGACGACGGGTCAGGAAGTGCCACACCAGATCGAGCCGGGCCGGGGTGAGAAACTGGCCGCGCTGTTGCTGGGAGAGGAAGCAGTCGGGCGATGATCGCGGATCAGGCTGAAGCGTTGCGTGGGCTGGTGGCGGAGCAGTCGCGGCCGCGGTTGAGCCGTGTGGCCCGAACGCTGGCGATCACCAGCGGCAAGGGCGGCGTCGGCAAGACGACGGTGGCGGTGAACCTGTCGGTGGAGCTGGCACGGCTGGGGCGGAAGGTGGTGCTGCTGGACGCGGACCTGGGCACGGCGAACGCCGACGTGATGTGCAACCTCTCGCCGTCGAACACGCTGGCGCACGTGGTGGCGGGGCGTCGCGAGCTATCGGACGCGCTGGTGGACGCGCCGGGTGGGTTTCGGCTGATCCCGGGGGCATCGGGCCTGGCGCAGATGGCCGCGCTCAGCGCGCACGAGCGGGATCGGCTGACCCGACAGATGAGCGAGCTGGAGGAGCAGGCGGACCTGCTGCTGATCGACACGGGTGCGGGCGTCGGCCCGAACGTGCTGGGGTTTCTGGCGGCGGCGGACGAGATGCTGGTGGTGACCACGCCGGAGCCGACGGCGGTGACCGACGCGTACGCGGTGATCAAGACCATGGCGTCGCAGGAGCGGCGGCCGAGCGTGCGTCTGATCGTGAACATGGTTCGGGACGAGGCCGAGGGCCGCGCGGTGGCGCAGCGGATCACGGCGGTGTGCGAGCGGTTCCTGGGTCTGACGCCGCGTTACGCCGGACCGGTGGTCAACGACCCGCGGGTGCCGATGTCGATCCGTCGGCGTCAGCCCTTTGTGCTCGAGCACACCTCGTGCCCGGCGGCGCGGTGCATGAACCGCCTGGCGCATCGGCTGGACCGACACGCCGTCGAGCCACGCACCGAGGGGCTGCTGCGGCGGATGGCGTTGTGGCTCGCCGGCTGAACTCGTTGCCGTCGAGGACGGCGGCGGATGCCGCCCGCATTTTTCAACATTTTTTGCACATCCGCCGAAATCGACTTGGCGTCACGTCCGCGTCGGTTATATTGAACTCGCCCTACGGATAGGGCGATGTTGAGCAAAGGAGTGCTCGCCATCCCGTCACGTGTGATCGCAACCTGCTTCGCTCTCATCGGCTTTGCCGCGGCCGTTATCGTCGGCCTCGCGGCCAGCAACTCTTCCATCACCATCCTCTGGCGAGCCTTGGCGGTCATGATCCTCTGCTGGATCGTCGGACGCCCCATCGGCGCGCTCACCCAGCGCAGCGTCGAGGCGCACATCGCCGAATACAAGCAACGGCACCCGATCCCCGGCGACGGGCCGGCGATCGACTCGCGAGATGGACGGCCTGACACGAACCAGCGATCGTCAGTCATCTCTACCTGATGGGAATGCCCGGCGTCGGGCAAGCTTCGAACACCGCCCTCGCGGAAGGATCCGCCTCGGGGCCTTGAAAGCCGGTCAAGGAGTTGACAATGGCCAGATCACGTTCCACCTTCCGGTCCACCATGCGGGTCGTTTCCACCGACGAGCAGCCGATCGAGGAGGTCTGGCCCGAATACAAAAAAACCGGCAACGAAAAGCTCCGCAACCGCCTCATGGAGCACTACCTGCCCCTGGTCAAGTACAACGCCGAACGCATCCACGCCAAGCTCCCCGACGAGGTCGACGTCGAGGACCTCATGAGCGCCGGCATCTTCGGCCTCATGGACGCCATCGACGGGTTCGACCTCGACCGCGGCGTCAAGTTCGAGACCTTCTGCGCCCCACGCATCCGCGGCGCCATCCTCGACGAGCTGCGATCCATGGACTGGGTGCCCCGCCTCGTCCGCTCCCGCTCCAGCCAGGTCGATCAGGCCCGCAAACGCTACGAGATGGAGACCGGCCGCAAGCCCACCGACGACGAGCTGGCCAAACGCCTCAAGGTCGACCCCGACGAGTTCGCCAAGATCAAACGCGACAGCTCCGCCGTCGGCGTCGTCTCGCTCTCACGCAAGTGGTTCGAGACCGACTCGAACAAGGACGTCCGCGAGATCGACGTCCTGCACGACCCCCGCCAGGTCAACCCCCTCACCGCCGTCCAGAAGCGCGACCTCAAGGACCTGATCACCAAGGGCCTCTCCCGCGCCGAACGCCTCATCGTCATCCTCTACTACTACGAGGAGATGACCATGAAGGAGATCGGCACCACGCTGGACCTCTCTGAGTCGCGCGTCAGTCAGATGCACAGCTCGATCCTCGCCCGGCTCAAGGCCCAGCTCCAGCACCGCACGACCGAGCTCGAAGGGGGCGAGGAGTAGAGCCCACGGCCTGCGCAGCCGAGGAATCCTGGCGCAGCCGCGTCACCGAACGCGGGACGTGAGTCTGCCGGGATCGACCCCTTGACGCGACAGCCCCTGCCGCCGAACATGCCTCGGTGAGCGACCTGCAAAGCGAGATCGAATCTTCTCTCAAGCGCGCGGTGGTCGAGGCCTTCGGGCCGGAGCACACCGACGCCGATCCGCTGGTCCGCCCGGCGAGCGACCCGAAGTTCGGCGACTTCCAGGCGAACCTGGCCATGGGTCTGGCCAAGCGGCTGGGACGCAAGCCACGTGACGTGGCCGACGCCATCGTCGGTCGCCTGCCGGCTGACGGCATGCTCGCCTCGGTCGAGGTCGCCGGCCCCGGCTTCATCAACCTCACACTCAACGCCGACCGCCTCGCCCGCGCCGCCGCCGAGATGGCCGCCGACCCCCGCCTCAGCATCGCCCCCGCCACAACACCCCAGACCGTCGTCGTCGATTACAGCGCTCCCAACATCGCCAAGGAGATGCACATCGGGCACCTGCGCTCGACCATCCTCGGCGACGCCATCGTCCGCGTCCTCGAAAAACTCAACCACCGCGTCATCCGCCAGAACCACCTCGGCGACTGGGGCACCCAGTTCGGCATGCTCATCGAACACCTGATCGATCAAGGCGCCGACGCCGGCGACGATCGAGCCCGCATCGGCGACCTCAACGCCTTCTACAAGCAGGCCAAGGCCCGCTTCGATTCCGAACCCGACTTCGCCGACCGCGCCCGCCGCCGCGTCGTCCTGCTTCAATCGGGTGACGAGGCCACTCTCGCCTACTGGCGCCAGCTCCACGCCGAGAGCTACCGCCACTTCCGCGAGATCTACGAGAGGCTCAACGTCCGTCTCGAGCAGCGCGACATCCGTGGCGAGAGCGCGTACAACGACGAGCTGCCCGACGTCGTCCGCGAGCTGGAGCTCGCCGGCCTGCTCACCGAGAGCGAGGGCGCCCGGGTCGTCTATCCCGAGGGCTTCAAGGACAAGGAGGGCAACCCGCTGGGCATGATCGTCCGCAAGACGGACGGCGGGTACCTCTACGCCACGACCGACCTGGCCGCGGCGCGTTACCGCATCCGTCAGATACAGGCCGACCGTATCATCTACGTCACCGATCAGCGGCAGTCGCAGCACTTCGCGATGCTGTTCCAGGCGCTGCGGCAGGCGGGCTGGGCGGACGAGTCCGTCCGACTCGATCACGTGCCGTTCGGGATGATCTACGATAAGGACCGTCGTCCCTACAAGACCCGCGAGGGCGAGACGGTGCGCCTGGCGGACGTGCTGGACGAGGCCGAGCAGCGCGCCGCCGCCGTGATCGCTGAGAAAAGCCCCGACCTGCCCGCCGAGCAGCGGCAGCGGATCGCGCGCGTCGTCGGCATCGGCGCGCTCAAGTACGCCGACCTGTCCAGCGACCGCGTCAAGGGCTACGTCTTCGACTGGGACCGCATGCTCGCGCTCGAGGGCAACACGGCGCCGTACCTGCAGTACTCGTACACACGGGTCCGCTCGATCTTCGCCAAGGCGGCCGAGCGCGGGCTGGACGTCAGCGCGATCTCGGGCGACGCGGCAGGCGTGGTGGACCACGAGACGCTGCGCATCACCGAGCCGGCCGAGCGACGCCTCGTGCTGCACCTGCTCCAGCTCCCACGCGTGGTCGAGGCCGTGGCCGACACGCTCGAGCCGCACCGGCTCTGCACGTTCCTGTACGAGCTCGCCGCGCTCTTCCATGGGTTCTACGAGACGTGCCCGGTGATCAACGCCGAGGACGAGGCCACGCGGCTGAGCCGGTTGCGCCTGTGCGACCTGGTCGGCCGAACGCTGCGCGACGGGCTCGACCTGCTGGGCATCGAGGTCGTCGAGCGGATGTGAACCCGCGAACCGACGCGGTGTGCCGCGCTCCCGCTCAGCCAGCCTTACGATCTTGATTTTCGACGTCGCTGAACTGAACGATATGTAGTAAGGCAATCGTGCGCCAATCGTCGGCAAGCGGTCGGCCGTTCTCGTCATATCCAACACGAGTCGGCAGGGCCGCGCTGCTCTTGCTGACGATGACCCATCCCCGGATGCCGTACGTCGATCGTGCTACCATCCGATAGATGTACTCGCAACGGTCGGAAGGGACGTTCGTCGAGGCGTCGGTTAAGGTCCTCGGCTCGCTTACTCGTATTATAGCTTCACTGAATTGGATCTACCATGCTCGACTTGGCACTCAAGGAATGGGCGGTGATCTGCGACCTTCTGCTGGAAGGCGATCAGGCGCTGCTGCTGCGCAAGGGCGGGGTGCACGAGGACGCCGGACCGGGCCGGTTTCGCCTGGAGCACGAGCGTTTCGCCCTGTTTCCCGCGTGGGAACACCAGGATCCGCGACGGATCAAGCCGGAGTACCGCGATCGAGCGCGGGTGTTCGACGCCGAGCCGAGCGAGCTGACGATCCGCGGCTTCGCCGAGGTCCCGACGGGCTGTGTCTGGCGGGTGCCGGGCGAGGGCGGCCGGGCGGCGTTCGACACGCTCGACGACCTGCACGCCTGGACGGCCGAGCAGATCGACATGCGTTTCGACTACAAGCCACACTACGCGCTTTACGTGCTGGCGCTGCGGGCCTATCGCCTTCGTGAGCCGAAGACGATCCCGAACCGGCCCGAGTACTACGGCTGCCGGAGTTGGGTCCCGCTGGCCGAGGGGGATCGTATCGACACGGCGGATGCGGAGGCGGTGATGGACGCGTCACGGTTCGACACGCTGTGCCAAAGGATCGGCAAAGCGCTCGGTGACTCGTAGCCGCCAGTGCGTTTGAGCGCCGACCGCTTGTTTCACTTGCCGGCCCAGAAGTTGCGCAAGGTTTCGCCGATCGTGTGCTGCGGTGGGCGGCCGAATCGCTGGCGGAGCAGGGCGGCGAGCCACTCGATCTCCGCGCGATCGCGGCCGGCGAAGTAGGTGCGCGACAGGAGCTCCCGATCCCGAAAGCATACCGCCCACGCGCCGGCGATCGATGCCTGCCGGTCGATCTTCGTCTCGTTCTCCACAACCTCGCGACCTGTGCGAACGTGGCCGTCCACACGTTCCGTAAGGGTGACCCGATCCAAGCCGATCTCGACACGGTCGCTGGCTCGCAGGCGTCGCCCACCCGCTGCGAGGATGTACAGGGTGGTCGCCAGCGTGCACAGGGCCAGCAGGATCGCCAGCGCCGGCGCCACGGTAATGAGTCCGCCCAGAACCAGGCCCGTCATCCCCAGGCCCAGCACGGCGACAACGACCTGGTAGATGATCTGCTCTTGCTGGCAAGACTCCGACAGCGGTCCCAGCTCGATTACGAGACCGTCTTCCGTCTCGACAACCGAGGCGACGCTCGTCTCGGGCTGCTCGACGAACTCGATGTCGCACTCATCGATGTCGCGCTCGATCGCCTTGGGGTGTTCCTGTTGACCGCGGGCCTCGGCCATGGCATTCAGGATCGCCGCCGCCGCTTCGCGCAGCGCGTCCACCGACTCGTGATAGGCCAGCACGAGCGGCTCATCGGTATGACCGCAGTCGGCGAGCAGCGTCGGTTGCCCGTCGCGGATGCGCGTGGCCACGTTCGGCACGATGATCAGTCGACGC
The DNA here is from genome assembly GCA_964431205.1 of uncultured Phycisphaeraceae bacterium. Classification (GTDB taxonomy): domain Bacteria; phylum Planctomycetota; class Phycisphaerae; order Phycisphaerales; family Phycisphaeraceae; genus CAYSIX01. Next base: position 16,192 of record CAYSIX010000021.1, read on the forward strand.
ACGTGGTCGAGGTCGCGATGGCTCTTCTGTGAGCGTGTGGCATTGGAGCTTCGGACGCGGTCGCGCTGGCCGTCGACGACGATGCGCGATCCGCGGCCGCGGCCCCGGCGCGCAAGCGTCGCCCCCCGGATCAGCAGGCCCAGGCCGACGGCGACTGCCGCGCTCGGCAGCATGGTGTTCAGGAAGATAATAGGGGTCGGGCCCAAGGGCTGCGTGAAGCTGACGTAGGTCAGATATCCGCCGCCGACTAATGTGGCCATGCCCCATGCCGTGTAGACACCACCCCGGCGTAGGAGGCGCGGGTTCGGACTGCTGCCGGCTACATGGACGTGGATGCGATCACCACGCCGGATAACGTCGACGTTCGACAGGACATCCCGCGGCATGGGACGATTGTAAGGCGAGCGGGCGCGGGTAGGCGTGAAGATCGCGGCGGCGACCCGCGGGCTTCCGCCCGGGGTTATGCGACGGACGCGCGCGGCTGGTGTCGTGTCTGCGCGGGGTTACGGCGTCGGTGTGGGCTCGTGCGCGGCGTGGGCGGTGCGCGTGTGTCGTGCGGCGCGCAGGTGCGTCCACAGGCTGGTCAGGCCGACGTAGAAGTACCCGCTGGCGAAGAGCATCAGGAACGGCAGGCTCACGACGTAGTGACCCGTCTGCAGCGACAGGTGGGCGCAGGCGAGCATGTAGAAGCCCATGGCGATCTCGAGGGCGCAGGTCCAGCGGCGCAGGGATGGAAGCGGAGGGATCTTTGATTTTTGATTTTTGATTTTGGATTGGGCGGGGCGTGGGGCGACGTTGTACTTGGGCGTGCGGACGAAGGGGGACTGGTGGCCGAGCAGGGCCTCGAGGCAGGCCAGCGCGTTGCCGACGGCCATGCCGATGCCGATGGCCATGAGCATGGGGATCTGGGCGAGGGTGGCGAGGGTGGAGCGTCGCAGGGCGCGTTGGCTGGCGAGGTAGAAGACGCTGGCGGAGACGGTGCCGAGGGCGAGGAGGGTGACGCCGAGGCCGGCGGCGAGGGCGGCGTCGTTGAACCCGACGCGGAGGCTGGCCTGGATCGCCGGGTAAAACAGCAGCGCCAGCAGGGTGAGGTAGAGGTACACCAAGGGGCCGGTCAGGTGGAAGAAGGCCTCGAGCTTGACCCGGCGGGGGGCCTGGGAACGGAGGATGCGTGGCAGGAGCTTGCGGGCGGTCTGGATGGAGCCCTTGGTCCAGCGGTGCTGCTGGCTCTTGAAGGCGTTGATCTCGGGGGGCAGCTCGGCGGGGCAGGTGACGCGTGGCAGGAAGAGGAAACGCCAACCGGCGAGCTGGGCGCGGTAGGACAGGTCCACATCCTCGGTGAGTGTGTCGTGCTGCCAGCCGCCGGCGGATTCGATGGCGGCGCGTCGCCACAGGCCACCGGTGCCGTTGAAGTTGATCCACGCGCCGCCGCGGCTGCGTGCGGTGTGCTCGATGACGAAGTGGCCGTCGAGGAAGATGGCCTGGCCGCGGGTGAGCAGGGAGTCCTCGCGGTTGAGGTGTTCCCATCGGGTCTGGACCATGCCGACGCCGGGATCGGTGAAGAAGTGGACGGTGCGCTGGAGGAAGGCGGGCGGGGGGACGAAGTCGGCATCGAAGACGGCGATGAGGTCGCCGGTGGCGTGTTCGAGGCCGTGGGCGAGCGCGCCGGCCTTGAAGCCGGTGCGGTCGGTGCGGTGCAGGTACTGGATGTCGATGCCGCGTTCGGCCCAGAGGGCGGCGCGGCGGCGGGCGAGCTCTTCTGAGCCGTCATCGGAGTCATCGAGCACCTGGATCTGAAGCCGATCGGCGGGGTAGGCCAGGCGGCAGGCGGCGTCGATGACGCGTTCGGCGACGGCGCCCTCGTTGTAGAGCGGCAGTTGGACGGTGACGCGGGGCAGGGGGTCGAAGCGGCGTCGCGGGCGGGCGGCGTCTCGGCGGTGTCGGGTGAACTGCCAGACGAGCCAGTAGCGGTGCAGGCCGTAGGTCGCGATCAGGCCCAGCAGCGTGAAATAGACCACGCCGAGCCCCCAGCGGGCGGCGGGCGCGATCAGCTCGAGCACGGAAGCGAGGGTTTCAGCGAGGCTGTTCATCCCGAGGGTACCAACCACGGAGGCGGTCAAATCGTTCCCATCGTCACAAACATAGGGCGTTGCCCGCGGTCGCGGGCGGCGTGGCGGCGGATGATCGCAGACGGGGCGGAGGGTGTCCACGGCTGCCGGGGACGTCGCCTGGGACGGGTCTGGGGTGTGCAGACGGGCGCAGACGGGTGCAGGCGGGAGGTGGCGTTGTCCGATAAGGGCATTGTCGAGGGCGACTCAAGCGTATCGGGCGGACCGACCCGATAACGGCATAGTCCGATGACGGAGTCGAGAGCCGCCGCGAGAAGGGACGCCGATGCCGCAGATACCGCTGACAGCCAAGATCGCGTTTGCCGCGGGGATCCTGGCGGCGGGGGGGTGCAAGCAGTTGTACACCGGTGGGTTCACGCCCCTGGCCCCCGAGGACCGCGAGGCGGTGGCGGCGTACCAGCAGTTCAAGACGGAACGCGACGCGAAGCTGCGTGCGATCGCCGAGGAATCCTCGGCCGGGCAAGAGGACGGCCGGGGCGAGGCGGCGAACGCGGCGTCCGGGCCACGCGGATCGGGTTCGGATCAGGCGGTGGGGCTGATGGGTCCGCGGCGCGCCGGCGGTGAGCCGCGCGGCGGGTTCGGCTTCGAGGGACCGACCGCCGCCCCGACCCACAACGCCGCGATCGCCCGCGCCGCCGTCGGCGCGTTGGGGATGTACGGCCAGCTCGGCCGGGCGAACCCCGCGGGCAACAGCAGCCCCATGGACCACCCCGGCGACCTGCGCCGCGTCACCTTCACCGCCGAGGGCGCCGACTTCGACCCCGCGGTGGACCCCGCCGGCCAGTGGGTCGTCTACGCCTCGACCCGCCACCGCGAGACCTCGGACCTTTACCTCAAGCGCGTGGACGGCGCGGCGATCACGCAACTGACCAGCGACTCGGCCAACGAGATCATGCCCGTGTTCAGCCCCGACGGGAAGAAGATCGCCTTCTGCTCGGACCGGGCGGGCAACTGGGACATCTACGTGATGGACGTGCGCGGCGGCAAGGCGGTGCAGATCACCGACGACGCGACGCAGGACATCCACCCCAGCTTCTCGCCGGACGGCAAGCGGCTGGTGTACTGCAGCCACGGTTCGCCGTCGGGTCAGTGGGAGATGATGGTGGTGGACCTGGAGGCGCCGGGGACCAAGCGTCTGATCGGTCACGGGTTGTTCCCGACGTGGTCGCCGACGCAGGAGAAGATCGTGTTCCAGCGGGCGCGTCAGCGGGGGACGCGTTGGTTCAGCGTGTGGGTGGTGGAGCTGGTGGACGGCGAGCCGATGCCGCCGACGGAGATCGCGGTCAGCGCGAACGCGGCGGTGATCACGCCGGACTGGAGCCCGGACGGCGAGCACGTGGTTTTCTGCACGGTGATCGATCCGGACGCCGATGTAAGCAGCGGCACGGCGCAGGCGGACCTGTGGATGGTCAAGGCCAACGGGGAGGGCCGGGTGCGGCTGACCAGCGGGCCGTTCGCGAACCTGCAGCCGGCGTGGAGCCCGGACGGGTCGATCCTGTTCGTGTCGAACCGTTCGGTGGACGGGATGGAGAACATCTGGGCGCTGCGCCCGCGGGCAACGGAGCCGGTGGGGCCGCCGGCGGAGGTGGCCAGTCACCCGGGCGTGGAGGAGTAAGAGGCCCGTGGCCGAGCAGTGACAAGTTTCTGGTTTTTGGTTCCTCGTTCCCGATGGCCGGCGGCAACGAGGAACCGGGAACCAGGAACCGGGAACGAGCGGAGCGCCGGCGGAGGCCGGCCGATCGAAGTGGCAGGAAGCCATGACAAGTGAAAAGTTCATGCTGACGCTTGCGGTCGCGCTGCTCGGCGCGATGGGTTGTGCCGGGTGGGGAGGCGACCGGGGCGAGCCGCTGTCGACGCCGTACGTCGAGCGGCAGGTATGGGCGGTGGCGCCGCTGCGGAACGAGAGCGGGAGCCTACAGGCGGACGGGGTCCGCTTCGCCGACCACCTGTCGCGCCGGCTGGAGAACGCGTCGCGGCTGGACGTGCTGCCGGTGAACCGGGTGTTGTCGGCGATGGAGTCGGCGGGCCTGGAGGCGGTGCGGACGGCGGACGAGGCCGAGCGGCTGCGGGCGACGCTGGGCGCCGACGCGCTGGTGGTCGGGTCGCTGACGGCGTACGAGCCGTACGACCCGCCGAAGCTGGGCGTGGCGGTCGAGCTGTACGCCGGGCCGCGGGCGGTGCACGGGACCGACCTGGTGGACGTGCGCAAGCTCAGCCGGGCGCCGACCGACGGGGCGGCGAAGCCGGCGACGACCGCGCGGCGCGGTGACCAGCCGGTGTCGGCGGTCAGCGGGTACTACGACGCGGCGAGCCCGCAGGTGCGCGGGCTGCTGCGGTGGTACGCGGCGAACCGCGGCGTCGAGGCGGGCCACGAGCTGAACTGGCAGCTCTACCGCATCAGCATGGACCGATACAGCGAATTCGTCAGCTACGTCATCGCGGCGAAGCTGCTCGAGGCCGAGAGGTGGCGCCTGGCGCCGCCGGAACACGCGACCGGGCGACCGGCGCGGGTAGACGGCTCGTGACGGATCGGACCATCGATCCCGACACGAGTCGGGATGGATGGTGACCGATGACCGATGTACCGATGAAACCGAATACGGAGCCGACGCAGCGCCGCCGCGCGGCGCGGGTGGCGTTCGAAGACACCGACGCCGGCGGTCAGCGTCGCCTCGTGCTGGTCAAGGACGGTCAGCGGTACGTCTTTCAGTGCCCGCTCGGGCACGAGCCCGACCTGCTGCGCCAGTTCGCCGAGCTGGTGCGCGACCCGAACGTGGACCTGGACTGGTTCGACGCCGCCGTGCTCTCGCACCGCATCGGTGAGCGGCTCGGCCAGCAACTGCAACAGATGCGCAAGACTGCCTGATCGTGGACCCAGACGGCCGCGCCACGCGTTCGTCGCTGTGATCGAAGGAACCGACAAGATGTCCGGCCAACCGAACCTCATCGAACAGTTCGTCAACTACCTCCGTCACGAGCGGCACTTCAGCCCCTACACCGCGCGATGCTACGGCGCCGACCTGCGCCAGTACGTCGAGTTCCTCAGCGCCCAGGACGACGCGTCCGGCAACGGCCAGCCCGCCGACCCCGCCGACCGCGTCGAGGCCAGGCTCCGCGCCGCCGACCCCGTCGTCGTCCGCGGGTTCCTCGCCCACCTCGATCAGTTCGGCTACTCGCCCGCCACCACCGCCCGCAAGATCGCCACCCTCCGCAGCTTCTACAAGTGGATGGTCAAACGCAGCTACTGCGAAACCAACCCCATGCTGCTCATCCGCACGCCCAAGCAGACCAAACGCCTGCCCAAGGCCATCGGCGCCGAGCAGATCGAGAGCCTCCTGGCCGCGCCCGACAACCGCGAGACCCTCGGCGCCCGCGACCGCGCCATCCTCGAGACCCTCTACTCCACCGGCGTCCGCGTCAGCGAGCTGGTCGACCTGAACCGCAACGACCTGGAGTTCTCCGCCCAGACCATGCGCATCCGCGGCAAGGGCAAAAAAGAACGCATCGTGCCCCTGGGCTCGCACGCCATGGCCGCCATCCGACACTACATGACCCTGCTCGAGCCCGACCCCCGCTTCCGCGCCCTGCGCGAACGCTCCATGACCGAGGCCAACGTCCCCCTGTTCGTCAACAAGAACGGCGGGCGACTGTCCAGCCGCTCCGTCCGCCGAAAGCTCGACAAGTACCTCAAGCAGGCCGGCCTCGATCCCTCGATAAGCCCCCACACCCTCCGCCACAGCTTCGCCACCCACCTGCTGGACAACGGCGCCGACCTGCGCAGCGTCCAGGAGCTGCTCGGCCACCAGTCGCTGTCCACCACCCAGATCTACACCCACCTGTCGTCCATGCGGCTGCGCTCGGCCTACGACGAGGCCCACCCCCGCGCCGTCTGACCCGACTCGACCCGGCCCGACACCGACTCCACGCCCTCACGATCCCCACCCCCCCGACGACCCGCGGCTGACCCCGCGGGTCGTCGCGCGCCGAGACCGCACGCCGCGACGCTGCTACCCTCATGCCAGACGATGACCGATCCGGGCCCGCACATCCCGATCCACCCCGCACGCGTCGGTATCCGCTCGATCACCGTCCACCTCTATCTGCTGGTCCTCTCGGCCGTCATGCTCGCCCTGGCCTTCCCACGCCCCGGCTGGTGGCCGCTCGCCTTCGTCGCACTCGTCCCCGCCACGTTCCTGGCCATGCGCAGCCGGCGGCCGTGGCGCCTGACCTGGACCGCCTGGCTCGTGTTCACCCTCTGGTGGCTGATCATGGCCCGCTGGCTCATCCCCGTCACCCGCGGCGGGTACGTCGCCCTGGGCATGCTCCAGGCCGGCTACTTCACCCTCGCGCTGCTGCTGCTGCACGAGTTCCACCGCCGATACCGTGCGCCGATGATCCTGGCCCTGCCGCTGGTCTGGGTCGCCGTCGAGTACGTCCGCTGCCGCTTCCCCGCCGGCGGGTTCGGCTGGTTCGCCCTCGGGCACAGCCAGGCCGCCTGGCACCCCGGCCACGGTGCCCCCTGGCTGGTGCAGATCGCCGACCTGTTCGGCCAGCACGGCGTCAGCTTCCTCGTGGCGATGACCAACGGCCTGCTGATCGACCTGGCGACGCAGCCCGTGTTCATCCGACTCGGCGCCGGGCGACGCCGCCTGCGTCGCCCGCTGCGCGGCGCGCTGCTGCTCTGGGCGATCGCCTTCGCCGCCTCGCTGATCTACGGCTGGTACCGTGTGCAGCAGCACGACGACGTCACGCGCCCGGGCCCGACGCTCGCCGTCATCCAGACCGACGTGCCACAGTCCAACAAGCTGCACCGCACCGCCGAGCAGGACGAGCGGGACTTCCAGCGCATGGTCGCGCTGACGCGTCAGGCCGCCGCCGACCCCGCCGCGCCCAGCGTCATCGTCTGGCCCGAGACGATGGTCCCGGCCGCACTCAACGACGAGGCCCAGCGGTTCTACGAGACGACCGACACCGGCTGGGCGGGCCTGGCCGACTACGCGCCACGGGTCGAGTCGCTCGCCGCGTCGCTCGGCGTGAGCCTGCTCGCGGGCGCCTCCGGCCAGTTCGACTGGCAGGTCTATGACTTGCCCAACGGTCGGCAGGCCGTCCTGCCCGCCCGCCGCACCAACTCCGTCTACGCCTATGACCCCGCCGGCGTGCGGTTGCCCACGCGCTACGACAAGATGCACCGCGTGCCGTTCGGCGAGTACCTGCCGTGGATCGACGCGGTCCCGGCGCTCAAAGACCTGTTTCTGAAGTACATCAGCCCGTACCCGTACGACTACACGCTCACGCCCGGCGCCCGGCCGACGGTCTTCGACCTGCCCGTGCCGCGTTCCTCCGCATCGCACGCCTCGATCACCGACGCCCGCCCGGTCGATACCAATCCCGATCCCGTCGCCGACGCCGCGCCGCTCGACGCCCTCGCCGTGGTCACCCCCATCTGCTACGACGACGTCGTCCCGTCGGTCGTGCGAGCGTTGGTCTTCACCGCCGACGGCGGCAAGCGCGCCGACGTGATCGTGAACGTGACCAACAGCGCCTGGTTCCGCGGGGTGGACCAGCGCTGGCAGCACGTGCAGATCGCGTCGCTGCGGAGCATCGAGAACCGCGTGCCGACGGCCCGGAGCGTGAACTCGGGCGTCAGCGGGTTCATCGACTCGGTCGGGCGGATCGGGCCGATCGTCCCGCCGGGCCCGATCGGAGACGACGTGTCGGGCTACGCGACCGCGACGGTCCGCCTGGACGACCGCGTGCCGCTGTTTGGCCGCGTCGGCGAGTGGCCGATTGTCGCGCTGACCGTTCTGGCCGCGCTGCTGGCGGCGTTCGGCCTGCTCCGGGCCGACAAAATCAAGCGCTGAGCGAACGCGGGGTCGATGAGGACCGTAGCGGCCGTGATCTTCCGGCGCGGCCACGGCCCCACACGCCCGCCGACCGCTTCCCTCGGGCAACGGCGCCTGTTAAGGTGAACCATCATGTACACGACCCGCAAGACTCATCCGACGCCCCGCCGACTCACCCGATCGATCGCCACGCCCCTGTGCAGCGTCCTGTTCGCGGTGACCGCGACGGCTCAGGCGCCCGACGACGAAAACGCCGCCGTCTCGCTCGCCGACGCCCGCCCACGCGCGATCCAGCAGATCCTCACCACCGCCCAGGGTGACAACCCCATCCTGCGCGCCAACGCCATCGAGGCCATGCAGGCCGTGCCCGACCGCGTCCTGCCCCTGGCCCAGCTCGGGCTCGAAGACCCGGCCGAACCCGTGCGCTTCGTCGCCCTGATCACCATCGGCAAGCTCCGGATCGAGTCCCTCGGCGCCGCCGCCGAACGCATGCTCGACGACCCCTCCGGCTCCGTGCGCGCCGCGGCCATGTTCGCCGCACGCCGCTGCGGCCGCGACGTCGATATCTCCGACCTGGCCAACCTGCTCAGTTCGCCCCAGCCCGGTGTCCGCGCCAACGCCGCCCTCGTCCTGGGCATGCTCGGCGAACCCAGCGCCATCCCCATGCTCAAGGCCCACGTCGGCGAACGCATGGGTCGGCTCAGCCCCGAACGCCAGGCCGTCATCCGCATCCAGTTCGCCGAGGCCGCCGCCCAGCTCGGCGACGAGGACGCCCTCACCGCCGTCCGCGCCGGGCTCTACTCGGCGTTCGACGAGGTCCGCGTCCTGGCGATCCAGATGATCGGTCGCCTGGAAGACCGCGGCCTCGACGAGCCGCTGCTCATGATGATCAAACCCAAGGACGACCCCCGTGACGTCGATCCGCTCGAGGTCCGCATGGCCGCCATGGCCACCCTCGCCACCAGCTCCAACCGCATCATCATCAAGGAGACCCTCGAAGCCTCCGACGCCGTCTTCACCGCCGCCCGCTCGGACATCGTCCCCGCCCGCGCCCAGGCCGCCTTCACCCTCGGCGCCCTCGAGCAGGCCCGCCGACGCGTCCTGCCCCAGCTCATCCCCTCCGACCCGGCTGCCATCCGCGAGCTGTTCGAGTCCCGCCGCTACGCCGACCGGCTCGTCCAGCTCCTGGACGACCCCGACGAGCAGGTCCGCCTCTCCGCATCCGCCGCCATCCTCCGTGTCTTGGACAATAGGTAGCCACAGAGGCCTGACGAGCTGCGGCGCCGCGCCGCGTTCATTCGGTCACGGGCGTGTTCAGGTGCAGGACCTGCTCTTCGGCGTGGTAGCTGGAGCGCACCAGCGGGCCGGACTCGACGTGCGAGAACCCGATCGCCTCGCCGACACGCTTGTACTCGGCGAACTGCGCGGGCGTGACCCACCGCGAGATGGGCAGGTGGTTGCGCGTCGGCTGGAGGTACTGGCCGACGGTGAGGATGTCGCAGCCGCTGCGTGCGACCACGTCGCGCATCAGCTCGAAGACCTCCTCGTCGTTCTCGCCGATGCCGACCATGATGCCGGTCTTGGTACGCAGCCCGGCGTCCTTGCAGCGGCGCAGCAGCTCGACGGAGCGGTCGTACTTGGCCTGCGGGCGGACGACGGAGTAGAGCCGCGGCACGGTCTCGAGGTTGTGGTTGAGGATCTCTGGCCGCTCGTCGATCACGAGCTGGAGGGCGTCCCAGTCGCCGCAGAAGTCCGGGATGAGCACCTCGATCGAGGTGCCCGGGGACTGACGTCGGATCTGGCGGATGGTATCGGCCCAGATGGCGGCGCCGCCGTCGGGCAGCTCGTCGCGGTTGACGCTGGTGATGACGATGTGCTTGAGCCGCAGCAGACCAGCGGCCTCACCAACACGACGGGGCTCGTCGGCGTCGAGCACGGGTGGTCGGCCGGTGGTGATGTGGCAGAAGCCACACGAGCGGGTGCACACGTCGCCGAGGATCATGATCGTGGCGGTGCCGCGGGCCCAGCAGTCGCCCATGTTGGGGCACTTGGCCGACTCGCAGACGGTGTGCAGGTTGTGCTCGTCGACGATGGCGCGCAGCCGGCGGTACCCCGGCCCGCCGGGCAGCTTGGCACGCAACCACTCGGGCTTGCGGCGGCGGATGAACTGCGGCGGCTCCACGCCGGGCCCGTTGTTCAGCACACGATCGGTCAGGGAGAGCTTGAGCACGGCAGAAGTGTAGCGGCCTGGCGCACCGGCTCCACCCCGGGGCGTGAAGACCGCCTCGGGCGTCGCCGCTAGGATCGGCGCGGAGACCGCTACTCCACCGTCGCGCGCGGGCCCGGCGTCGCCAGCGCCACCTCCGCCTCGCCACGCGCCGCCGCCGCGTCCTCCCGGAACGCCACCGCCACCACCACCATCGACGCCAGCGCGATCGCCGCCTGCGCCAGCCAGAACTGGTGGTACTGCTGCTGGCCCGCCACCTCGAACCGATCAAAGTACTGGTTGAAGAAACCCGCCAGGATCGGCCCTACCCCGAGAATGATGATCCCGAACACCGTCTGCGCCGAGTGCCGCACGTCCTGCGGCGCCACCCGGTCCACGTACAGGAACGCCCCCGCGAAGAAGCAGCCGTAGCAGAACCCGTGCAGCACCATCGCCGCCGCGATCAGCCACGGCGGCTGCTCCAGCGTGAAGATCGCGAACCGCACCACGTATGCCAGCGTCCCGACGATCAGCACCCCCTTGTACCCCAACCGCTTGAGCATCAGACCCAACATCGCCAGCACCGCGATCTCGCTCCACTGACCGATCGCCATGATCGGGCCCACCCACTTGGTCGCGAACCCCACCGCCTCCTCCAGGTACGGGCCCGTCCGGATGAAATAACACTGGTGGATCATCGCGATCGGAAGCGCGATCATCGTCACCACGAAGAACCCACGCTGCCGCAGCAGACCGAACGCCTCGGCGAACGCCAGCGGGTTCGGCACGTCCCGCTTCGGCGGGGTCTTCGGCAGCACCAGCACGGCGTACACCGCGTAACCGATCGCCAGCACGCCCGAGACGATCAGCGAGTCCACCAGCCGGTTCGTGTCCTTCACCCCGTCGCCGGTGGTCAGCCACAGCAGCGGGAACAGCGTCGACGCCGCGATCCACCCGATCGTCCCCAGCGACCGCACCGGCGGGAACTTGCGCTCCGGGTCGTCCAGGTTCGCCATCGCGATGCTGTTGGTCAGCGCCAGCGTCGGCATGTACAGCACCGAATACAGGATCGACAGCCACAGCCACGCCGCGTACGTCGTCTGGTACGCCGTGATGATCTTCACGATCCCGCCCAGCAGCAGCAGCAGGGCCAGGGCGCGCTCGGCGTTGAGGTAGCGATCGGCGATCTGTCCCGCGATGAACGGCGCCGCCACCGCCCCGATCGAGCCCGCCAGCCCCAGGATCCAGCCGATCTGCCCGTCCGTGAAGCCCAGCCCGCCCGCCTCCGGGTCGGCCCGCAGGTAGTTCGCGAGGTACGGCAGCCACACGCCCCACACCGCGTATTGCAGGAACATCATGATCGCCAGGCGGAACCCGGCGGACGATCGACCAACCTGTTGCTCAGACATGTCGCGTGCCTCCCTGGTTCACATGCGGCCGTATCGTAACGCCGCCCGCCGTGACGTTCACAACCCGCACCCCGGGACCCCCGCACCCCCTCCGCACCACCGCGTACGAGCCCATGCACAGCCCCTACAACGCCCCGAGCAGGACAAACACAATCGTCTGCCCGCCGACCGACGC
>CAYSIX010000022.1:0-19820 GCA_964431205.1 uncultured Phycisphaeraceae bacterium
GCCGGTGAAAGGGGTTGTAGCGGTTGCACGGGATGGGGGATCGGGTAAAGGGGGCGGTCAGGTGGGGCCCGGACCCCGTCTGGCGGGCCGCCAGGGCGGGTTGAGGCGCGTAAGCGTCGCTACAGGCGGCGATTCGGCGCGACTGCGAATCGTGCGCCAATCGTCAGAAACGGTTGAATCATCCCGCAATACGGGTTAGACTTGAGCGTTCACGGCAAAGAGGCGGAGGCGGCCTGCTTCCGCGGACAAGCAGTGGTTCCGGCTGCGCAAGGAGGCTCAGGGGGCCGAGCGATCGGTCCCGGGTGTTCGTCGCAGCGCAGCCCCAGATTTGGGAAGAGGTAGTAATGTCCCGATCCACACCCCGCGCGTCGTTCCCCCTGTCCGATCAACCGCAATCCGTTTCCGACCCGCTGGCCGCCGGCCAGGCGGCGTGGCACGGGTTGGAGCCGCTCGAGCCGCGCCTGCTGCTCGCCGCCGACCTGTTCATTACCGGACCCGTGCCCGACGCCGGCGGCGAGGAGCCGCTGCCGCCCGGGCCCATCGCGGTCGAGCCGGTCATCGAGATCAACGGCAACACCATCGGCAGCTTCGGGCCCGGTCAGCCGGTCAACGTCGACTTCGTGATCGGCAACAACGGCGACGAGGAGGTCGAGAACCCGCAGGTCGCCTTCATCTGGGACGATGACAACGACATCGAGAACGGCTACGTCCAGATCATCGACATCCGCACGATCGACACGACCGTGGACGCCGCCGGTGAGGAAGGCCCCGGATCGGCTGCCATCGACGACATTCAGATCTTCCTGCCCTCCACGTTGCCCAACCTCCAAGAGGATGAAGAGGGCAACCCGATCCCCGGCTACCTCCACGTCGTGGCCGATCCAAACAACTTCCTGGCCGAGGACAACGAGGCCAACAACTGGACCGAGCACGAGCCGGCCGAGATTTTCGTTCAAAATCGCTTTGTCGACCATGTGGGAGCCGGCTTTGACGTTGGCAGCCAGATCCCCTGGGCTGGAAGCAGCTTTGACGTGACTTATTCGCTGCGGCAGTCCGCGCCGTTTTTGACCTTCCCCTTCCGCGTCAGTTTCTATCTCTCGAAGCAGAAGCCGGGTCAGGACGTCGACGAGATGACGCAGGACCCGGACACGATCGATCCGGGGGAAGATCTTTTCCTCGGCGCTCAGGATTGGCACAGCGGCATCACGGGTGACACGACCGGCACGCGCACGGTCACCTTGCAGCTGCCGGGACGCGACAACGAGTGGTGGGTCAACGACAGCGGTACCACACCCAATACGATCTATCACGTCGGCATGATTATTGACCGCATTGCCGAGGATAAGACCGAAGGTGAGTTCGGCGATACGGATGCGCCGTTCCGGATCAACAATGACAACCTCTGGTTCAACGAGGACAACTGGGGGAATCCGGGCGAACGGATGATCACGACCCCCGACCAGTCCGAGGACGGCGGCTTCTATGCGTTCAATCTGAATGCGGAGCCTGTCCTGATCACGTACGACGTGACGCCGATGCGCATCTGGGTCTGGCCGGACCTGTTCGCTGACAATATTGTCTTGAACCGAACGGACGTTCAGCCTGGACAGAACGTCAACGTCACAGTTGACATCCTTAATGACAGCAAGATCCCGGCCAGGCCGTTCGATGTGACATTCCATATCTCACGCGACGGATTGATCGATGCCCAGGAAGACCCCGAGATTGGTCGGTTCCGATTCAACAGTGGGCTTCCCGCCGCCAACCTGCTGACGGGCGATCCATTCTCGCGAACGATCACTCAGCAGGTGACCCTGCCCGGGCAGAACAACCCCTTCTGGGACGAGGTCGGCGCCGGTGAGTACTTCATCGGTGTGGTCGTCATTCCACCGATCTTCCCTGACGATCCGGCATCCGACGATCCATTTACCACCGAGGAGATTGACGGCGGGTATCAGGACAACTCGAATCGAGGTCTGGACCTCGACTTCGCCGCCCTCGAGGTATCGGGCATTCCCGAGGTCTTTGACGGCGACGTGGACCTGCTGGCCTTGTCCCTGGCCGGCCCGCAGGGCCAGACGTTCAACCCCGGCGACACGGTCAACCTCGACTTCGAGGTCATGAACAACAACGTCGACGACCTGCCGATCCCGTTCAACGTGCGGTTCTTCCTCTCGACGGACACCATCATCGATCCGCGGGAGGACCTCCCGCTGAACAACCCGGGCTTCCAGGGCCTGCCGGCGGGCGGCACGACCGGCGTGCTCTCGCAGTCGGTGACGCTGCCCGACCTGTCCAACCCGATCTGGGCCAACGGCTCGGGCACGTTCTACATCGGCATGTTCGTCGACCCGAACGACGCGGTGAAGGAGACCGACGAGGCGAACAACGCCAACCTGGGCGAGGAGATCGACATCTTCCCGGTGATGGTCGAGCTGAACCTGCCGCCGGCGTCCAGCGACACCGCGGGCAACAACAAGAACAGCGCGCGGAACCTGGGCAACCTCGGCCGGCGGAACACGGTGGTCAACGAGTTTGTCGGGACCAACGACCGGTTCGACTTCTTCCGTGTGCGGATGCCGCGTAACGGCCGGCTGTCGCTGAGCCTGTTCGCGACGCAGGAGGTCTCGCGTGTGGTCGTGCTCAACAGCGGCCGGGGCGTGGCGGCGCGGACGCCGCGGGGCACGCCTTCGACCGCGATCCCGCAGCGGATCAACGAGTTCCTGCCCAAGGGCGAGTACTTCATCAAGGTCGTGGCCCGACCGGGCGTGCAGGTGCCGTACGAGCTTCGCGTGCGTCGCGCCGGTGGTGGCGGCGGCGGCGGTGGCCGCAACGTGAGCCTGACCACGGCCGACGTCGCCCAGCGGCAGTCGGCCAGCCAGCCGGCGCCCACGCCCCTGGCCAATCGCGCCGCCAGCCTCCTCAGCGACGACGACGGCGGGCCGAGCCACGCGATCGATCCGCTGGCCGGGCTGCTCGGCGATTACGTGGGCCGCGGCTGATCGACGACGCGACCGCCGCGGGTCAGCGACCCGCGGCGCTCGCGTCGGTCCCCGGATAAGAAGTGGTCACGGCCTCGGCGTACACGTCCACGACCCGCCCGCCGGCGTCGATCGCCCCGCCGTGCGCCGCCGCCACCTGCCGCAGCCATCGACGCTTCGACGACGCCGCCGGCTCCAGGCCCTGTTCCCGGCCCGGCGCCAGCCCCCAACGCACCATCCCCCGATCCGTGTACAGCACCAGCCGCACACGCCCGAAGTTGTCGCGGTGTCCCACGTCGTACGACTCGATCTGCTCGGCGTACGGCTCATCCGCCAGGAATCGCACCAGACTCAGCCCCGCACGCAGGTCCTCGCCCGGCCAGCCCCGGCCCGGTTCCGGTGCCGACGTGGACACCCCCGTGATCAGCGGCAACGCCATCGCCCGTGCCTGCTGCGGCTCATAAATGCCCGGCAAGACCACGCCTTGCCCGTCCACGAGTCGATACCCCTGTTCGCTTTCGACCAGGGCGATCGGCTCGCGATACCGCGCACGGACCGCCACCGCCCCGTCCCCACGCCGAAACACCTGCTCGACCTGTTGAACCCACGGGTCGCGGGACAGCGCCTTCGCCGCCGACACCAGGCCCGTCGGGTCCAGAGGATCGGCGCCCACGTGCTCGGCAACGGTTCGACGCAAGCGGAGGCGCACCGCGTCGCTCATCCAGGATGGCGCATCGTCAAGAAGGACGTCGGCACGGGAGACCGCGGCCGCGCGGGTCTGCGACACGTATTCGTGCAGGGCGGTCTCGAGGAATCGCCACCCGAAGACCGTGCCGACGATCGCCGCGGCCGCACCGAGCCACTTGAGCCCGGTGAGGGTTCGTTGCGGGTCCCAGACGCCCTCGTAGAGGCGGCGCGTGGGCCGGCGGCGTCGATTCTTGCCGCCGCTTCGTGTGAGCCACCAACCCATCGGTGTTTCCCAGCTTCCCAGTCAGGGCCGCCGGCGCGAAGCGCGCCGCGTGCCAGCAGGAGGATCGGTCGGGCCGGCCGATGAACGCCAATCAAAGCGGCGGACACTGAAAAGCAAAAACAGGGCCCGAACGGTGAAATCTGCCTTGCATTCGGCTTGTGTTACGTTTAACTTATCGTGGTGGTCGCAGCGCCTGGACGATGAGGTAGCGCGAGCGGCCGGGAAGTTTGGTGGTATCGAGGAAACCTGTTCGCCGGTGGCCGGTGTCAGATCGGGCGACCATTCCTCGATCGTGCAAGCCCTTTCAGAAGGAGGTTGTCATGCGTCAGAGCGTTTGCGTCGCGATCGCGGCGGTCGTCGTGGGGATGCACGTCCCGACGGCGGGCGGCATCACGATCATGGACGACAACATCGATATCAGTTTCTCGGTGTACAACGACTTCGGGCCCAATGCCAACGGAGGTACGTTTGACGTCACCTCCCCGCCCGCGCCGGCCGACCGCATCTTCTCCGGCGAAAACGCACTGCGCATGGTCACGCTCGATGACCACGTGTTCACCGGCTCGGGAGAACTGGCCGAGATGCAGATCCTGGGCGCCGATGCCGAAGCGACCGACGAGGAACGCGACATGAGCCAGTTCGACAACCCCGACGGCACCACGCTGGGCACGGCGTACCTGCGCTTCGTCTACCGCGTGGTCCGCCTGGACGAGCACCGGGTCCTGCCGCAGGACGACAAGCCCGACGTCGGTGGCGTCCAGGGCAATGAGGACGTCGAGGTGACGCCCCTCGACGTCTTTCCCAATGTCAGGATCGATCTGCGCTATTTCGACGGCTCCGCGGAGGAGGGCGGGTCGGGCAACGACACCATCGCCTCCACCGGCGAGAACATCGAGCTGATCAACGACAACCAGTGGAACGAGCTCGTGGTGCCCATGAATGTCCTGACCGCCGCGCAGCGCGCCGACACCAACGGCGCCGGCCTCCGCGATCCTGACATCGCCACCGTCCTGCTGATCGACCTGCCCAACCTGGGCGGCCTCGGCAACGACAACGCCGATCCGCCCCTGCCCACGAGGAAGGTGACCTACGACATCTTCTTCGACAAGTTCGAGATCTTTGCCGAGGACCCGACCATGCAGACCGTGCCCGGTGACGCGGACGGCGACGGCGACGTGGACGCTTTCGACCTGGGTATCTGGCAGACGCAGTTCGGCATGACCGGCGACGGCCTGACCGCCGACTTCGACGGCGACGGCGACGTCGACGCCTTCGACCTGGGCTTGTGGCAGACCAACTTCGGCACGGGCGTCAGCGGTGCCGCGGTCCCCGAGCCGGCGAGCCTCGGCCTGGCCCTGCTCGGCCTGGCGAGCATCGTCCGTCGACGCCGCTGAGCACCGGCCCACCTCCTCCCATTCTGTCCTCCGCTGGTCCGTGTGGATCAGCATCGTCACACGCCTCCCCGCATGCCTCCAAGCGGGGAGGCTTTTTCCTGCGCCACGCCGACGCGGTATGCTGGGCGCGTGGGCCGGCCACGTCGTTCGGCCGATACAACCCGTTGGTTCAGCACAGGGAGCAGCTCATGAGCGGCAAGCGCACGAATGGGGTCGTGGCGGTGGTGGTGGTCTCGGCGTGCATGGCGATCGTCATGTCGCCGTGGACCGTCGCGGAGCAGACCGAGCAGACGGAGCAGGCTTCGACGCAGGCGTCCGAGGCGCAGGACAAGCCGTTCCCCGACTTCGATGAGGTGATCGAGGGGATGGAAGAGGTGCCGGGGCTGATGACGCTGTACCGCGCGGACCCGGACGACAAGAGCCGGGACCACACGAAGCTGCTGTGCGTGATCCCGTCGGGGCTGCTGGACCAGGACCTGCTGTTCGCGACCAGCGTCTCGCGGGGTCGTCTGGCGGGGTTCATGTGGCAGGACCACCTGGTGCGTTGGCGGGTGGTGGGCAAGCACGTGAAGCTGGTGGTGCCGGAGTCGCGGTACGTCGAGGAGGCGGGCGAGCCGGTGACGGCGGCGATCGAGCGGACGTACCGGCCGCGGTACCTGGCGGCGCTGCCGATCGTGACGATGCGTGGTCAGGACGTGGTGGTGGACCTGGGCCCGCTGCTGCTGAGCCGGGTGGCGAACCCGCCGGCGGTCGGCGGGAGCGTGAACCGGGAGCTGAGCCAGTACACGAAGATCAAGAACTTCCCGGAGAACCTGCTGATCGACGTGGACCTGGCGATGGGCGGGCCGCAGGGCGGGGGCCAGTCGGTGGGGATTTCCTACGGTTTCCGCAAGCTCCCGCCCTTGGCGGATTACCAGCCGCGTGAGGCGGACGACCGCGTCGGGTACTTCACGACGGTCCGCCAGGACTGGACGAGACGTCACAGCGACCGCGAGACGGCGGTGCGTTACGTGAACCGGTGGAAGCTGGAGAAGCGGGACCCGGAGCTGCGGCTCTCGCCGCCGACGGAGCCGATCGTGTTCATCATCGAGAAGACGGTGCCGATCCGGTGGCGGCGGTTCGTGCGGGCGGGGATCGCGGAGTGGAACAAGGCGTTCGAACAGATCGGGTACGTGGACGCGATCGTGGTGCAGCAGCAGACGGAGACCAACGAGTTCGCGGACTACGACCCGGAGGACGCGCGATACAACTTCATCCGCTGGATCGTCTCGGGCGGGGCGTTCGCGATGGGCCCCAGCCGGGCGGACCCGCGGACGGGGCAGATCCTGGACGCGGACATCATCATCGACGACGCGATGCTGCGGTGGTTCACGCGGCAGTTCGACGTGCTGGGCCCGCAGGCGATGGCGTCGGTGGCGGGGCCGGGGCACCTGGAGTACCTGCGTGAGAACCCCAATGCCTGGCCGCCGCACGCCGACCCGCGCCGTGTCGCCGCCGAGCTGGGCCTCGCCGGCGGGTCGAGGCCGCCCGCCTCGCCCCCGGCCGCCTCGCCGCACGAAACGCCCGGTCACGAGGAGCCGACGTTCCTCGGGCCCGGTGACGCCCGCGCCGGCGTCGGACCCGGTCGCGGCGCGTACGGCGATGCCGTGGACCACGACCACCTCCGCCACGCCGACGGCTGCCACCTGGCCGTCGGCCTTCAGCACGAGCTCGCCCTCGCTCACTTCGCCATGGCCCGGGCGATGATCGACACCCCCACCGGCAAGCAGGTCCCCGACGAGCTGATCGGACGCGTCATCCAGCAGGTGATCACCCACGAGGTCGGCCACACGCTCGGCCTGCGCCACAACTTCAAGGCCTCGAGCTGGCTCAGCATCGACAAGATCCAGGCCCGACGCGCCCGCGGCGACGAGCCCACCTCCGCCTCCGTCATGGACTACAACCCCATGATCTTCATGCCCGGCGACAAGCTCGACGCCACCGCCGCCTTCATCAGCCCCACCCTCGGCCCGTACGACTACTGGGCCATCGAGTACGGCTACCGCGTCCCCGGCGAGGACGACGGCGACGAAGAGCAGATGCTCGCCCGCATCGCGGCCCGCTCGGCCGAGCCGGGCCACGCCTACGCCACCGACGAGGACACCTATTCGATCTATTCACCCGACCCCTACGCCAACCGCTGGGACTACACCGATGACCCGCTCGCCTGGTCGCGCTCGCGCATGACGCTCGTCGACGAGCTGATGCAGGACGTCACCGAGTGGGCCGTTGAGGAGGACGACCCGCGTCACTACCTGCGCCTGGTGGTCGAGACGCTGATGTGGGAGCGCGCCCGGCACACGTACTTCACCGCCCGGCTGGTCGGCGGGCAGCAGTTCAGCCGCAGCCGGCCCTCCGATCCCGGCGCCCCGCCGCCGCTGACCCTCCTCGACCCCGACGTCCAGCGCGCGGCGCTGGCGTACCTGGGCGAGACCATCTTCTCGGCCGACTTCGTTCAGCTCGAACCGGAGCTGCTCAACCAGCTCCCGCCCTCGCGGTGGAACGACTGGCTCAGTCGGCCGTCGTTGCGGATCGACTTCCCCGTGCACCCGCTGATCCTGACCCTGCAGAGCGGGACGCTGTCGAACCTGCTGGCCCCGCAGGTCGTCCAGCGCGTGTACGACGCCGAGTTGAAGACCGACGCCGAGGACCGCTTCACCGCCGCCGAGCTCTTCGAAACCACGCGGTCGATGATCTGGTCGGAGCTGGACGGCTCGTCGACCGACGGGTACAGCAACGCGCAGCCGATGATCCGCTCGGTGCGCCGCAACCTGCAGAGCCAGTACGTCGAACAGATGCTCACGTACGTGAACCCGCCGCGCTACCTGAGCGCGGGCGCCTCGCCGGACGTGCAGCAGATGGCGCGGCACGCGCTGCGCGAGCTGTCAGAGAAGATCGAGGCGACGCTCGGGTCCAGGGGCGCCGGGATCGACTTCGCCAGCCGGGCGCACCTGGCCGAGACGAAGTCGAAGATCGATCGCGCGCTCGAGGCCCAGTACAGCGCCGATGGCGCGATGCCGCCGTGGTATTACTAATCAAATCGTGGACTTGAACGAAGGAAGGAGGCGCGGCATGCGAGGATGGAACGCGGCGAGGGGGCGCGGGGCGGCGTGGCCGGCGGTGGGCGTGGCGCTGGTGATGATGTCGGCGGCGTCGGTGACGTCGGGTCAGGCCGTGAAGCTGGGCATCGACGAGCTGGCACGGCAGGACTTTGCGCCGGTGGCGGGGATGCGCGTGGGGCTGGTGGCGCACCCGGCGAGCCGGGCCGCGTCGTTCGAGCACAGCGTCGAGGTGCTGCGCGGCACGGACCGCTGCGAGCTGGTCGCGCTGTTCGGGCCCGAGCACGGCGTGCACGGCGACGCCTACGGCGGGGATAAGATCGAAGACGCCGTGGACGCCCGCACCGGCCTGCCGATGTACTCGCTCTACGGCCAGAACCGCGCGCCCACGCCCGAGATGCTGGCCACGATCGACGCCCTGCTGATCGACCTGCAGGATATCGGCGCCCGCAGCTACACCTTCATCAGCACCATGCGCGCGTGCCTCGAGGCGTGCGCCGAGGCCGACGTGCCCTTCGTCGTGCTCGATCGGCCGAACCCCCTGGGCGGCCAGCGCGTCGAGGGCCCGCCGCTCGACCCGCGGTTCGAGTCGTTCATCTCCTACCTGCCCGTGCCGTACGTGCACGGCATGACGATGGGCGAGCTGGCGAAGCTCGTCCAGGAGACTTACGCGCCCGATTACGACAAGCTGACGGTGGTGACGATGTCGGGCTGGAAGCGGGAGATGCTCTGGCAGGACACGGGGCTGCGGTGGGTGATCACCTCGCCGCACATCCCGCAGGCCTCGACGTGTGCGTATTACGTGGCGACGGGGATCGTGGGGGAGCTGGACAGCGTGTCGATCGGGGTGGGGTACACGCAGCCGTTCGAGCTGGCGGGCGCGCCGTGGGTGAACGGCGCGGCGTTGGCCGAGGCGCTGGGCGAGCACTGGTCGTCGCCGCACGAGGCGTATCGCCGGCTGGCGGCGGGGCGGGCGACGAGCGGCGCGGGGTCGCCGGCGCCCGCGGGGCTGGCGTTCAGCGAGGTGTACTTCAAGCCGTTCTACGGCCGATTTCAGGGTGAGGTCTGCCGGGGCGTGCAGGTGTACGTGGACCCGCGACGGGCCGAGACGCTGGTCGAGATCAATTACCGGATCGCCGAGGCGCTGGGTCCGGACCGGGTGTTCGGCGACGCGTCGCGTGTCTCGGGTTTCGACAAGGCGTCGGGGTCGGACGAGCCGCGGCGGTGGCTGCTCGAGGGCCGGGACCTGGGGCCGCTGTTCGCCCGGTGGCGTGAGCAGGCCGACGACTTTCGCCAGGCCCGCCAGCCGTACCTGCTGTACGAGTGAGCGAGGCCGCGTCGCGTGGGGCGTTGCCCCGCCGCTCAACGGCTTGTCGCACAACTCACCGCGTGGGGCGTTGCCCCGCCGCTCAACCGACTCGCCCGGGCCCGCGGCATCATTGCTCCGCGATGCGCAGGACCTGGTTCTGAATGGTTTCGACCGTTCGTCGGGTGATGCGGTTGTTGCGGAAGCTCATGTCCGCCTCGATCACGGTGCGCTGCGTGCTGTGCCGGCCCACGGCCTCGTGCCGCGACAGGTCGTAGAGCACCTGTGCCGTGTAGCCGCCGTCCGCGAGCTTGATCGAAACCGACGGCCCGTCGGCGGGCAGCTTGCTGCGATCGATGTCGAGCGACAGGTCGGCCTCCGCGTTGACGACGGCGACCGGCACGCCCGCGATCGGCTCGACGCTTTCGAGCGTGAACGCCGTGTCGTGCTCGAGGTGGCCCAGCTCGTGGGTCCAGCGGAACCCGGCCGACCAGCGGTCACCCACCTCCGCCGACTCGGGCGCCGCGGCCAGCGTCGCCAGGTCCGTCGCCGACTCGATGAAGTCCAGCTCCTCGGGCAGGTCGTCCTTCTCGCTCAGCCGCGAGCCCATGCGGTTCAGACCGTCCACCGCCGTGACCCGCCCGTCCGCCGCGACCGACACGCTCAGCGGAACCCCCGCCATCGCCCGCACGAGGTCGTGCACACGCTCGAAGTCGCCCGAACCCTTGCGCGAGTCGTTGCGCTGCACGTTCCCCTCCCCGTCGGCGATGTCCAGCGTCATCCAGTCCAGCGTCATCGTGCAATCGGCCGAGCCGTCGCTCTTGACTCGGTCCACCCGCCACGTGATCTCGCCCTCCGAGGTCATCGTCACATCCGAGGCCTGCTCCTGGCCGGCCATCGCGATCGTGTTGCTGATCCGTCGCTGCGTCCAGAACTCGTAGCGGCTCTGCTGGCCCTCGTACCACTGCGGGCGGAGGTTGACCGCCTCCTGGCCCGCCGCGCCCGGCGCCGACGCCGTCACCACGAACAAAACCACACACAACGCCGCGGGATGGATGCGCATCATGCCGTCATTGTACCGCACACCGCCGCTGCCGCCCGGGCGAACCCCACCGACCTCACCACCAGCGTCCCGCGTTCGGCCGCTGGCCGTTGACCTGCATCCATCGCAGGTCCGAGACACGCCAGCGACCGTCGGGCTCACGCGTCCAGGTCAGCACCCAGACCGTTCGCACCGGCAGCCCCGCGTACACCGAATCCTCCATCGTCGTGCGCAGGTCCAGGACGCTTCGTCCCACCCGGTCGCCGGCCTCGGCACCCACCGACGCGATGCGGTGCTCCTCGACCTCGTATCGCCGCAACGCCGATTCCAGCTCGTCGAGCAGCTCGCCCGCCGGCAGCCACGGGTCGCCGTCCGGCCCGCTCAGTGTCGCGTGTGGGCCCAGGCGCGACCGGATCGTGCTCGCGTCCAGCGGCGCCGTCGCCTCGACCAGCGACTGCGTCGCCGTGATCAGCCGCTCCCGGTCCGTCTGAACCACCGTCGCCAGCACGTACACCCCGCCCGACGACGCGATCAAGCCCAGCGACGCCCACCGCAGCCGCCGGCTCGCCCGCTGGCCCCCGATCACCCACAGCACCACCCCCACCCCCGCCAGGGTCAGCATCAGCATCCACGGCTCTTCCAGCACCAGGTACGGCAGGATCGGGGGGTCGGCCAGTTCCATCCGATCATCCTTGCAACCCCGGCCGTCGCGGGCAACACGACACCCCTACGCACGGATCATTCACAAGGGGCGCCACGCTCGCTTGCAGGCGTGTGTCTTCGCCCCTGGGCACGGTCGCAAGCGACCGTGGCACCCCTGATCGCGAACAGGATGAATCATCAGGGTCAGCGCTCCGCGTCGCCGCCCCCGCCCGCCTCGTCCGCCAGGCGGTCGAGCTGCCGCACGAACCCGCCCGAGCCCGCCTCGCCGCCGGCGCGGTCGCGCGGCTCGTGCGCCGCGCCGGCACCGCCCTCGCCGTCGGCGTCCGTGCCATCCGCGTCATCTGGTGTCGCGACCTGGGTGCTTACCTGCCCCCGCGCACCCCGCCGGTGGCGGTCCATCGGCCCGCCCGTCTCGCACATCGCCTGCCGCGGCTCCATGTGCGCCGTCGCGTTCGCCTGGCCCAACGCCCGCTCGATCCGCCCCACGATCCGCGACGCCACCTCGTGCCCCCGCTCCACGCTCATCCGACCGTCCACCTCCAGGTGCATGTCCACCCAGTGGAACGCCCCCGTGTGCCGGTGGCGCACCTTGTGGTAACCCATGATCGTGCCCGCCGCGACCTCCTCGTCCAGGATCTGACGGATCAGCCGATCGTCCGCCGGGTCGATCCGGTCCATCAAACCGTGGATCGACTCCCACAGCAGGCACCAGCTCACCCAGAAGATGAACCCGGCGACGGCCATCGCCACCAGCGGGTCGATCCACGCCTTGCCCGTCGTCCGGACCAGCAGCAACCCGAGCACGACCGCGATCGTCGACGCCGCGTCGGTCAGCAGGTGTCGACCGTCGGCGCGCAGCGCGTGGTTGTCGTACCGCTTGCCCGCGCCCAGCACGTACGCGCCCAGCCCGAGCACCGCCACGGCGATCACGCCCAGCGCGATCGCGCCCGTCTCCAGCCGCTGCGGCGCCACCTCCCCGATCAGCCGACGCACCGCCTCGACGAAGATCAGCACCGCGCTGAGCAGGATCAGCCAGCCCTCGAGCCCCACGGCCAGGAACTGCACCTTGCCGTGCCCGTAGGGGTGCTCGCGGTCGGCCGGGCGGTTGCTCAGCCACAGCGTGTACACCAGCACGCCCGCCGCGGCGATGTTGATGATCGACTCCAGCGCGTCGCTGAGCACCGCCACCGAGTTGGTCATCCAGAAGACCGACAGCTTCGCTGCCGTGATCCCCACACCGACGACCAGCGCGGTCAGCGCCACGCGGTAGGTCTGCCGGCGGTTGGGATCCGGGCGCGGCTCAGGCATGATGGACACTTTATCGTCCGCTTCTCACCCGACCTGCGGTCGGGATCGCGGAACCAACCTCTCGCCGCCACACGGTCGCGGCAGCAGACGAGCCGCGGATCCGCACGCAAGTGTGCCACTGCCTCCCAGTCGTGGCTCGTTCTTACAACGCTTCAAGGATCACGGGTTCGCCCTGCGACGTCGCGAGGCCTTTGATCGGCCGCGAGGCGACGGCTAAGCTGCGGCCATGAGTTCGGCTTCCGCAGGCACCACGAACCCCCCGCCGGCGACGGGACCGGGCGCCGCCGCCCCGACACCGCCGGGCGCCGCTCACGACGCGGCCCGGCCCGGCGGCGCGCCCGCCTCGGCCGCGCCCGACATCGCCGAGCACGGCGCCCGCGGGCAGCGGTCCGACCGGCGTCTGTTCATGCAGTTCCAGGCGTTCGACGGCTGCGCGGACGCCGCGGCGCTGGGCGAGGCGCTGGGTGACGCCGGCGTCGAGGGCGCGGTGTACGAGGACGTGCATCGGCCGCGCGGCGTGGCGGCCGTGGGCATGCACGAGGACCCGGATTTCTTCGTCGAGACCTGGCGGC
Source organism: uncultured Phycisphaeraceae bacterium (assembly GCA_964431205.1). GTDB lineage: Bacteria > Planctomycetota > Phycisphaerae > Phycisphaerales > Phycisphaeraceae > CAYSIX01. The sequence goes on from CAYSIX010000022.1 coordinate 13,335, forward strand.
GCGTGCTCGGCGGGTCGGCGTTCGCGACGCTGACCCCGCGTCCCGAGCTGACGATGTTCGGCCGCACGTACGCGATCGGGTACGAGAGCGATCTGGAGGACACGCTGCTGCGCCGGCCGCGGCGGACGGTGCTGAACCCGGACTGGCCGTGGGCGATCTGGTACCCGTTGCGGCGGCGGGGCGCGTTCATGCGGTTGCCCGAGGCCGAGCAGCAGGCGATCCTGCGTGAGCACGGGACGATCGGGATGGCGTTCGGCCGGGCGGACCTGGCGCACGACGTGCGTCTGGCGTGTCACGGGCTGGACGTGCACGACAACGACTTTGTGATCGGACTCGTCGGGCGGGAGCTGTACCCGCTGTCGGCGATCGTGCAGGCGATGCGACGGACAAAGCAGACGTCACAGTATCTGGAGCGGCTGGGGCCGTTCTTCGTGGGACGTGTGGCGTGGCGGTCCGAATAAGCGGTGCAAAGCCGCGATCCGATTCGCCCGATCCTCTTTGACGTGTCTATCATGCCCCGACCCCGGCTCGGGAAGTTCCGGGGGCTGGATGTCTTTCACCGATGGGAAGCCGACATGGCCACCGCGACGCAGACCAAACGATTCGAGGCCGTCCGCGAGATGCTCGAGGCGATCGGCCAGGATCACGTGCTGAAGTTCTATGACGAGCTGGACAGCACGGGTCAGGACAAGCTGCTGAGTCAGATCGAGCAGATCGACTGGCCGGAGGTGACGCGGCTGATCGAGACGCACGTGAAGCAGAAGCCACGGCCATCGCTGCCGCAGAAGCTGGAGCCGGCGCCGTGGTACCCCTACGAGCCGCCGGCCGAGCACCGCACCCGCTACGCCAAGGCGCGGGAGCTGGGCGAGGACCTGGTCGCGCAGGGGAAGGTAGCGGCGTTCACGGTCGCGGGCGGGCAGGGCACGCGGCTGGGTTGGGACGCGCCCAAGGGCACGTTCCCGGCGACGCCGATCCGCAAGCTGGCGCTGTTCGGCTGCTTCGCCGAGTACATCCACAACGTCCAGGAGCGGTTCGGCGTGGACGTGCCCTGGTACGTGATGACCTCGCCGGCCAATCACGAGGCAACGGTGCGCTTCTTCGAGAAGCAGCACCACTTCGGGCTGGCCCCCAAAAACATTCGGTTTTTCCCGCAGGCGATGATGCCGGCGATCGGCATGCACGGCGAGCTTCTGGGCAAGGTGCTGCTCGAGGACAAGGACAGCCTCGCGCTGTCGCCCAACGGCCACGGCGGGTCGCTCAAGGCCCTGCACGCCAGCGGCGCCCTGGCCGACATGAAACGCCGCGGCGTCGAGCAGATCAGCTACACGCAGGTGGACAACCCGCTGGTCCGCGTCGTGGACCCGCTGTTCATCGGCCTGCACGCGCTCGACGGCGCGCAGATGTCGTCCAAGATGCTGCCCAAGACCGACCCGGCCGAGAAGGTCGGCGTGTTCTGCATCGGCGACGGGAAGCTGCGGGTGATCGAGTACACCAACCTGCCCAAGGAGCTGGCCGAGCAGCGGCTGGACGACGGGTCGCTGCGGTTCAGCGCCGGGTCGATCGCGATCCACGCGATCCGCGTGGACTTCGTCGAGTCGCTGAACAAGTCCGACACCGGCTTCGCCCTGCCGTTCAACCGGGCGGAGAAGAAGGTGCCGCACGTCGACCTGTCCACGGGTGAACGCGTGGAGCCGACCGAGCCCAACGCCGTGAAGCTCGAGACGTTCGTCTTCGACGCGCTGCCGCTGACCGAGCGGTCGATCGTGTACGAGACGGACCGGGTCGAGGAGTTCGCGCCGATCAAGAACGCGGACGGCCCGGGGGTGTCCGACTCGCCGAGCACCAGCCGGGCGCTGCAGATCGAGCGGGCGGCGCGCTGGCTGGAGAGCCGCGGCGCGAAGGTGCCGCGCCGGGACGACGGCACGCCGGACGCGACGATCGAGATCAGCCAGGTCACCGCGATCTACGCCGAGGACCTGGAGCGCGTGGAGTTTCCGCGTCAGATCGAGCCGGGCAGCGAGCTGCTGCTGTAGCGGCCCGTGCGATACGCCTGATCAGGCCAACGCCGGAGCGACGACCGACGGGCCCCGATGGTCGCGGGGTTCAGCGGTCGCGCTTCCGCGAGTCGAGAAAGTCGCGCAGGATGGCGGCGGCGGCGAGCGCGTCCCGGCGGGCGCGCTTCTGGCCGCGGGTCAGGCCGCTGCGCGCCATGGACTCGTCGGCCGCCGCCGAGCTGAGCCGCTCGTCCCACAGGTGAACCGGCAGCTCGAACCGCCGGCCCCACGCCGCGGCGCACGCCCGCGCCCGCTTGGCGGCCTCGCCCTCGCTGCCGTCCATGTTCAGAGGCAGGCCGACGATCAGCGCGTCCGGGCCGTGCGTGTCGATCGCCGCGCCGAGCCGCCGATCGCGCTCGGCCTCGCTCGAGGTGACGATCGTCTCGGCCGGGCTGACGATGCCCGTCTCGTCGTCGCCCACGGCCAAACCCGTTCGTTTATCGCCCGGGTCGATCGCCAGGTACCGCATGGCGTGCGATTGTACGGCGGCGCGTGAGGGCCGCGGCGGCGGCGACGAGCAGCGGCGCGGCGGACGCGGGCTCGGGGATCGCCGCGCCGTCGCCGTTGCCGGAGAAGTTGGTCTGCCAGATGGCCAGGTCGAACGCGTCGACGTCGCCGTCGAAGTCCGCGTCGCCGTCGGGGATCTGTGCGCCGGCGGTGGTGCCGAAGCCGATCTGCCAGAGCCCGAGGTCGAACGCGTCGGCGTCGCCGTCGCCGTCGAAGTCGCCGGGCAGGACGAGGCGGAAGACCTCACCGCCGTTGAAGTCAACGATGTAGAGGTTACCGGCCAGGTCTTCGCCGAAGGAGCTGATGCTGTTGATCGAGCCGACGGCGGGGTCGAGCTGATCCTCGACGTTGGCGGCGGTGCCTTCGGGGTCGGCGGGGTCGAAGGTCCAGAGGTTGGAGGAGATGAAGTCGCCGAAGAAGTAGAGGCCCCGGAGCTGCTCGATGGGCCCGCGGTAGACGTACCCGCCGGTGACGGAGCGTCCCTCGAAGGTGCCGAACCCGTGGTCGTAGTCGTAGACGGGATCGACGTTGCCGTCGGGGCGGTCGCCGCCGACGCCGCCGGTGGGCGTGGCGATGCGTCCTTCGCGCAGGCGCCAGCCGTAGTTTTCACCGCCGGGGCTGTCGGCGGGCTGGAAGTTGACCTCTTCGAGTGTGTTCTGTCCGACGTCGGCGATCCAGAGGTCGCCGGTGTCGCGATCGAAGCTGTTGCGGAAGGGGTTGCGCAGGCCGTAGGCCCAGATCTCGTCGTCGCCTTCTTCTTTCGGCGTGCCGGCCACGAAGGGGTTGTCATCGGGGACGGCGTAGTTGCGGTGGTTGTCGTTGGGAAAGTCGTCGGTGTTGACGTCGATGCGCAGGATCTTGCCGAGCAGGTTGTCGGTGATGTCCTGGCTGTTGCCGATGCCGGGGGTGTGGCCGGGGCCGGAGTCGTTGCTGCCGCCGCCGTCGCCGGTGGCGATGTAGAGGTAGCCGTCGGGTCCGAAGTCCATCCAACCGGCGTTGTGGTTGGCCTGAGGCTGACTGATGCGCATGAGGGTTCGGACGGGGTTGGGGTCGGCGAGGTTGGGGTCGTCGGAGACGCGGTACTCGACGACGTTGGTTCGGCCGGCGGAGTCGGTGAGGTTGAGGTAGAACAGGCCGTTGTTCTGGAAGTCGGGGTGGAAGGCGAGGCCGAGCAGGCCGCGTTCGTTGTCGGTGGTGATGTTGTCGACGGTGAGGAAGGTGGATACGGAGCCGGGGACGGGCCCGTTGGAGAGGTCGAGGGTCTTGACGCGGCCGGTGGTGCCGGTGCCTTTTTCGAGGACGAAGAGGCGATCGGGGTCGCCGGGGGCGTGAGTGGCGAGCAGGGGGTTGGAGAACCCGGCGCCGACGCGGACGGTGGTCACGTCCTCCTGGGCGACGGCGAAAGACGGGGATAGAACGGCGGTGAGTACGGCGGCCGAGAAGCGCGCGATCGGTGGCATCGGGTTCCTTTCCACTCCTGTGAAACAAACGGACACGGTCGGCGACCCGGCGTCGGCGGCAGGGGCGGCGCCGCCGGGCCGCGTTCGTTAGGATAGCCGCCCGACGCGTAAAACCCAAGAGAATGGTCTTGGAAATCATGAGGCGGCGGAGACCGGTCCGGCACCGCCGCACAGGGAGTGGAAGCGTGGCCAGGCCGCTGTATCAGGTCGACTCGTTCACGGGCGAGCCGTTCGAGGGCAACCCGGCGGGAGTGTGCCTGCTCGACGCGCCTGCCGAGGCGGCGTGGATGCAGCGTGTGGCGGCGGAGATGAACCTGTCGGAGACAGCGTTCATCACCCCGCCGCACGGGGACGGGTTGCGGCGGATCCGGTACTTCACGCCGACGGTCGAGGTCGAGCTGTGCGGGCACGCGACGCTGGCGTCGGCGCACGTGCTGTGGGAGCGGGGCGACGTGCCGGACCGGGAGGCTGTGCGTCTCACGACGATCGCCGACGAGACGCTGACGTGTACGCGGGGCGACGGCGGATGGATCGCGATGGACTTTCCGCTGGATGAGCCGGTCGAGGTGGACCCGCCGGCGGGCCTGGTCGAGGCGTTGAGCGTGACCCCGCGTGCCGTCTGCCGCGGTCGTTACGACTGGCTGGTGGAAGTCGAGGACGAGGGGGCGGTGCGCGGGCTGTGGCCGAAACCGGACGATCTGCGCCCGTTCGACCGCGGCGTGCTCGTCACCGCGCGGGCGGACGCGCACGAGTTCGACTTCGTCTCGCGTTGTTTCTTTCCAGCCGCGGGGATCGACGAGGACCCGGTCACCGGCTCGGCGCACGGCGCGCTGGGTGCGTACTGGTCGCGTCGACTGGATAAGGCACAGATGACGGCGTATCAGGCGTCGCGTCGCGGCGGGACGGTGCGGCTGACGGTGGATCGGTCGCGTGGGCGTGCGACGATCGCGGGCCGGGCGGTGACGGTATTCGCCGCCGAGCTGAGGGTGTAGGCGGGGCGGGCCGGCTCAACGCAGGAACAGGCGCCAGTGCTCGTGGCGGTTGGCGATGAGCTGGCGGAGCAGTCGCGCGGTCGTGGTGGCGGCGCGCAGGGCGCGGCATCGCCACCGGCCGAGGCGGCGCGGGCGGGCGTGTCGGGAACGCCGATCGGGTCGTCGCGTGATGTGGGACCGAAGCATCGAGGTCCTCCCGTGATCGAAAAAGGGAGGGCCGCGCAGCGCCGAAACGCCACGCGGCGCCTCTCCCGCACGGGAGAATCCCGGCCTCGGGAGGCAATCTTTCAGCGGCGTGAAGAAAAAGTGGTTTCGCCGACGGCCGGGCAAGCCAAGTGGCCGCGACACCGCTTCGCGTCGTCACGTGCAGGAAGCGACGCGACTTGTCGCGTCCCGCCGCGCGGCGAGCTCAAGCGGCCGTGGCTCAGGTCAATCCCGGCCACGCTTCGCCGGCGCGCATCTGCCCGTCCTGAAACGCCTGGTTGAGCCGTTGGACGGCCTCGTCGGCCAGCGGACCCTTGCGCACCGCCGCGAGGTTCGTTTGCGTGTTGTTCACGCTGGTCGTTCCCACCAGCGCACACTGCACACCGGGGATCGAGAGCACGAACCGCAGGGCGATCTCCGGCCAGTCGATCTCGACGTGGTCGGCGAACCCGATGTCCGCGGGTCGGATGTTCATCACGCGAAACCGCTCGGCGTAGGGCCGGGCGTACTCGCGATACATGCCCGGCTGATTCTCCGGGTCCCGCCAGGCGGCGTTGGCGATCGGCCGCTTGGCCAGCACACCCACGTCCCGCTGCCGACAGATCGGCAGCACCGTCTCCAGGTTCGCCTGGTCGCAGATGTTCACCGACATCTCGACGACGGTGACCTCGTCCTGCTCGGCGGCGTAGGCGGCCGCGTCGTTGTCGCCGGAGTAGCCGATGAAGCGGACCTTCCCGGCGTCGCGCAGCTCGCCCAGCGCGCCCAGCGCCTCGCCCTTCTCCAGGACGGATCGCTCGCAGGAGTGCAACAGGCAGACGTCCAGGTAATCGGTCCGCAGCCGACGCAGCGAGCGATCGACGGTCTTGCGGATCAGCGGCGCCGACCAGGCCTTGCCCTTGACCGGCTCGTCGTCGCCGTCGAGCGCCGGGCCGCACTTGCTGACCAGCACGAGCTCGTCGCGAACGGGCTCGATCGATCGGCCGATGACCGGCTCGGAGCCGGGATACATCGCGGCGGTGTCGATCAGGTTGACGCCGTGGTCGAACAGCTCGCCGAGGACGCGATCGACCTTGTCGGGGTCGGTGTCGAGAAAACCGATGGGCGCGGCGCCGAAGCCCAGCCGGCTGACGCGCAGACTGGTGCGCCCGAGCGGGACGTGGTCGCTGGTGGTGATGGTCATGGTCAGGGTCCTGATCGTCGCGCGGGAACGCCCGCGGGGCGGAGCACGGGTCCCTCGCCCGGCTCGTGCCATGGAACAGTTTACCGCGA
>CAYSIX010000022.1:19830-27866 GCA_964431205.1 uncultured Phycisphaeraceae bacterium
CGCGATGGGCCGAAGGGCGTGGCTTCGACACGATCGCGATGCCGAGTCTGACGCGTTTTGCCGCAGCGTCGCCCCCGGCCGGTCATGCCGGCTCCTCCACCGTCTCGACCGTGAACCGCCAGACCCGAAGCGCGTCTGACCAGCCGTCCTGGTCCAGCCCCGCCTTGCGCCGCAGCTCCCGCCAGAACGCCCCGCCGTCCGGCAGCGTCTTCCACACCGCCGGCAGGAACGTCCCCCGGTGATGCTCCTGCTCCACCATCAGCCCGTCCACGCCGGGGCGAAGCTGACGCAGCAGGTCCGCCTCGTCCCGGCAGGAGATCAGCTCCCGCGGCGAGAGCAGCGAGATGTGGATCGCCAGACGCGACACCTCGTGCGTGGTCACCGGCGGGAATCGCGGGTCCCGCATCGCCGCCGCGTACGCCTGCCTCGCCACGTCCTCGACCAGCGTTCCCACCGGCTCGACCGAGCCGATGCACCCGCGCAGCCGGCCCTCTCGCTCCAGCGTCACGAACACCGCCCGGCGCTGACGCAGCGGCTCGGGGAACTCGGCCGGGTCCGGCACCGGCGGCAACCCCCACGCCACCGCGTGCGCGACCGACATCCGCGCCACGTCCAGCACCATCTGACGCATCGGCGCGGCCAGCGGCGCCGCACCGCCCTCACTCGAACACGAAAGCTCCATAGCCGACCACCCGCTCCATGGGCCCGGCGGTCTTGCCCGAATGACGCAGGTCCACGCATCGCGCCCGCAGACCGTTCGCGGCGGCGGCACGGAGCATCGCGGCCACCGCGGCGTGCCCGCACGCGCGCGACGCAGCGATCCGCTCCGCCTCGCCCGCCTCGATCCACGCCGCCGTCTCGCGATCCACCCGCTCCGCCGTCGCCGGGTCCAGGTAATGGGATAAGTCCGAGCTGATCACGAACAGCGTCTCCCGACCGCCCCACAACTCCGCCAATACCTCGACGCTCTGTCCGTCATCGGCCTGCCCGAACAACAGGGGCACGATCCGCCAACCCGCGCCGTCTCGATCCGACGCCGCCGGGCCCAACGTCTCCCACAAAAACGGTAAATGAACCTCCAGCCCGTGCTCGGGCGCGTGCGCCGCCTCCTGCACGCTCACGCCCGAATCCCCCAGCAACCGCTCGACCGCCTCGGCGTCCACCGTCACGTCGCCCAGGGGCGTCTCGAACGCGGACGCCCCGCTGACCCCGATGCCCTCGAACGCGAAGTGGTGCGACGGCCCGTACAGGACCACGCGGCTGACCCGCCCGCGCGCGGCGCGCAACGCCGCGTACGCCGTGCCCGCCACCGGCCCGCTGAAACGGTACCCCGCGTGCGGCGCGATCACCGCCTTGGGCCAGGCGTCTTCCTCCTGCGTCGGGCCCGTTTCCGCCAGGCGTTCGACGCCCGCCTCGACGTATCCCCGCACCGCCGCGCTCAATTCCGACGCCGACGCCGGGTAAAACACCCCTGCGACCGCCGCCGGCCGCGCCGTCGCACGCTTGCCCGCGACCTGGGATCTTGTCAGCATCGTCGCGTCACATCCGAAACGACAGGCTTCAATCCGACCCTCGAACCCTCACTCGGTTCGCCCCCGAAAACAAACCACTCTTGATCGTAGCGCCGGCCGGCGGGAAGTGAAGGTGCGCGGCGGATAGTTTTGCCGGGCGTGAACCCGACGCGGCCGCGTCGCGGCAGTTCGGGCGCCTCGCGTGGGCTCGCCGCTCACTCGGACTCGGCGCGGCTCAGCCGCTCCTGCAGCTCCGACAACGCCCCGTGACGCGGTTCGAGCTTGCGGAGCTGATCCAGGTTCCGTCGCGCCTCGTCCGGCATGCCGGCCTCGAGGTACCAGCGTGCGGCTTCGGCGGCGGCGTCCGCTCGCGTCGGGTCCACGATCAACGACTGCTCGTAATGCCACGCCGCCCGCTGCGGCTCGCCCAGCATCGCCCAGCACGCCGCCAGCTCCCGGCTTACCCCCGGTTCCAGCAGCGTCTGGCTCGGCAGCGCCCGCAGGACCGCCAACGCCTCGGCCGGCTCGTTCATCCGCCGCAGCAGCGTCGCCTTCTGACGCAGGTACATCTCACGGTGTCGTGACGCGTCCGTCGGCGCCCGCTCCAACGCCCGGTCGATCTGACCCATCGCCATCTCGAACTTGCCCTGCCGCGCATACAGCTCCGCCAGCGCCGCGTACGCCTCGTGCAGGCCCGCCTCCAGACGCAACGCCTCCAGCAGCGTCTGCCTCGCCTCGTCGTATCGCTGCTGATCCACGTACACCCGGGCCAGGTGCAGTCGATACCGGCCGTTGGACGGCTCGAGCCCCACCGCCTGGCTGTAGTGCCGCTGGGCGTCCTCAAGCCGGCCCGCCTGACGCGACAGCGTCCCGGCGAACAGCCGCACCTCCGGCTGCTTGGGGTCCAGCTCCAGCGACCGCTCGAACTGCTCCAGCGCCTCGTCCCACCGACCGGCGAACATCAGCAACTGCGCCAGGGCCGTGCGACCGGCCGCCAGCTTCGGGTACCGCTCGACGTAACGCCGCGCGTCGGCCAGCAGGTCGCCCGGGTCGGCCTTGGCTTCGATCACCGTCGAGATCCGCGCCTGCAGCCGCTCCAGCTCCGCCGCCGCACGCTCCTCATCGAAGACCGCCGCCCCGGCGCCCTCGCCCGTGGACGACGTTTCGGTCGGCGTGTCCGTCTCGCCCCGCCCGACCCAGAGCAATCCCGCGACCAAACCCACCACCGCCACGACCAGCAGCACGGACACCGTGGTGCGGCCCGATCGCCGACAATCGTGTCGATCGCCCTTCATGTCAGGATGGATCGGCCAGATCACGCGATCAGCGTAACGGATCGGCGGGGGCGGGCAATCGGCGTCGCCGCGCCGCACGGGGTGTCGAACAAAGGCAGGGCACCCCCGACGAGGAACGCGTTTGGCTTTTTCTTCGGTGGGGGGCGAGAGGCCCATCCATTTCTGGGCGACACTCGCCTCACGCCTCAGCCCTGGCGCATGGGGTCGCGGGCCGTGCGGTTTGTCCGTTGATCGGGGGCCTCGGTCCGTTCGTCGAGCGCGCGGTCGCCCGGGTCGGGTGCCGCCTTGACGATCCGCAGGTCCGGGGCCCAGATCGGCGCGGGCGGGGGGCTCAGGACCGTGCCCGACAGCAGCAGGCCCAGATACGCCGCCACGCTGTATCGCACCCAACTCGCCATGGATCCGCCCCGTCCTCGATCTTGCGTGTCTTTCCGGGATCAAATCACCGATACAGACGGCCCGGAGGCAAGCGCGGGATGCGAAAAAACTCGCCCATCGTCGGCCGATCGTCGCGGCGTGCAGCGGCCCTATAATCGCGGCCATGGTCGAGCTGAGCCGAACCGTGCGGCTGTGCGTCAACGCGTCGGGTTCGGCGGACGAGCGGTTGGCGCGGGACAACACGTACTCGGCGTGGCCGCCGATCCGCGGGCTGGGCCGGTATTATGAGCTGACGGTGACCTGTCGCGGCGAGCCGGCCGAGCCGAGCGGGTACCTGATCAACATCAAGCGGATCGACGAGGCGATCCGGGATGAAGCGCTCGGGGTGCTGCGGGAGGCGGTGGCGGCCGAGGACGCCGCCCGCGGCGGCAGCCGAGCCGACGACGGTACGGTCACCCCCATGGGCGAGCTGATGCGCCGCCTGCTGCGGGCGGTAGTGCCCGCCCTGCCCGTCACCGCCACCTCGCTCACGCTAGCCCTGACGCCCCGCGTCCACCTGACCCTCGAGGCCGACGACATGGACCACGTGACCCTGCGACAGCAATACGAGTTTTCCGCCGCTCACCGCCTGCACGTGCCCACGCTCAGCGACGCGCAGAACCGCGAGATGTTCGGCAAGTGCAACAACCCCGCGGGGCACGGGCACAACTACCGGCTCGAGGTCGCGGTGCGCGTCCCCATCGCGCCGAACGGTCACGTCCTGGCGGTCGAGACGCTGGACGCGGTCGTCAACGAGCACGCCGTCGAAGTGCTGGACCACAAGCACCTGAACGAGGACGTGCCGCAGTTCGCCGGGCTCAACCCCTCGGTCGAGCACATCGCCCGGGTGATCTGGGGAATGCTCGAGCGGCCGATCGCCTCGCTGGCCGGCGGTGGCGTGCGCCTCGAGGAGCTGCGCGTCTGGGAGACCGACAAGACGGTGTGCACCTACCGCGGGCCGGCGGACCAGTCGGATTGACCGGCCCGCGCGGCGCGCCCGCGACCTATCGGCCGTCGCTCGCCTCCTGCCGACGCCGCCCCGTGCCGCCGCCGTGGGGCTCCCCGCCCACAGTCGGTACAATCCAGCCCATGTGGCAACGGATCAATCAGGATGAGTTCCTGCTCTGGATCCTGCTGATCGCGCTGATGGGCGTGATGGGCATCGCCCTGGTCTTCGGGCTCATGATGACCTGGCGACGATTCAACGAGCGGACCGCCCTGCGGCCGCGCGAGGACGAGCCCGCCCGGTCCAAGCCCAAACCCGAGGGCAGCGACGACATCTGGCAGGCGTCCGGCAAGCGGTACGTCGACGATACCCTCCCGCCCAAACGCAAGGAACCGCCCCGGCAATCCCCCGACGCGCTCGACGAGGACGACGAGCCCGACGAACCCTTCACCAGCCCCGATGACACGGGCGAGACCGACCTCGATGACGATGACGAGGACGAAGACGACGACCGCGACAACGATGACGAGGACGAAGACGGCGGTGCGTTCAAGGTCTGAGCGCTCAAGCAAGACAGACTCATCGCAGGGCGGCGACGGCCGCCGGGATCGGGTCACGCATGTGACACGAGGCCGGTTTTCGGCTGCAAGAAGACAAACCCGCTATCCTGTCTCGATGAGATGGCGTCGCTTCACCTCTCCGGGACAGGACGAGCAAAGATGCACGGCCTGACACGGTTCGCGTTGCATCACTATCCGTTCCATCGCGCGCGGGGAACGCTGCTTCGACGGCTGCCCGCGGTGCCACCCGGCGCGTTTCGCCTGCGTAATGGCCTTCAGATCGGCCGGGTCGCCGGGGTGGACGACTGGGGCGCCAAGGCGTTGTACTGGTTCGGCGATTATGATCCGCCGAGCCTGCGGGTCATCGACGCCCTGCTGCGGGCCGGTGACACGGCTTGCGACGTGGGCGCCAACATCGGGGCGATGTCGATGCGGATGGCGTTGCGCGTCGGGGACTCGGGTCGGGTGTACGCGTTTGAGCCGGTACAGGCCACGCGAACGTGTCTCGAGGTCAATCTGAGTGCGAATACGCTGTCGCAAGTGCGGGTGTGTCCTTTTGGGCTTTCGAGCGCGTCGGGTGAGGCGACGATTCACGTGCCGATCGGCCGGCCGGGGATGGCGTCGATCACACAGAACCGCCGCGGAGACCGATCCGAGGTGATCCGTCTCGAGGCCTTCGACGCCTGGGCGAGCCGGGAAGGGATCGATCGCGTGGCGCTGTGCAAGATCGACACGGAAGGACACGAGGCCGAAGTGTTCGCCGGCATGCAGGCGACACTTGCCGCGGGGCGCGTTGAGTCGTTCCTGTTCGAGCACAGTCATTCGTACGACGAGTCGGTCAGCGAGATGCTCCAATCGCACGGTTATCGCGTGTGGGCGATGGCCCGGAGCATGCGTTCGGTTCGCTTGCTCGGCCTCGGGGACAAAGGGTACAAGCTGCTGCCCAACGTCCTGGCGGTTCGTACGGGCGGGCCGGGCGAAGAACGGGTTCGCTCGGCGTTACACGTGACGTAAGGCCCGCAGAAAGCGGCGGGCCTCGTGCGAAATCAACGTCCGCCGAAGCGCGGGGCGCGTTTCTCGACGAACGCGGCCATGCCCTCGCGGGCGTCGTCGGTTTCGAGGCAGCGGCGGTAGGCGGCGACGTCGGCCAGATGTGCGCTCTTGGGCTGGGGCCCCTCGTCGCGGTGGATGAGCTGCTTGGTCAGGCGCAGCGCGAGCGGGGGCGTGGCGAGCAGGCGTTCGATGAGCTTGCCGACGGTGACGTCGAGCAGGGCGGGCGGCTCGACGGCGTGGACGAGACCCCAGGCCAGCGCATCGCGGGCGGGGATGGTGCGGCCGGTGCAGCACAGGTCGAGGGCGCGGGCCTTGCCGACCAGCGCCGTGAGCTGGGCGATCCCGTAGGCCGGCGGCCAGCCGAGCTTGACCTCGGGCATGGCGAAGGTGGCGTCGGGGCTGGCGTAACGGAAGTCGCAGGAGTAGGCGAGCACGAGCCCGCCGCCCATGCACGGGCCCTGGACGCGGGCGATCAGGACCTGGGGCAGGCGTTCGAAGGCGAGGTAGAGCCGGGCCTGCCGCAGGGCGAGGCGCTCGGCGGTGTCGGGGTCGAGCGTCGCGGTTTCCTTGACGTCGTCGCCGGCGCAGAAGGCGTCGCCCGCGCCGCGGATCACGACCAGGCGGATTTGCTCGTGGCCGGCGAGCCAGGCGACGAGCCGTTCGAGCTCGGCGGTCATGGCGGCGTCGACGGCGTTGAGGCTTCTCGGGCGGTTGAGCGTGACGCGCATGACCGGCCCGTCGAGGGAGACGCCGAGCGTGTCGAACGGGGGCAGGGCGCCGGTGTCGGGCGTGACGCCGGGCGGCGGTTGCGCGACGGGGTCGAGGGCGGCGGTCTTGTCGCGCAGGCGTTGGGCGAACTTGTCCAGTCCGATCACCGCGCGGCGGTGCGTGCCGCGGCCGATGGTGTCGCGTCCGTCGTGGGCGGTGATCTCGAAGTCGATCAGTCGCCCGTCGATGCCGGTGACGGTGGCCTCGGCGTGGACGGCGGCGTGGAGGGGCGTGGCGGCGAGGTGCTCGACGCGGACCTGGGCGCCGACAGACTCCTCGCCCGGCTCGAGGAAGGGGCGCAGGGCCTCGCGGGCGGCGTGCTCCATGAGGTTGACCATGGCGGGCGTGGAGAAGACGACGGCGCCGCCGGCCGGCTCGCCGGGGCCGAGGTGGATGGTCATGTCCGGCTCGACGGTGGCGTCGAGGCGGCCAACGTGTCCGATATGCAGGCTGTCGCGCATGGCCGTTCCGCGATCCGGGTCCCGTGCGGCCGACCAGTGTAGCCCCAAAGCGAAACGCGGCGCCGCCGACTGTCGCGTGGCCGGCGGGCAGACGCGCCCGGCCGCTGGACCGTTGGCATGTTCACGATCGGCGGTGACGGTGCACGAGGCACGTCGGACGACGCCGAGGCGTCATCGGCCCCAGCCGGAGGTGGCCGTCGGCGTGCCGTCGCCGGCCCAGCGCGCGGTCGTGCCCATCGCCCTGAGCTGATCGAGCCGACGCTGGCCGATCCGCACGGTCATGCGTACCCGGTCGTCTTCGTAACTTCGATCCAGCACCCGGCTCTGCGACTCGAGAAAATGAATCGCCTTGCCGTCGGACGAGTCGAGCGTGAGCGTCAGCTCGCGTTCGGCGCCGCGCGCCGCTGCCCGCACGCGCTCGACCAGCGCGTCGATCCCCACGCCCGTCCGCGCGCTGATCGCCACCGCGTCGGGGTAGGCGCGCTCGAACGCCGCGAGGTCGGCCGGGTGCTCGATCAGGTCCGTCTTGTTGAGCACGACCAGCCGCGGCTGCTCGGTCGCGCCGATCTCGTCCAGCACGGCCATGACCGTCTCGAGCTGCGCCGCGGCGCGGGCGTGCGCCGCGTCGAGCACGACCAGCAGCAGGTCGCTGTGGACCGCCTCTTCGAGCGTGGCCTTGAAGCTGGCGACCAGGTGGTGCGGCAGGTCACGGACGAACCCGACGGTGTCCGAGAGCATGACGGCGTCGCCCCCGCCGAGGTTCCACTTGCGCGTGCGGGTCGAGAGCGTGGCGAAGAGCTTGTCGTCGGCGTACGCGCGGGCGTCGGTGACGGTGTTGAACAGCGTGCTCTTGCCGGCGTTGGTGTAGCCGACGAGCCCGACGGTGAAGAAGTCCTGGTTTCGGGCGTGGACCTCGCGGGTCTTGCGCTGCTGGATGGCGGCGATCTCACGGCGGAGCTGAGCTTTCTTTCGCTGGACGATGCGGCGGTCGATCTCGAGCTGCTGCTCGCCCGGGCCGCGGGTGC
>CAYSIX010000023.1:0-27740 GCA_964431205.1 uncultured Phycisphaeraceae bacterium
ACATGTTCACCAGCGGGCAATCCACCCTGGCGGGCATGATCTTCAGCGCCCTGACGTTGAGCGTCGCCATCCCCTCGGCGATCAAGGTGTTCAACTGGCTGGCGACCATGTACCGCGGCAGCATCGCCCTCGACACGCCCATGCTCTACGCCCTCGGGTTCATCTGGATGTTCACCATCGGCGGGTTGACCGGCGTGTTCCTCGCCGCCCTGGCCGTGGACATCCACGTCCACGACACCTATTTCGTCGTGGCTCACTTCCACTACGTCATGGTCGGTTCGATGCTGTTCGCCTTCCTCGGCGGGATGTACTACTGGTGGCCGAAGATGTTCGGCAAGATGTACAACGAAGCCGTGGCTCGCGTCGCGGCGGTGATCATCTTCATCGGGTTCAACGTCACGTTCTTCATCCAGTTCGTCGCCGGCAGCCAGGGCATGCCGCGCCGCTACGCCGACTATCCCGAGCAGTTCGCCACGCACCACTTCGTCTCGTCGATCGGGTCTTACATCCTCGCGGTCGGCCTGCTGATGGTGCTGGCCACGTGGATTCAGTCGCTGATCGCCGGGCGACGCGCGCCGGTCAACCCCTGGGGCGCGAACACGCTGGAGTGGCACGTGCCCTCGCCGCCGCCTCACCACAACTTCGACGAGACGCCGCACGGCTCCGACCCCTACGTCTACGACCACTGGCACTGGAACGAGCGGATCGGCGGGTACGTGCTCGATCAGACGTCCCCCGAACACGTGCACGAACCGGAAACCGAGGAGCCGACGCCGCAGACCGCGTGACGGGGCCGCCGCGGCGGTCGCCGGCATCGCCTCGCCGCCATCGGCTCGCCGCCAACCCGTGTCCCGTGCCTGAAGAAAACGACGATCGCCTTCGTTCAGGACCTACCCACCCATGACCCAAGCAGCTCATCTCAGCGGTGACGGCCACGGCGACCACGAGCACCCGCCCTACCTCGCCCACCACTTCGACACCCCGGCTCAGCAGTTCGAGTCGGGCAAGCTGGGCATGTGGCTGTTCCTGGCCACCGAGGTGCTGATGTTCGGCGGGTTGTTCTGCGCCTATGCCATCTACCGCGGCAACCACCCCGAGGTGTTTCTCTACGCGCACAAGTTCCTCGACACCCAGTGGGGCGCGATCAACACGATCATCCTGCTGATCAGCTCGTTCACCATGGCGTGGGGCGTCCGCGCCGCGCAGCTCGGCCAGCAGCGCCTTCTCGTGTGGATGCTCGTGCTCACGTTTCTTGGCGGGACGGGGTTCATGTGCATCAAGTTCGTCGAATACAAGAGCAAGTGGGAGCACGGGCTGATGCCCGGTTGGGTCAACTCGTTCTATTTCGTCGGGGGCGAGCCGAAGAACCCGGACAAGCTCCAGCACGTGATCGAGTACGGCGCGGGCTACGGCGGGGTGGCCGCGGGCGCACACGCAGGCGGCCACGATCAGGGTCACGACGAAGGCGTCCAGGTCGCCGAGGGACACGAAGCGGCGGAGGGGGCCGCGACATCGGCGGCTGAATCCGACGAGGCGGACGCGTCGGACGCGGCGCCCGCCTTGGCCGAACGATCTCTGATCGAGCGTGCGGCGGTCGGGCCGGTCGGCACCGCGCCGCGGTTCCTCGCCAGCGAGTCGACGAGCCACGGCGGGCACAAGGTCACCAGCTTCGAGGACGTGCCCCCGCCGGACCAGAAGCGGGTCCACATCTTCTTCCAGATTTACTTCCTGATGACCGGCCTGCACGGCTTGCACGTGCTGATCGGCATGGTTGTGATCGCCTGGCTGATCTGGAAGGCCGCCGCCGGCGTCTTCGGCCCCGCGTACTTCACCCCCGTCGACATCGGCGGGCTCTACTGGCACCTGGTCGACCTGATCTGGATCTTCCTGTTCCCGCTGCTGTACCTGATCCACTGACCGGCGTCAGGCCCGCGCCGCTGACCCCCGCATCACGAGCACACCCATGAACCAAGTCGCTCATCCCAACGGTGAAGCCCACGCCCACGGCATCGGCCACGTCAGCCCGCTCTGGCAGCTCGTCCTCGTGCTGCTCGCGCTGCTGATCCTGACCATCGTCACCGTCGCCGTCACCCTGGTGGACCTGGGCGACCTGAACATCTGGATCGCCCTGGCGATCGCGGTGGTCAAAGGGGCGCTGGTCGGCCTCTACTTCATGCACCTGCGCTATGATTCACCGTTCAACGGCATGATCCTGATCCTGGCGCTGCTGTTCGTCGGCCTGTTCATCGGTCTGACACTGATCGATACCGGGCAGTACGCGCCTAAGGTGCGCAGCACGCCCTCGATGGCCGAACAGCCCGTGACCTCCCCATGACCGCTCCGACGCCAAGCGATGCCGGCGCCCGCCCCCGCGCCTTGCCCGACCGGCAGCACCGCGTCCCTCGCGGCACCGGCACGCTCGGCATGATCCTCTTCCTCATCTCCCTCGCGATCCTCTTCGTCGCGTCCATTGTCGGCTTCCTCCTGATCAACTACTTCATTCGTCAGCCCTACCCGCAGACGCAGCCGGATGGCTCGACGTTGATGGTCACCCGCGACATCCCCGACCTGCACCTGCCCCTCGGGCTGTGGGTCTCCACCGCGCTGATCCTCGCCTCCAGCGCCACCGTCCACCGTGCCCTGCACAACGTCCGGCTGGAACGCCAGGCCGCCTTCCGCCGGTGGATCGCCGCCACGCTCGTCCTGGCCGTTGCGTTCGTTGCGGTCCAGGCGCCCAGCCTGGCGGTGCTGTTGATCGAGCACGGCCGGCTCATGGAAAAGGACGTGGCGTTGTACGGCCTCGTCGCCTTCCTCGTGCTGGTCCACGCCCTGCACGTGCTCGGTGGGATCGGGCCGCTGTTCGTCGTGACGCTGCGCGCGTACGCCGGCCGGTACGACCACGAGCACTACGCACCCGTCCAGTACGTGACCATGTACTGGCACTTCCTCGACGTGGTCTGGGTCGTGATGTTCGCCGTGTTCCTGCTGACGGTATGACGGCGGTCGGGCGCCGCGGGGCGGGGGGCCCGGCTTGGCCCGGCGGGCGACGTCGACGTCATCGCTTCCACGCCAGGATCCTGTTGAAGATCGCCTTGACGGTGGGCGTGAGCCGTGTGCGGTTGTAGGCGTCACCGGCCTTGCGGATGACCTCCGCCTGCGTGGGGTAGGGATGGATCACGTTCGCGAGCCCGCCGAGCCCTAGCTTCGCCTGCATGGCGGTGGTCAGCTCGGAGATCATGTCGCCGGCCCGGGCCGCGACCAGCGTGGCGCCGACGATGCGGTCGGAACCCTTCTGCACGTGCACCTTCAGGAATCCCACGTCTTCGCTTTCGAGGATCGCGCGGTCCACGTCATCGAGATCGATGCGGATCGTTTCGATGTCCACGCCCTTGGTCCGGGCGTCGTCCTCTGAGAGTCCGGCGTGCGCGATCTCGGGCTCGGTGTACGTGCACCAGGGGATGGTCAGGGCGCTGGCCTTCTTCTTACGATTGATCTTGAAGTCGAACAGGGCGTTCTGAATCACGATGCGGGCCATCGCGTCGGCGACGTGGGTGAACTTGTAAGGGAAGCAGATGTCGCCCGCGGCAAACACGTCGGGGTTCGTCGTCTGCAACGCGTCGTTGACCCGCACCCCCTGCTTGTCGTACTCGACGCCGGCGGCCTGGAGGTCCAGCCCTTCGACGTTCGGCCGGCGACCCACCGCGATGAGCAGCTTTTCGACCTCAACCTCCCACTTGCGACCCATTTTCTCCTGATCCACGGAGACGACCACCCCACCGCCCTCGCGCGGTTGAACCCGGGCCGCCTTGCCGCAGCAGTGGATGTGCACGCCGTCGTCTTCCAGGGCGGTGGCGATGATGCCGGCGGCGTCGGCGTCCTCGCGGGTCAGGATCTGGTCCATCGCCTCGATCAGGTGCACCTCGGTGCCGAAACGGGCGAAGGTCTGCGCCATCTCGCAGCCGATCGGCCCGGCGCCGATGATCGCCATCGACCGCGGCTGCTCGGTCAGCGAGAAGATCGTCTCGTTGGTCAGGAACTCGACCTGTTCGATGCCGTCGATGGGCGGGACGAGCGCTCGGGTGCCGGTAGCGATGCAGGCCTTGGCGAACTCCAGGGTCTTGCCGGCCACGCTGACCGTGTGAGCGCCGGTGAAACGGGCCTCGCCGAGAAACACGTCGATGCCCAGGTCGCGGAACCGCTCGGCCGAGTCGTTCGGCGCGATCCGGGCGCGCAGCCGGCGCATCCGCTGCATGACGGCGGGGAAGTCGAGCGAGACCTCGCCCTCGATCCGCACGCCGAAGCGGTGGCTGTGCTTGACGTGGTGAAAGGCACGGGCGGCGCTGATCAGAGCCTTGCTCGGCACGCAGCCCACGTTGAGGCAGTCGCCGCCCATCATGCTGCGCTCGATCAGGGCGACCTTGGCGCCCAGCCCGGCGGCGCCGGCCGCGGCGACCAGCCCGGCCGTCCCGGCGCCGATCACCACGAGGTTGTACCGGCCCGACGGCTCGGGATTGGTCCAGTCCGGCGGGTGCACGTGCCGCGCGAGCGATTCGTTGTGCTCATCCAGAGGCCGTAACGCTTCGATCTGTTCGGGCAGGTCCTGCAGCGTCGTCATGGTGTGACACTTCCTTGGGATGCGGGTTGATAGGCCCGGCCATTGAGCGTCCAGTCGTAGTTGAGCCACCGGATCGAGGGCTTGCGGCCATCCTCCAGGTGCCCGGCCAGCTCGGGCGAGTAGCGCGCCACGTAGTCGAGCACCGAGTCGGCCACCTGCTCAAAGTCACTGCCGTACCAGTCATACAACGGGGTCAGGTGGACGACGTTCTGTTGCGGATCAAACCCGAACCATCGATCGTGGCGGTGGATGTAGACGGTCTGATCCTCGAGCTGCTGCTCAATCCGATCGCCGGTGTAAGCCTCGTTGCGCAGCGGCGGGCACCCGATCGCCGCACAGACCAGCGCGAAGTGAATGCGGGGCTCCTTGAACTTCGGCCGGATCTGCTCGTGCTCGATCTGGTTGAGGCTCCAGGTGTGCTGGCCGATCTGCCAGCGCACGTCGTCCCACCGTTTTTCCGCGGCGATGTCCTTGATCGAATCGATCCCCTGCGGCAGGTACTCGATGATGAGCTTGAGCGTGAAGGCGTTGTACGCGTTGATGAGCAGCGCCAGCTTCTCATCGCGGCCGAGGGCCTCGAAGTCGGCGTGGGCGACCTGTTCGATGTACTGGTTGAGCGGCTCAGGATTCTCCGCAAGGCCGCGGTAGTCCACCCAACCGCCCTCGTCGCTGACGTATCGGGAAACGACGCCGTCGAACAGTGAATGATCGAAGCGTGGCCCGTCCGGCTTGCGTTCGTACGCCTCGGTCATGACGACCGACGGCGGACCGAGCAACGAACCAAAGTCCAGCGCCCCGGTGTAGACGCACGCGTTGAGAATCAGCACGGCGGCGGCGAGGAGCGCGGCGATCAACGTCGACACCATGCCAGACGACTCGCGTGTCTCGGGGGCGTCCGGTGATCGATCCGTCGCTTCGGCTGGCTCCGGCTCGAGCCCCGCCTGCCGCTTCAACGCCTGCCGCGCCAGCTTCGTCACGTAAACGGTGACCGCGACCGTCGCGGCGAATCCGACGATGCGCAAGACCCATTGGCCGACCCCCGCCCCGGCCCCCGCCGCGGCCTCTGCCCCTTCCCGCCCGATGTATCCGATGTACACGTACATGAACGTTCCCGGAAGCATCGCCAGCCAACTGATCAGCACATACGGCCAGAACCGAATCGCCGTCAGACCATAGAGATAGTTCTGCAGGTTGAACGGGATCGCCGGCGACAGGCGCAGCAGGCCCACGATCTTCCAGCCGCCCTCGCTGATCGCCCGGTCGATGGCGCGGAACCTGGCGTGTCGCTGGGCCACTCGGGCGACCTTGTCACGGGCAAAGTACCGTGCGATCAGAAACGCCAGAGCCGCCCCGAGCGTCGAGCCGATGGAGACCGCGACCGTGCCCCACAGCAGCCCGAAGATGGCGCCCGCGGCGATCGTCAGGATCAGCCCCGGCGCCATCGCCACCGTTGCGACGATGTAGAGGCCGGCAAAGATCGCGATCGCGATCGCGAGCCCCTGGCCCTGCAGAAAGCCGCCGAGCATCCTGACCGCCCGGCTCAGGTCGTCCTGCTCCTGGCGCATCAGCACCAGCAGTCCGAGAGCGATCATCGCCACAGAGCCCCATTTCAGGTATGTGGGCCATCGGGAGGGCGTGCTCGACCGGTCGGATTCCAGTGTCGGATCGTGGGTTGCCGGATGGTGGGTAATCGCTTCGCTCATGGGTCGTTCGTCCTGCGTTGGGTCCATCGTTCGTGAAGCTTAGGGCGGAGCGGCCCCCGATGCAGCATCACGCCGCCGTTGAGCGGGGTGATGGGCCGGGAACCACCTGTCCCGGGCTTGTTGCAGGGATGAACCGGCTACCCCGGACGATTGTTCCTGTAGCCGGAGGTACAATGCTCCTCGGGATGATCTGGATGTTGAACCGAAGGCTTGCGTGCGACCCCGGCCGTGCCGCCGCGGCGTGTGCACTGCGGACACGACCGCGGAAGGGCCCGTCGCTCGGCCGGGACGAAGCGGGCACCGCCACGATCGAGTTCGTGCTCGTGACGCCGATCCTGCTGTTCGTGATGCTCTCGCTGGTTCAGACGGTGTTGCTGGTACGCGCCCAACTGTTCGTCCATTATGCGGCGTTCGCGGCGGCGCGGGCGGCGGTCGTCCACGTGCCCCGCGATCTGGTTGACTCGGATGAGCCGGCCAACTTCATCCGTCCGGAGCCCGACTCGGCCAAGCGGCAGGCGATCCATGCCGCCGCGGCGATGGCGCTGGCGCCGGTCGCCGGCGCCGATGCGACACGATCGCCCGGGTCCGGTCGGCTGTCCCGGGCGCTGCGATCCTATTACCTCGCTCATAACCGTGTGCCGCCGCGATGGGTTGAGCGATCCGACGCTCGGCTGGCTGACGCGGCGGCCCATACGACGGTTTCGATCCGACACGTCGTCGGCGGTCGGTCGATGACCGAGCCGATTCATCCCACGGGCCACCTCTTCGACGAGGCGGCTCCGATTGTCGTGCGCGTCCGACACCGATTTCGCCTGGCGGTCCCCTACGTGCGGCCGATCTTTGCCGACGGTCGCGAGCAACGGGGCGCGGATCCCCGGCCATACGCGTTGCTCGTCGCGGAGGGGTCACTCCTGAACGAAGGTGACGCCACGCGGCTGCCGGAGGCGCCACCGCTGCCACGCGTGCCCTGAGGGGCCAGTCCGTGAGCCCCTCATCCTTGGCTTTGGCCTGTTCATGCCCCCAGCCCACCCCGCTACCACCCGCCCACTGCTTAAACCACGCGATCGCGTGGGCGCCTACGAGGTGAGCAGCCAGCTCTCGGCGGGCGATCACTCGGTGGTGTATCGCGCCGAGGACCCGCTGCTGGGACGCGCCATGGTGCTCAAGCAACTGGGATCGTCCATGTCGGCCGACGACCCCCGTCGTGGTCGGTTCGAGCGCTGGATCGCTGACCTGCAGTCGGTGGCAAGAGACGAGCCACACCTGATCGCGCCGGTAGAGCTGATCGACGACCCGCGCGGGCCGTTCCTGCTCGTTCCGTTTGTGAAGGGTGAGTCGCTGGAGCAGCGGCTGATACAACGCGGCGGTCCCGTGCCGCCGGTGGCGGTCGTCCGCTGGCTTCGAGGCCTGGTGGCCGCGCTGCGGCGCCTGCACGGGGCCGGGCTGTCACACGGGCAGATCAAGCCTTCGCACGTGATCATCACGCCCGAGGGCAGCGCCCGCCTGCTGGACGCCGGGTTTCTCGAGGTCGTCGAGGCGGAGGAGGCGGCGTCGTCGGCGGCCGACGCCGCATCGGACTGGCACGAGTTGGGGCGGCTGGCGTACGAGCTGCTGGTTGGTCGCTCGGCGTATGAAGACCTCGTCGGAGGATCGCGATCGCGGGAAGGCAGCGCGCACCGAAGGGGTCGGGGCGATCGGCTGCCCCCGCTGGACCGGATCGAGCCGAACGTGCCCGAGCGACTCCGCCGTCTCGTGGCGAGGCTGCTCGCGTGCGGCCCCGGCCAGTCCTTGCCCGACCCGCACGGCGTCGAGCGCGAGCTGGCCGCGATCGCCGGCGACGGCGCGCTCGCGAAGGGATCCTCGGTGTCGGGCGGCGCCGCATCCGCGGCGCGGCCTGCGCGAGGACCGCGTCGCGCGACACGGCGTCGTCGTGTCGCGACGGCGGTGGCCGTGGCGCTGGGTGTCACGGTGCTCGTGGCGGGCATCGGGGCCGCGGTCACGTATCACCGGGCACAGCAGGAGCAACGCGAGGTCCGACATCGGCTCGACGAGGCGGATGAGTTGTATCGCGCAGGCCGTTTCATGGAGGCCAGGGACATCTACGCGAGGATCGCTGACCAGACGCGGTTCGACGTATCCGCTCGTTATGCGCAAGCCGGGACACGTCGCGCCGAGGCGCGCCTGGCGCTCGAGGCCGGCCAGTTCGATCGGGCCGAGCGCGCCTTGCGTGACGCCCTGGCGATGGACGTGTTCGATCCGGACCGGTTGCGGGAAGAGCTGGCCACGGTGAGGGAGCGTGCGGGTGCGGCGGCTCGCCGGGGCGAGGTCGAGGCGGCGCTGCAGGCGGGACGGCTGGACGAGGCCCATCGGTTGCTGGAGAGCTGGCGGGCGGCGGATCCGTCGGCGGCGAGCGAGGCGTTGATCGAGTCGTTGGCTGTCCGCCTCGAGGCGATTCGGCTGCGATCGGCCGTCGCGGAGGTGGTGGAGCAGGCCGAGGGGCTGGCAAGAGAGGGTGAACGCGAGGCGGCGATCAAGGTTTTGCAGGAGGCCGAGGCGCGGTACGCCGCGCCGGAGCTTCGCGAGGCGCTGGATCGACTGCAGCGACGGGCGCTGGTGGAGCAGGCGTTGCGGAGGGCGGAGCGGGCGGAGACCCAGCAACGCTGGGCCGACGCGATCGTCGCGTACCGGGAGGCCTTGGCCGTGCGGTCGGACCCCGGCATCGAGGCGCGGCTGGAAAGGGTGCAGGCGACGGCCTGGATCGAGCAGGGGCGTCGGCGACTTCGATCCGGTGATCGACCCGGCGCAATCGACGCGTTCACCCGTGCTCTGGCGTACGGGGGCGGTGACGAGGCGAGGTTCTGGCTCCGTCGTCTGGACGTGACCGTCGAGCGTGACCAATTGGTCGCAGCGGGCGACCTGGCGATGGGCGAGGGCGAGTTCGAAGCGGCGATCCGCCACTACACGCGTGCCGCCGCGCTGTCGTCGTCCGGCACGGTCGACCCCGCCATCCACGAAAGGTTGCGTGAAGCGAAGCTGCAGCATTGGCTGGCGCGGGGCGATCGGCACCTGGCGCGGGAAGAGTTCGAGGCCGCGCTCGAGGCCTATCGACAGGCGAGACGGGAGGACGATCGTTCCCGTGAAGCTGACGAGGGGGTGCAGCGAGCGCAACGCTGGCTGAGCTACCGCGAGCGGTTTGATCGCGGCGATAAGCTGCGTGCCGAGGGGCGGTTCGGGCTCGCCGCCGCCGCGTATCGAGAGGCGCAGGAGCACGTCGACACGCCCCGAGTTCGTGATCGGCTCGAAGCCGTCGAGTATGAGCACCACGTCGCCCAGGCGTACGTGCTGATGTCAGAGCAACGTTGGGACGCCGCCCGCGCGATGCTGCAGAACGCGCGTCGCATCCGCGAGACGCAGCAGGTGGAGCGTCTGATCGAAACCGTGAAGCAGGGACAGGCCGACGATGACACGACGATTCGGTGAGTCTGACCGGGGTCGAGGCCAGCGGCGACGCCGTGGCGTGGCGCGGCGGCCCGGCGCGATCCGATACCGCGGCGCGGTCATGATCCTGATGCTGTTCGCGTTGTTGCTCGTGGCGGGCATGGCGTTCATGCTGTTCAACACCGGCCGGCAGCTCGAGCGTCGTATCGCGACGCAGCACGCCGCGGACGCCGCCGCGCACGGCGGCGCCGGCTCGGTCGCGCGGGCCTTCAACACGATCGCGATGAACAACGTCACGACGGCCCGCGTGATCGCGGCGATCGCGGTCCTCGACGCGTTGCCGATGGCCGTGGACCTGACACTGACCGCGCCGGCCGGTCAGGGGATGACGGAACCCGAAGCGGTGCGTGCGGCGGCGCGGTCCGAACTGCGTGCGGGCGTGACCGACGCGTGGTTCGATCGAATGCTGCGCGACCTCCTGGGCCCGGACGCCTCGCGAGAGGCGGCGCAGCGTGAGGCGTCGCTTCGGGCGTTGCACGATCTGTTTCGCCGCCGTCCCGATCTGCTCTCCGGCGCCACGCGTTACGTTCCGACGCGCGACGCGGCGCGTCAGGCGGGCCTGTGGCAGGCGATGTTCTCCCTGGACGCGGTGAGTCGTGCGGCGGCGGACGAGCTTCATCGGCTTGCGCAGCGGACCGCGGATGAACTGGGCCGGGCGGAGCTGTCGTCCGCCGGCCAGGCATGGCTGCTGCCGGGTCACGCCGACGCCATGGTGCTGCGTCGCGGGGTGTTCGATGACTATGAGCGTCCGGTCAAGCACGGGTTGCTTCCGGGCGCGGACCGTCGGACACCGCTCGCCGCCGATGACCTGACGCGTGGCTTCGGCGTCGTGGATCACCCCGAGTTTCGCCGGGGGCCGTTCGACACGCTCTTTGGTTGGCGGCGTGCGGCGGCCGACGATCGCCCCGACACGCCCACGGCTCCGTGGGCAGATCCGCCGACCCCCTCGCCGCCGGCCGGATCTCCCGATGGCGCCGCCTATCAGGTGTACGGCCCATTCGACTGGTTGATCCGTAAGATCCCGACGAGCCCGTACGATCGGCTGCGCGATCGCGTCGACACCCTGGCGCGGATCAAGCTTGGCTACCTCTGGGCGGGGGGTGACGCCCGTGACGTGGTCGCTCCCGGCTGGGAGGTCGACATCCTCTACGACGATGAGCGATCAACCGACGCCGGTGATCGGTACGCCCGCGGGCTGCCGACGGATGAGATTCGAGAAACGATGTTTCTGGTCGGGGAGATCAAGTCGCGCGTCGCCGACGACCGTGGCCTGGCGGAGAATTGCGGCCGAACGTGGAACACGATCGATCGCACGACGGGAGACGCGCCGCACCTGCTCGTCGTGCCGGGATGGCATGACCCGGCCGACGGGCCTCCCGTGGACCTGGCCACGACCGGCTCGATCCGATGGCGTCACGTCGGCGGCCACGTGTGGCGGCTCTCGGCCACCTACCGGACCGATCCGACCGGCCCGGACCGCGGCGGCGACCCCTCGATCGGCCTTGATCCGCGGCCCAGCCTTGACGGCTTTGCCGCACAAACGGTCTATTGGGAGATCGACTTCCTGCTCGTCGGCGTCAACACGGGGCCACGGCTCACCGTCGCAAACCCTTTCGCCGACTTCGACCGCACCGCGCCCGATGCGCCGGCGCCCATCGATCTCGACCATGACCGATTGGAGCCATTGAACTCGACCCGTACCCGCCGGTTCGATTTTCTCGCCGTCGCGCGACAGCCGAACGACTCGGCGCTGTGGCCGAGCCTCTTCGATCGCGCTCGTGTGAGCGAGCACATGACCGCGCTGGCCCAGGCCGTGGTATTCAACGATCACTCGGCCGACCTGTGGACGCAGGCCTGGCGCGTGCGGCTTGAGCCGGTCCGCGACATCGACGAGTGGGTCGGGGTGGCGGCGTCGGCGCTGGACAACGAGCCGCTGATGCCCGGCGTGGACCGGCGCGACCGGGAGGCGATTGACGACGCGCTGCGAGCCATCGAGCCGTTGAGCGCGTTCCTGTTCACCGATCCCGCCGGGGAGACGCGATGACTCTTCGTCACCGAGCCCGAGGTGTGAGCCCGGCCGCGGGGTGTTCCGGTCGGCGGCGCGGCGCGGTGATGGTCGAAACCGTGTTGGCGATGCCGGTGCTGCTCGCCGCGTTTGTGCTGATGTTCTGGGTGGGGCGGGTCATGGTGCAATCGCAGCGCGCGACGATGCTCGAACGCGACGCAGCGTGGCGGGTGACGGTCGAAGCGGATGCCGCGACACAATCGCACGCGAGCCTGAACGACGACGCGCAATGGCTCGACCCCCGCGAGCTGAATCGACTCTTCCATGCCGGGCGGGCGTTCGACATCGACGTCGAGGTGGAGCGCGCGCCGTTGTACGGCGCGCCGCGCGTATGGCAGGACCGGGCTCGATGGCGTTCGCTGGCGGCGGAGCAGTACCTGGCCACGCTCTTCGAGGAGCTTCCCGCGGCGGTTCAGATCGACGTGCGCATTCGCCACGGCGAAGGCGGAGCCGGCGGGGCCCGCCGCTCAGTCGATCGCGTCGCCCGGCGGCTCGACGGCGCCTGGCACTACACGCAACCCAACGTCGATCGATCCGGCACACGCGATCCGCGCTGGCACGTCGAGCCGTTGCACGTGCTTCGGGACCGATACCTGGCGGGGCTGGACCGCGAGCTGAGTGCGCTGGTGTTGAGCGGCAATCCGGTGGCCGCCGCGCTGCGGGAGATTTGTGTGGCGGCGCCGGCCTATCGGGGGCCCGATCTCGGGTCAGTTCGCGTCGACTCGATCGAGCCGCATTAGCTCGGCCGGGCTGGCCTTCAGGATGGAGCGTGGCCGCGTGGCGGGCTATCGCGTCGCCGACGGGTTCGGCTCATCCGCCAGGCGCCGCATGGCGTAGTCGATCGCGTCCGAGTCGAACCCACGGCGGGCCAGCAACCCGTAAACCCGTCGCTTGCGCGTCGTCGGCTCCAACCGGCCAAGTTGCCGCCACCGTTGTCGCGCCAGGTCTGCCGCCTGCTCCGCGGCTTCGCTCGCGTCCGACCCCGAGCGCACCAGCTCCTCGGCCAGCTCAACCGCGATCCCACGCTGAATCAGCTTCTGCTTCAGCAGCCGCGGGCCCGCCGGCCTCTGCCGCCGCGTCTCCCGGATCAACGCCTCGCCCAGCGCCCGGTCGTCGAGCACGCCGAGTTCAGTGAGTCGATCGAGCACGCGCCGACGAACGTTTCCGCCATGACCCAGCTCGGCCAGCTTGTGGTCCAGCCGCTTCGTGCTCATCGCGCGCCGGTTGATCCGGTTCATCGCGTCGCGCATCGCCTTGTCATAGGCCGCAGCTTCGCGCAATCGCTCCAGCAACGCCTCATCGACCGCGTCCCCCACGCTCAGGCTCATCGCGTCCACCGTAGTAAGGTTCAGCGTCACGGCCGCGCGACCATCGACCTTGATCGTGGCGCGGTCGCCGCGTCGGGTCGGCGTGATGGCGGTGATGCGGCGGGCCTCTTCCATCGGCATTACCATCCTATCGCGCCGGGCGCCTCGGTCCGCGGCACGGAAGACGCGGGGCGACGCGACCGGCGCGTCGTCAAGAGCATCCGCAGCACAGCGGCGAAACGGTCAAGGAGCAGCGCATGGCTTGGATGGAGTGTCGTTTCCGTTCGGAGGTCCTGCAGTTGTCCACGGCGGCGAGCGTGTTGCTGCCGCGGAACGGAGAGGCAGACGAGAACGCTGACCGCAACCGCGACGACGCCACGGGCGACAGCGGCTTCCCGACGCTCTGGCTGCTGCACGGGCTATCCGATGACCACACGGCGTGGCTGCGCCGCACGTCCCTGGAACGGTACGTCGGGTCGCACAACCTGGCGGTGGTGATGCCGGCCGTCCATCGCAGCTTCTACAACGACATGCACTCCGGCCTGCGGTACTGGACCTTTCTCAGCGAGGAGCTGCCCACGCTGATGCGGTCGTGGTTCCGTCTGAGCGCCGAACGATCGGACAACTTCGTCGCCGGGCTCTCGATGGGCGGATACGGGGCGTTCAAGTGGGCGCTGCGCCGGCCGGAGCTGTTCACCGCCGCCGCGAGCCTCTCTGGCGCCTTGGACATGGCCACGCACGTTCGGACGGGCGAGCGGGTGGACCGCGAAGAGTGGCGATGGATGTTCGGCGAGCCGGAACAGGTCCGCGGCAGCGACAACGACTTGCTGGCGCTTCTGGACCGCATCGCCGCCCGACCCGGTGCGTGCCCGTCCCTCTACCAGTGTTGCGGCACCGGGGACTTCCTCTACCAGCACAACCTCACGTTTCGCGATCGCGCCCGCAAGCTCAGCCTTCCGCTGACCTACGAAGAGCACGCGGGCGAGGGCCACGAGTGGGGCTACTGGGATCGGATGATCCAGCGGGTGCTGGCGTGGCTGCCGCTCGACTGAGGCCGCATCGCGGGCGTCACGAACCACAAAACTTTGTTACTCAAAGGCTTACGAGCTCAACCGGGGCGCACAAAAAGGCGGAGAAACAGTTACATTCGTTGGTTCAGCCCTTGAACCGCTGATTTCTCGGGGCGAATTATTCAAATAACAGGCAAGTGAGGCCTTGACAGGATCGCCGCCGCTTGGATAATTGTAGTGTAACAGTTTCTTCGCCGCCTCTGGTCGGGAGCTTCCATGTCCACCATCCGACAGGTCGCGCGTGAAGCCGGCGTCTCGATCGCCACGGTGTCGCGCGTGCTCAACAGCAACCCGTCGGTCAGCCCCGACGTCGAGAGCCGCGTGCTCGAGGTCGTCAACCGGGTCGGCTACGTCTCGGCCGTCGGCAGACGGCAGACGAACTACATCGCGCTGGCCTACACCGGCCCGGCGTCGCTGGGCTCGCCCTACGACGCCGCCCTCTGCGAGGGCATGAGCCTTGCCATGGCCGAGACCACCTTCGACCTGGTCATGATCAACCTCCGCCGCGACAAGCAGCCCGGCGAGACCTACACCCAGCTCTTCCACCGCAAGGGGATTCGCGGCGTGATCGTCCGGACCACGACCGAGTCGCGAAACCTCTGCGTCGAGATCAGCCGCGAGGGCTTCCCCGCGATCGTCGTCGCCGACCGCTTCGATGAGCCCGAGGTCAGCTACGTGTACGGCGACTCCGAACCGACCACACGCCAGGCCGTCGCGCACCTGATCGAGCTGGGCCACCGTCGGATCGGTTTCGCTTTCAATCACGTTGACGATCATGACCACACCGACCGCCTGCGCGCTTACCGCAGCGCGTTGGCCGAGCACGATCTGCCCTTCGATGAGCGTCTGCTTTTCCGGACCCCGGCGAGCCGACCCGACGGCGCGCAGATCATGCGGCAGCTGATGACGATGCCCGATCGGCCGACGGCCTTGTTCGTCGCCGACCCGCTGCTGGCCGTCGGTGCGATCAACCACGCCCACGAGATGGGCCTGGCCGTTCCCGAAGAGGTCTCGATCGTCGGCTTCGACGACACGGACGTGCGCGACAACGTGTACCCGCGGATGACCGCCGTCTGCCAGGACGCGCAGCGGATCGGGTACGAGGCGTTCATGGCCCTGACCCAGACGCTGCTGCCCCGTCAGGCGCCGGTCGTGCGCAAGGCGTTGCCGACCTGGTTCGAGATCCACGACACCAGCGGCCCGCCGATGTCCACGCCGCAGCAGGTGCTGCCCAACGGCGCGAGGCTGGTCCCCGCCGCCGCGCCGGCGGGTTGACGTCGTGGCCGGCCGGAACACCGGCCGGGCGACGACCCCCTTCGCGGGTTCGCCCAACGGCGAGTCGGCGAATTGAACAGAAGCGGGCTCCGGTTCCGGAGCCGGACCACGATGGTTGGCCCGCACGTCACCGGGCCGGAAGGAGCGAATCATGTCGCGGCTTATCCACACGTCCATTCGAACCCGTCAGCGCCTCACGGGGCGCGCCTTCACCCTGATCGAGCTGCTCGTGGTCATCAGCATCATCGCGCTGCTGATCGGCATCCTGCTGCCGGCGCTGGGCGCCGCCCGCGACTCGGCGCGGGACATGCAGTGCCTCTCGAATCTGAGGCAGATCGGCATCGGCATCTATGCCTACAGCATGGATTACGATCTGGAGTTGCCGCCCGCGTTCAGCCAGGCGCACCAGACGGACTGGGGCCTGCTTATTTCCTCGTACATCAATCGCGAGGCGGACAACACGTACCAGGAAGCGAATCAGAGCGGGTCGCTCGACCGCCCGACGCCGGTGCTGCTCTGTCCGTCCGCCGCGATCGAGGCCGGTCGCATTCACTACGGCGCGAATGTCCTGTTGATGCCGGCGTGGCCGTTCTCCGGCCAGGGTCCAAATCCGTTGGTTCCCTATCGTGCCGACGCCATGAAGCGGCCGACGGAGATTCTGAACATTGCCGATGCGGGCCAGCAGCTGTCGTTGGCACCGGCGTTCAATGGCAACGCGTTCGCCGGTCTCGATCGTCTGGACAACTTCGGCGCCAACGACGCCAGCGATTACTTCGACCCCAACGACGAAGACAACGACGACGTGATCAACGAGGGGCTCAACCGCGACGCGATCGCGCCGGGCCAGGGCGACCTGCGGTGGCGCCACGGCGGCAGCGGCGGCAAGACCAGCGGCAGCCTCAACGGCGGAAGCGTCAACGTGCTCTGGGGCGACGGCCACGCCACTTCGCAGGCCCGCCAATCGATCCTCAAGCGAAACGTCCGCGCCGACAACCCGCAATAACTCGTTCCGTGAATCGTTGAGCCCGAAACGGCCCGGAGGCGAACCGATGAGTCGATGGTGGATGGTGGCCCTGATGTCGAGCATGATCGCAGCCCCTTCGTTCGCTCAAGGAGACGAGCCGTCCGGCTGGACACTCACCTGGCAGGACGAGTTCGACGGCGACGCCGTGGACACCGACAAGTGGGAGGTCCTGACCCGGAAGAACAACTTCAACAACGAGAAGCAGTACTACCTGCCCGAGCAGGCGTCGATCGTCGACGGCAAGCTGCGTATCACGGCGACCGACGAGCCGTTCGACGGCCGACAGTACCGCTCGGCCCGGCTCGAGAGCTGGTTCGAGCAGGCCTACGGGCGGTTCGAGGTACGAGCCAGGATCCCCACGACCAAGGGGATCTGGCCGGCGATCTGGCTGCTGCCGCGCTCCAAGCCCTGGCCGCACGGCGGCGAGATCGACATCATGGAGCACAAGGGCTCGGAGCCCCACGTCGTCAGCAGCGCCTACCACTTCGCCAACGCCCAGGGCAATCACCAGTACGTCACGCAGCGATACCAGACCACGGAGAACGGCAGCCCGGTCGTCTGGCCCGACGGCTTCCACGTCTACGCCGTCGAGTGGGAGCCGGACGAGCTTCGTTTCTACGTCGACGACGTGATGCACTACCGCGTGACCGGCGACGACGCGCCGATCTCGAGCACGCCGATGAGCGTGGTGCTCAACACCGCGGTGGGCGGGCACTTCGACGGCGATCCCGACGAGACCACCGTGTTTCCCCAGTTGTTCGACATCGAATACGTCCGGGTCTACCAGAAGCAGGGCGGCCCGGCGGGGGCGGGCGTGTTGCGGCACGGCGGGTTTGAAGACGGGGCGAGCGCGTGGCGGTTCCACGGCAACAACTTTCTCGAGGACCCGCCGATCGTCACGCCGGCCGAAGGCTCCAGGGCGCTCAAGCAGTTCGGCACGTTCTCGGCGAGTGGACCCGAGACCTCCGCCGTGCAGGACGGCATCGAGGCGCTGCCCGGGCGGGAGTATCGTCTGACCGGGCTGGTGCGCGTCGAGTCGAACGACTCGATCGCGGGCACGTCGAACCGGGAGCTGGCCGCGATCCGGTTTTTCGGCCGGGGCGGTGCCGCGCTCGGCGACGCGGCGGAACAGGTGATCGCCGACGGCGAGACGCCCCAAGACGGCTGGCTGCCGTTCGAGCTTCGCGCGACGGCGCCGGCCGAGGCGCGGACGCTGGCGGTTTCCTTCACCTTTGACCAGCCGGGTCTCGAGGCCGGGGCGGTGTTCATCGACGACGTCAAGCTCGAGCTGGTCCGCCTGGCGGGCGACTTCGACGGCGATGGGGACGTGGACGGTTTCGACCTGGGGCTGTGGCAGGCGGGTTTCGGCATCGCCTCCGGTGCCACCGCGAGGGACGGTGACGCGGACGGGGACGGCGACGTCGATGCGTTCGACCTGGGCCTGTGGCAGCAGACGTTTACCGAGGCGGCCGGCGCGGCGGTGGTGCCGACGCCGGCCTCGGGGGTGATGGCGGCGTCCATGGCGGCCTGGGTGATCTGGCGGCGGACCGCCCCCGACCGCTCGCGCGTCGGCCGTGCCGCGGTCAGCCAGATCGCTCCAGCGTACCGAAACGCTCCCTGAGCCACCGATCCACGACACCCGCGTATCGGCACGGACCGGCGGCCTAACGGCCGCCGGTCGCTTTGTTTATTGGCCTGCCACCGCCGCCACGGGCGGTAAGGTTTCTCTTGACGGCCCGGTACGTCTCTGCTATTCTCTCCGGTACAGTTTCGGTTTCGTTTCAGGTCCGTGTCGGTTCACATTTGGCTCGATGGTTTTTGAGGCGGCTGGATGGCTTCGGTTCGTGAAATCGCAAAGCGTGCGGGGGTCTCGGTCACGACGGTGTCGCGGGCGCTGAACGCCCACCCCGACGTCAGCGACCAGACCCGTCAGCGGGTGGTCCGCGCGGCCAACCGTGCCGGTTACACGATCCCACGCGGGCCTCGGACGGCGACCGCCGTCGGCTTTGTCCTCACAGGCGACTTCGAGCTGTCAGAGTACGACTCGTTCCTGCTCTACGGTATCGCCCGGGGCCTGCGGGAACAGAAGCTCGACATCACCCTCATTCACCTGCAGCGGGACAAGCTGCCGAGCGAGACTTACAGCCAGTTTTTCGCCCGGCGAGGGCTGCTCGGCGGCATCCTGCGGACCAACACGCGGTATCGCCACATCTGCGAGGCGATCGCCGACGAGGGCCTGGCCCACGTGGTCGTCGCCGAGAAGTTCGAACACGAGCGGGTGAACTACATCTGCTGCGATTCGACGCAGGAGAGCCGCCGCGCCGTCGAGCACCTGATTCACCTGGGTCATCGGCGGATCGCCATGGGCATCGCCCACGAGCCGGACCACGATCACCTCGACCGCCGCGCCGGCTACGAGGCGGCGCTGCGAGAGGCCGGGCTCGAGGTGGACCCGGATCTGATCGTGCCGATGTCACCGACCGTCACCGGCGGCGAGAACGCGATCAACCGGGCACTGAGCCTTCCGAACCCGCCCACGGCGATGTTCCTGGCCGACCCGATGGCGTCGCTCGGCGCCGTCTGTCGCGTCCAGGCGCTGGGGCTGCGGATACCCGAGGACTTCTCGATCGTCGGTTTCGACGACGGCACCAGCCGACGACGGATTCACCCGCGTCTGACCGCCGTCTGGCAGGACACCGTGCAACTGGGCTTCGACGCGGCGCTGTGGCTGGGCCGACGAATTGCCGGAACGGCGTCGCCCGAGCGATTGCAGATGGTCTTCTCGGCGGTGCTCGAGATCAATCAGACCACGGGCGAGGCGCCGAGCCGGCCGGTTCGCATGCTGCCCGACGGGCGACGGGTCGACGGCCCGGGCGACCCGCCCGCAAGTCCCTGAGGCGTGTTCGGATGTTGGGATGAGAGGCTCAACGTCACAAGGAGGCAGGTTCATGTCATTGGCGACTCGAACGACGCGAAGCACTCTGGCCGGGCTGTGCGTCATCGGCGTCGCGGTGCCGGCAGCGGCGCAGATCGAGATTGTGGCGCCGCCGACCAACTCGGTCGAGATCGACTTCGACGGGTCACCGCTGACGCCCGGCCCGCGCGTGCTGACCGCGGGCGACAGCGCCGCGTTCGACGACGGCCTGATCGGGGAGGGTGGCTTCGTGGGCACGTTCAGCGGAGGAGACGCCGGGGTCGTGACGCTCGATACGCTGGCCGGCGGCGGGCCCACGGGTCAAGCCGGGGACAACGCCGCCCGCATGACGGTCGAGCCCGCCGACGCCGAGCCGTTCAACTTCTTCGCCGGCACGATCCTCAGCGATCGCGGCTTCGAGCTGGCGCCCAGCGGGTTCGACGATGGCACCGGACTCTTTGAGTTCGCCGACGTCAGCGACGCCAACATCAAGCTCGACCTCAAGGCCCCCGCGGGCACGACGGTCCGCGTCCGCATCGAGACGGGCTTCTTCGACTTCACCGAGGTGCCCGGCTTCGAGGGCGCGTCCTTCACGCTCGGCTCGCTCGGTCAGGACATCTCCGCCACGGGCGACTGGCAGACCGTCGACTTCGACCTCAGCGACGCCAACACGACCACCGACGAACCGTTTTTCTTCCGTGAGCCACGGGCGGCGCTCAACGCCCGGCTGGTCGTCGTCTATCCGGCGCCGACGGTCGGTGAGGTGCTGATCGACAACGTCAACGTCAGCGGCAGCTCGATCCTGAACTACGCCGACGGCGACGTGAATCAGGACGGCCTGCTCAACGCGGCGGACATCGACGACCTGAGCAGGGCGATCCGCGCCTTGGCGGTGGGACAGGAAGGCGACGACATCGCCGCGGCGGCCCTGCCTTTTGAAGACGACGAAGAGCTGGTCGGCTTCCTGCGGTCACAGGTGATCGCTCAGTTCGACATCACGCCGGAACTGGAGAACGCGGGCGTCGGGCAGGACGACCGGGAGCGCCTGGTCCGAGAGATCCTCGGCACCCAGTTCGGGGACTTTGACGTCGACGGCGACGTGGACGCGTTCGACCTGGGCATCTGGCAGACCGGTTTCGGCACGACCGAGGACGCCTCGGTGCTGGACGGCGACGCGGATGGCGACGGCGACGTGGACGCGTTCGACCTGGGTATCTGGCAGACGGGCTTCGGTTTTGGCCAGGAGGGCGCGGCGGTTCCGGAGCCCGCCACGATCGCCCTGCTCGGCGCGGGAGTGATGTGGCTGGGACGTCGACGGCGTTGACGACGACCTCCTTCTCCGGTCGCTCGCCTGATCGCGGGTGATCGGATTGGCTGGAGTGACTTTTACAACCTGGCCGCCGAGTCGGTGGCCGAAGCGGAGGTGAATCATGAGAAGCGGATGGATGAACGGAAACGTCGGGTTGGGAGCGGCGGTGCTGACCGCGGCCGTGTGGGGCCTGTGCCCGGCTTCGGCGTATGGCCAGGGGCTGAACGTGCCCGTGACCGATACGGTCACCCTGGATTTCGACGCGGCGATGCCGTCGCCCGACCCGGTCGAGTTCGTCGCCGACGGCGCGACGGACGACTTCGACGACAACTTCGCGGGCGAGGCGGCGTCGTGGGGCAGCTTCGGCGGAGGGCCGGACAGCATCACCGCGGGCATCATCGAGAACGGTGGAGCCTCGGGACAACCCGGGGATCACGCCGCCCGTCTCAGCGTCGAAGACGCCACACCGGGCGGGTACTTCGCCCGGCTCATCTGGCAGGTCAAGGGACTGCGACTGGCCGAGGACGAGTTCGGGACCGTCGGCGGGGACGGCACCGTCCAGTCCAGCCTGCGCGTGGACGTGTCGGTCGACCTCAACACCTCGATCTCCGACGCCCAGTTCCGTGTCAACGTCGATACAGGCTATCCAAGCATCAACGGCGTGGTGACCGGCAACGTGCCCGGGCTCGTCGAGACGTTCGGCAACGGATCGCGCGTCCTGACGATCGGCAACGAGCCGACTGACATCGCCCCGGCCATCCCCGCCAACTCCTGGGAGAACCTGCAGTTCAGCCTCGAGGACACCACCGCGGCGCCGTTCAACCCCTTCTTCTTCCGCACCACCCGCGCCAACGACCTGACCCGCATCGGGGTCACCTTCCCCGGCGGCGGCAACCCCGGCGACATGAACGTGGACAACTTCACGCTCTCGGGCCCGGGCGTCATGAAGTTCCACGCCGCCGACTTCAACACCGACGAGTGGGTCAACGCGACCGACATCGACATGCTCTACGACGCGATCGACGCCCTGGCACTCAACGAGTCCCTGCCGCTGCCGGCCGAGGGCGAGGCGCCGGAGTTTGGCGTGACCCAGGACACCGGCGCCACCCTTTCTCTCGCCGAGAAGTTCAGCATCACGCCGACCGACAACGAGCTGGACCTCGACGACGCCGATTACCTGGTTCGCGAGGTGCTGGGCACGGAGTTCGGCGACTTCGACCTGGACGGGGACGTGGACGCGTTCGACCTGGGCATCTGGCAGACGGGGTTCGGGACGACCGAGGACGCGTCGTGGGCCGAGGGCAACGCCGACGGTGACGACGACGTGGACGCGTTCGACCTGGGCATCTGGCAGACGGGTTTTGGTTTCGGTCAGAGCGGCGCCGCGGTGCCCGAGCCGGCGTCGGCGCTGATGGCGATGACGCTGGGCGTGGGCGCGCTGGCCGTGCGTCGTCGCCGCGGCTGAGGCGATCCCGACCCGAGTGAACACACTTGGAATTGGATGACGAGGAGAACAGGAGAAAGAAACATGCTTGAAAACCACACCAGTCTGGAACGGTCAGGGGCGCCGAGCCGTTCGGCGGTCGCCGGTCCGACGTGGGTCGGCGACGGTCTGAAGTCCTTTCCTTTCAATCGGAGGAGGTTTCGAATGCATCGAGTGATTCAACGGGTGATGACGTGTGTGATGGTCGCCGGGTTGTGGGCGGCGCCCGCGGCGGTGGCGGAGGCTCAGTTGATCTCGTCGTTTTCGCGAGGCGGCAGCAGCGGCAACGTGGCCCCGGAGCTTGTGGTCGGCGGGATGACGGAGAACGCCGACATCTTCGTGGATCGTGACGGCGATCCCTGGCTCGATGTGCCGTCGCTCATCGAGGGCGCCGACTACATCAAGCCGGCCAACAACGACCGTGACGTGTCGGACTATTCGTTGTCCGTGACGTTCGCCGAAGACGTGACGGCGTTCCTGATCTTCGATCGCCGCGTGGACGTCTCGGCGCTGACGTGGGTGTCCGACCTCGGCTTCACCGACACGGGTGAGACGATCACGTTCGGCAGCCCGTTCGGGAACGTCGAAGACAGCCCGATCTATTCGGCGAACCTGCCCGGCGGGACGTTCGACTTCCTGGCCCAGGACCAGGGCAGCCTGAACATGTACACCGTGGCGGCGACTCCTGAGCCGGCGACGGCCGGGCTCCTGGCGGCCGCGCTTGGCTTGTGCCTCCATCGTCGGCGACGTGACTGAGCCTCCTGAGCCGACACGCCCCGGCTCGCTCACCGGCGGGTCGGGGCTTTGAGAAGTGGTGACGTTTCCTTTAAGCGAGGCCAGACATGATGCGACGAACCCATGCGTTTACGCTGATCGAGCTGCTCGTGGTGATCTCGATCATCGCGCTGCTCATCGGGATCCTCCTGCCGGCACTGGGCAAGGCGCGAGACGCGGCCCAGCGCATGCAGTGCGCCTCCAACACCCGCCAGCTCGCCACCGGCATGTTCACCCGCGCCGTCGATTACGAGAGCACCGACGGCGGGACGTTCGTGCCGACGGTCGGCGTCGAGTCGGACAACCTCAACCTGATCATCCCCGAATACATCAGCGACGCCCAGGTCGCCGTCTGCCCGAGCACCGAGAACGTGGTTGATCCGTCCGACCGGCGGCGGATCGGCTTTGGTCAGTTCAAGGGCGAGTGGTGGATCCGTGACCTCGAAGACAACGCCCGTGACGCTCAGGAGAGCCGGGGCGGGCACAGCTACGAGCTGAACTCCGCCTATTCCGGCCCCATCATCTACCCCGACGGCACCCGCGTACCCGGCGACATCGACGGCGTGATCTTCAACCAGTTCGGCGGCAAGGGCGTGCGCAAGAGCCTGCGCAACACCACCCAGCCGTCACGCGCCACGATCGTCATGGACGCCGACGACGCGTCCGACCCCGAGTTGAACCCGACCAACAACTGGCCCGAGCCGGGCAACAATCACGGTGAGGAGGGCGTCCACTTCGGGTTCCTCGACGGCCACGCCCGATGGGTCCAGGCCGGCCGGGACTTCATCACGACGCTCTTCGACGGCTACGAGGGCGGCGACCAGATCGGCCGGGCGCCCCAGTACATCCCCGAGCTCTCGATCGGGTCCCGCGCGATCAACGGGGAGTCCTTCACCGTCTTGAGCTATGATTGAGGGCTCCTGTGAGGAGCCCCATCATGCGAACGCTCGGGATCGGTCTGATGCTCGGCTGCGTCCTGGTCGGATCCGCCGGCGACGCCACCGCCGAGGCCACGGTGCAACTGGTTCAAGACGACGCCGGCTGGAAGCTGACCGTTGACGGCGAAGACTTCTTCGTCAAGGCCACTCAGTGGGCCTACACCCCGATCGGCCACAACTACGAGTACGGCTTCTGGTCGCGGGATCCCGAGCTCGTTCGCCGCGTGGTCGACCGGTACGGCCGGCTGATGCAGGCCGCCGGCATCAACGCCATCCGCACCAGCCCCGACATCCCTCCCGAGATGGTCACCTACCTCTGCGAGACCTACGGGATCTACACGATCGTCAACGACTTCGTCGGCCGCTACGGCATCGAGTTCGAGGGGCAATGGACGTACCCGACCGACTACGGACGCCCCGACGTGCGGGCGATGCTGGTTGCCCAGGCCGAGCAGACCGTCCGCAAGTACCGCGGCGTCAAGGGGCTGCTGCTGTTCGCCTGGGGCAATGAGAACAACTACGCCCTGCACTGGCAGCGGTCCGTCGAGGATCTGCCCGTTGAGGAATCCGAGCGGGACAAGGCGGTCGCGCTGTACGGCTTCTTCGAGCAGGTGCTGCGCGCGGCAAAGCGGATCGATCCCGACACGCCGATGCTGATCGCCAACGGCGACCTGCAATACCTGGACGTCATTGCGGCACAGTGCCCGTCGATGGACATTCTGGGCACGAACATGTACCGGGGCCGGACGTTCACCGACGCGTTCGAGCGGGTCCGGGACGAGCTTGGCAAGCCGTTGCTGTTCACCGAGTTCGGAGCCGATGCCTACAACGTCGCCGACGAGCGTGAGGATCAGGTCGCCCAGGCTTATTACCTCAAGGACCAGTGGCGGCACCTGTACGAGCACGCGTACGGCGCCGGCGGGGCGGGCACGGCGCTGGGCGGCAGCGTGTTCGAGTGGGTCGATGAGTGGTGGAAGCACGGCGAGCAGCACGAGCTGGAGCGTCACAACACCGACGCGAGCTGGGCCAACGCCGCCTATCCGCACGACTTTGTCGACGGACGCAACAACATGAACGAGGAGTGGTGGGGGTTGTGCGCGCTGAGCCCGGTGAAGGTGGAGGGGGTGCACGTCGTGGTGCCGCGGACGGCGTATTACGTGTTGCAGGCGGTGTGGCGGGCCGATCCGTTCGACATGAGTGACGCCGAGCGCGAGGCGCATTTCGACGCGATCGAGGTGCCGGTGCCGGCGGACGTCGAGGCGGTGTCGAGATAGGGCCGCGTCAGGGCGGGGGCGTCGCGATCGCGTGACGGACCGTGCGCCGCAGCCGGGTGAACACGTCGGCCCGCTCGTCCGGGTCCACGTGAAACAAGTGACGCAGGGCGTGTTCGACCGCGTCGAGCTCGTCGGCGAGGCGGACGTTTGAGGCGGTCACGGTGCGGAGGCGGCGTTCGCCGTGCCAGGCGCCGGCGATCAGGCCGAGGAACGAGCCGGCCGTGTCGCAGTCGCCCGGGGCCGCGGCGAGCAGGCGGAAGGTGCGCACGAGATCGTCCCCGCCGGCGGCGGTCATGGCCGTCATCAGCAGGAGGACGGCCAGCGGGTCGTGCGGGCTGGAGCCGCAGCCGAGCAGGGCGGTGCGGGGGTCGTGAACCTCCTGCCGATACCGGTGCAGCAGCGTGTGGTCGTCGTGCGGCCCGGCCGCGGCGGCGAAGTGTTCGGACACGCCGATGATGCGATCGAGCGCCGCGGCGACGTCGTGATCGCCACACCGCGCCAGCGTGTCCCGCTCGGCACGAAGTTGAGCGAACCACCACGCGGCGAACGACGACCGCGCTTCGTGCGGGTCGCTCCCGACGGCCCGTGCGAGGCAGACGGCCAGCGCCGCCGTCACCGCTGCGGCACAACCCTCGTCCAGGATGCACAGGTCGCCGAACACGTGGCGGGTTCGATCGGGCGAGACGTCCCCGAACGCCGCCGCCGCTTCGAGGTACAGGAACACGCCGAAGCACATCGGCACGCCCGGCTGGTAGAACGCGTTGCGCCCGCGTGCCCGCGCCCTCTGCGTTCGCCCCGCGGCGACGTCACGCATCACCAGCCAGTCGGCCATCTGCGCCGCGGCCATCCGCATCAGCCAGTCGTCGGGGCCGCGATCGGGCCGCGCGGCCAACGCCGCTTCACGCTCCTGCATCCACTCAAAGAAGCTCGACTCGTCAAACGCTCGACGCCTCCCGGCCACCGCGGCCAGCCACGGCTCGAGCAGGGCCAGGCGGCAGGCGGTGTCGTCCGACGGCACGCCTCTATGGGTGGCGGCGACCTCGGCCGGCGGCCAGATCGCCCACGGCTGGCCCGGGCCGTCGTGAAACTCGCCGGCCGGACGCAGCCGCCGCGTGGCACCCGGATACCCGACCTCACCGCGCAACCCCGCCGGCTCGTGCGGCACGCCCAGCGCATCGCCGTAGGCACCCAGCAGGATCATCCCGCGGATCTTGTCTCGATAGCCTTCATTCACCGGCGTTTCCGGCATCACGGCGATCCGATCGTTCGCCGGGGCCAACCGGCTCCCGGTGAGCCGGCACCGGGCACGGCGGTTTCAAGACGATTTGGCGGCCCACGCGGATGCGGGTAGGATACGTGGTTCCGCTCGGCCGCGGCGGTCCCGCGTGGGACGGTGGCCACGGACGAACCCAGGCGGCCGACATCACCGTCGGGCCGCGACCCGCCCTTGGCCCCGAGTTCTGACCTCGGTGGCGGGTACACACGACCGGAACCGCACTACATGGTCGATTACAACCTTATTTCCAACCTCGGCGTCGAGGACGATCAGGCCGTCCAGATGCTCGAGGCCGAGTTCGGGTCCGACGTCGCCCAGGGCGACATGGACTCACTGCTCGGCACGCAGATGGCCGACTTCAAGCCCGGCACGATCCTGCAGGGCAAGATCATCGGCAAGGCCGGCGACGACTTCCTCGTCGAGGTCGGGCTCAAGAGCGAGGGGATTCTGGATCGCAACGAGTTCGACGACCCCGAGTCGGTCGAGCGGGGCGACGTCGTCGAGGTCCTGCTTGAGGAGGTCGAGGGAGACGGCGGGCACGTCGTGATCTCGAAGCGCAAAGCCGACCGCATCCGCGGCTGGGAGCGGATCATCAACGAGAAGAGCGAGGGCGACACCGTCGAGGGGCGCGTGATGCGCAAGATCAAGGGCGGG
This sequence comes from uncultured Phycisphaeraceae bacterium, assembly GCA_964431205.1. Classification (GTDB taxonomy): domain Bacteria; phylum Planctomycetota; class Phycisphaerae; order Phycisphaerales; family Phycisphaeraceae; genus CAYSIX01. Next base: position 27,180 of record CAYSIX010000023.1, read on the forward strand.
TTGCTGGTGGACATCGGCGTGCCGGTGTTCCTGCCGGCGTCGCAGGTGGACGTCCGCCGCCCGGGCGACATCGGCGCGTGGATCGGCCGCGACATCGAGGCCCGCATCCTCAAGATCGACGAGCAGCGCCGCAACATCGTGATCAGCCGCCGCAAGCTGATCGAGGAGCTGCGTGCCGAGAAGCGGCAGAAGCTGCTGTCCAACCTCAAGGTCGGCGACATCGTCACCGGCACGGTCAAGAACATCGCCGACTTCGGCGCGTTCGTGGACCTGGGCGGCATCGACGGGCTGCTGCACATCACCGACATGTCGTGGGGACGGATCAGCCACCCCTCCGACGTCGTGAAGATCGACGAGAAGATCGAGGTCAAGGTCCTCAATATCGATCACGACAAGGAGAAGATCGCCCTTGGCCTGAAGCAGAAGGAAGAGTCGCCGTGGGAGGACATCGAGACCAAGTACCCGCCCAACACCCGCATCAAGGGCGTGGTGACCAACATCATGTCCTACGGCGCGTTCGTGAAGCTCGAAGACGGCGTCGAGGGCCTGGTGCACATCTCC
>CAYSIX010000024.1:0-26063 GCA_964431205.1 uncultured Phycisphaeraceae bacterium
AGGTAGGAGATAGAAGGTAGGAGGGGAGGAGTCAGGAGGGAAGGAGAGGAGGAGGCAGAAAGCGGGAAGCACGGAAACGACACCGTGCGATCACCAAATCACCCAATCGCCCAATCACCCAATCGCCCAATCGCATCCGGTGAATCCGGCCGATCCCGTGATCCGGTCGTCACGGGGCGCGCGTGGATGGGCCAACCCGGCGAAGGCGGCTCGCCGGGGCTTGCCGTCCTCGCCGGGCCTCGGGGGTGTCCGGGGTGTCCGGGAATGTCCGGGGGCGACAAGTGCTGCGGGGCCGGGAAGTGGCGGAGCGGGGCTTGGCTTTGGGAATGGCCGGGCAATAATGAATGGGTCGGGGCGTCTTGCCGGACCGGCACAGGCGTTGCAGGCGGAGGCGGAGTCGCAGACGGCGGCGAGGGCGGAGTGGCCGGCTTGGCGTCATCGGGTTGGATTGGAGGGGGTGATTCGGGCCGACCGCGGGGCGGCGAGGTGTCTCGTCGTCGGCGGATCGGCGCAGAGGAAAGGGAAGTGAGATGGCGGAGCGAGAGAGCGGCAAGGATCGGCGGGCGGCGCTGGGCCGACGGATCGAGCGGCAGTTGGCGTGGTACTCGGTGGCGGCGGGCGCGGGGGCGGCGGTGGCCGGTCACGCCGGCGCGGCGGTCATCAGCCACGCGCCGGACGTCCCGCTGACGACGTCGCCGGACGGCGACCTGCTCGAGATCGACCTGAACGGCGACGAGGTGTTCGACGTCGGCTTCGCCACGCTGTTCGACCAGTTCGAGTACACGGTCGGCGAGTACATGTACACGATCGTCTCGGACGCGGTGGCCTACGTGGCGGACGAGACGGGCGGGACGTCGGGGATGAACCGGTTCCTGGCCTCACCGGAGCCGATCGACGTGCAGGACCCGTTCAACCCCGAGGGCGTGCCGTTCATCGCCCGGTTGGACGAGGATGAGACGATCGATCCGTCGGATGAGCAGTTCCTGTCACAGTTGCCGGCGCTTCAGACGAGCCTGATCGAGCCGGCGCCGGTGGGCGGGGGGTTCTACAACTACGAGATCACCGAGACGTTCGGGAACTTCACGGACGGCGAGTCGGGCTTCGTCGGCGTGCGGTTCCTGATCGAGGACGATGCGCACGCGGCGTGGGTGCGGGTGAGCATCGATCCGGAAGACTTCACGGTGACGGTCCACGAGTGGGCGTACGAGGACGTGGCGGGGGCGTCGATCGGTGCGGGCGAGGGGGCGGCGTCGCCGACGCTGCCGGCCGACTTCGACGGCGACGGGGACGTCGACGCGTTCGACCTGGGGATCTGGCAGACGGGGTTCGGGACGGCCGAGGGGGCGACGCGGGCCGACGGGGACGCCGATGGCGACGGGGACGTGGACGCGTTCGACCTGGGGATCTGGCAGACGCAGTTCGGCACGGGGGTGAGCGAGGCGATTCCGGAGCCGACATCGCTGGGCCTGCTGGCGGCGGGCGGCGTGGGGCTGCTGCGGCGGAAGCGTCGTGGGGAGCCGATCCGCGTGGTGCGGGGCTGAACGCGGCGGCGCGGCGGTGCGTGGTCGTGGCCGCCGGGGAACACTCGTCGCGCCAAGGCACGGTCGCGAGCGGCCGTGGCACTCAGCGGAGCGAACGATCGAACACGATGAGGGGAGCGGGATGGCCACGGGTTTGACCGAACGTGTGCTGCTGATCGGGTGGGACGCGGCGGACTGGCAGGTGCTGTGGCCGATGGTGGCGCGGGGCGAGATGCCGACGCTGCGTCGGCTGATCGAGGGGGGCGTGCACGGGAACCTGGCGACGATCAAGCCGATGCTGTCGCCGATGCTGTGGACGTCGATCGCGACGGGCAAGCGGCCGAGCAAGCACGGCGTGTGCGGGTTCACGGAGCCGACGCCGGACGGCGCGGGGGTCCGGCCGGTGACGAGCACCTCGCGTCGGTGCAAGGCGTTGTGGAACATCCTGAGCCAGAGCGGGCGGCGGTCGGCGGTGATCGGCTGGTACGCGACGCACCCGGTCGAGCCGATCCGCGGCGCGGTGGTGAGCGATCAGTGGGTCAACGGGATGTGCCAGACGTCGGGGCGTGAGGCGTGGCCGGCCGTGCCGGAGGCGGTGCATCCGGCGGAGCGGGCCGACGCGCTGAACACGTTGCGTGTGCACCCGACGGAGCTGGACGCCGAGGCGGTGCTGCCGTTCGTGCCGCGTGCGGCGGAGGTCGACCAGTCCCGCGACAAGCGGCTGCACCGTCTGGCGGTGATGCTGGCGCGGTGCTGCTCGTTCCAGCAGGCGGCGATCGAGCTGCTGCGCACGCAGGCGTGGGACCTGTGCGCGATCTACTTCGACGCGATCGACCGGTTCAAGCACGTGTTCATGCCGTACCACCCGCCGCGAAGGGCGCACGTCCCGCAGCGGGACTACGAGCTGTACCGTCACGTGATCGCCGGGATTTATCGTTTTCATGACATGATGCTGGCGGCGCAGCTCGAGGCGGCGGGCCCGGAGACGACGGTGGTGCTGGTCAGCGACCACGGGTATCACGCGGGCGTGCAGCGGCCGGTAGAGCGGGCGGGAGCGGAGAACCCGGTGGCGTCGCACCGGTACTTCGGGATGGCGGTGCTGCACGGGCCGGGGATCCAGCGTGGCGAGCGGCTGTTCGGCGGATCGGTGCTGGACGTGGCGCCGACGGTGCTGCACCTGCTGGGTTTGCCGGTGGGAGCGGACATGGACGGTCGGCCGTGGCTGGAGGCGTGTGCCGGGGATCGGCCGGTCGAGCGGGTGCTGAGCTGGGAGGCGATCGAGGGCGAGGACGGGCGTCGGGCGTCGGAGGAGGCGATCGACCCGGCCGAGGCGCGTGAGGCGTTGCGGCAGCTCGCGGACCTGGGCTACATCGAGGCGGTGGGAGACGACGCGGCGGCGGCGGTGGAGCGGACGGTTCAGGCGAACCGGTATCAGCTCGCGGTGTCGCTGCTGGACGAGCACAAGGCGAGCGAGGCGCTGGCGATCGTGACGGAGCTGCTGCGGGATGAGCCGGAGGCGGTGCACCTGCGGATGCTGGCGGCGCAGTGCGAGGATCGGCTGGGTCGGCGTGAGGCGGCGCGGGCGCACGCCGAGCGGGTGGTGTCGCGGCATCCGCGGACCGCGGAGGCGCGGCTGCTGCTGGCGAAGCTGGCGCTGCTGGACGGGGAGATCGAGCGGGCGACCGAGGCGTTGGAGCGTCTGGCGGCGGAGCACCCGTCGCTGCCGGGCCTGCAGGTGCAGGTGGGCCAGGCGTACCTGAGGCTGCGGCGATGGGCGGAGGCGACGGCGGCGTTCGGGCGGGCTCTGGCGACCGACGGAGACAGCGCGACGGCGTACGACGGTCTGGCGGCGGCTTGCCTGGGCCGGCAGGAGTATGAGCGGGCGGTCGACTACGCGCTGGCGGCGGTGCGTCTGCTGCACCACTTCCCGCGGGCGCACTATCACCTGGGGGTGGCGCTGGCACGGGTCGGGCGACGGGCCGAGGCGATCGAGGCGATGACGGTCGCGGTGCGGCAGTTGCCCAGTCTGGTGCGCGGTCACCGCTGGCTGGCGCACCTGCTGCGGGCCGAGGGCCGGACGGGGCGTGCTGATCAGCACGCGGTTCAGGCGGCGGCGATCCGGGCGCAGCGGAGACAGCGCCGTGCCGGGGCGGCGTGAGCGGCACGGGCCCGCGGTGCCGCCGTGCCGCGCCACGCGACGGCGAGGCCCGTGAGAACCCATCGATCTGCTATAATCCCGTTCCTTCGGCGTATCGTCGGTTCGACGCGACCCTCGGGAGAAGGAAGGGATGAAGCACGTGAGCAAGTATGGTCTTCGCCATCGTTGGTGTGAATGCGTGTTGTGGATCGCGGTTGCGCTGTGGGGCGGTGGCGCGGCGGCGATCGAGCAGGACACGCTGCTGATCCCTTGGGACGTGGCGGCGCAGGGCGGCGACTTCCGCTTCATCGGCATGCACGTGATCGACGGGCCGACGGCGTACCACGTGATGCGGGACGTGAGCACCAGCGACGGCAACCCGATCAAGGCACAGATCACTCGGATCGACGATTTCGCGACCGAACCCGACCCGCGGGTGCTGGTGAGCGCGGCGGCGTGGGAGACGTTCCTGCTCGACGAGGGGCTCGGCGGGGCGGGCACGCTGATCAGCGCGGGCAAGGGGATGGCGGTGGTCGATGGCAGGCTTCGCTGGTACGACTCGGGACTCGAGGCGGTGCTGGACGCCGACGTCGAGACCGGCGCGTTGTCGGTTTACACCACGACCGAGCAGATCCTGGCGCACACGGGCGCGGACCGCGTGATGGTGACGGGGGCGAACGAGGTCGGTCCGACCGGCGAGGTGGTGTTCTACGACGAGGAGTCGGACCACGTCCTGACGACGAACGGGCCGGGTCAGGTCGAGACGCTGATCAGCCTGACGGAGCTGGAGGAGGCGATCGGGCCTCTCGATCCGGGCAACAACTTCTCGACGTACATCCGCAACGCGGGGATGTCGTTCGACCCGGCGGGCAACCTGTACTTCGCCAGCAGCGAGTCGGACTTTGCGGCGGGCGCCGGCGGGCCGGGCGAGGTTTACCGGTGGGACGCGCAGACCCAGCAGATCACGCGGCTGCTGAGCCGGGACGAGATCGTCGCCGTCACGGGTCTCGACTTCTTCTCGGTGGCGTTCTCCGACGTCGAGTACGCACCGAACGGCCTGGTCTACTTCTACGACCGCGGTTCGGACTCGATCCTGAGCTTCGACCCGGACGACCCGGCCGACACGCTGGAGATCTTTCGAAGCGAGGCCGAGTTGCTTTCCCTGGCGGGCAACGACTTTGTCGGTGCGTTCGACTGGCACGACAACGCCCTGACGTTCCACACGCTCAGCGCGGAGACGGGGGTGTACGCGCTGGTCGCGCCCGCCGCGGCGATCCCGGGCGACTTCGACGGCGACGGCGACGTGGACGCCTTCGACCTGGGCATCTGGCAGACGGGTTTCGGGATCACGCAGGGCGCGACCCCGGCCGACGGCGACGCCGATGAAGACGGCGACGTGGACGCGTTCGACCTCGGGCTGTGGCAGACCAACTTCGGCACGGGCGCGGGCACGGCGGTGCCCGAGCCGACGAGCGTGTTCCTGCTCGGGCTGGCGGGTGCGACACTCGTTTCCCGGCGGCGCCGGCATCGTCTGGCGAGCGCGCGTCAGATGGCCTAGCATGACGATTCAAGGATGAACCAAGCCGGGGGACGGAGCGTTTGAACGCGATGCCCACGAGCCGACTGAATCCGTCGTACCGAGGGGCCGGGCCCGCCCATCGTGATCGAACGGCGTCGTTCGACGCCCGACGCCGCCGAGCGTTCACCCTCATCGAGCTGCTCGTGGTCATCTCGATCATCGCGCTGCTCATCGCGATCCTGCTCCCGGCGCTCGGTTCGGCACGCGGGGCGGCACGCGACGTGCTCTGCAAGAACAATCTTCGGCAGATCGGCGTCGCCGGCGGCGCTTACCAGGTCGACAACGACGACTTCCTGCCTCACCCCTCGGTCACCGGGGGGGCCGGCTTCCGCGTGGCGCCGGGCTACACGAGCCCGACCAACGGCCGCGTCGAGACGCTCGGCCTGATCGCGCTGCTCCAGGAACTGCACATCCTCGATTCGCCCGAGGTCTGGCTCTGCCCCAAGAATGACTTCGAAGCCGAGCAATACGGCAATACCTACGTGGTCAACACGGTCCAGCACCTGTACGAGGACCCGAAGACGTACTTCACGGGCACCACCGTGTTCTGGGTCGGTGACAACTGGAACCAACGCCCCCACTTCGGAGGCGTGCCCAATCCGCACCCCTACCACAACAGCAAGTTCTTCAGGCCTCCCCGTGACTGGTCCTACTACCACCGCGGCTACGAGACGCGCGGCAAGGACCCCGATACGACCGACGGGATCAACGTCGTGTACTTCGACCTGGGCGTCGGCTTCCAGACCCCTTGACGCCCCGCGCCTTCGCCCAACGGATTTTACTTCGACCGCGCGGCGCCCTAGAAAGCCGCGTCGGGGCCGCGCACCGAGCCGTCGCCCGCCCGTTCTTCAGATGAGTCTTGCTTATGTGGTTCCGCTGGCTGCCGTGGCGTTTCGTCGTCTCCCGCATGGCCCGCTCGCACGGGTTCCTCGATCCGATCGCCCTGCTCTCCCGCCTGCACCGATTCGCTCAGCCTTCGGAAGTCGCCGAGCCCGTCGAGCTGCTGCGGGCCGGCGTCGTCTTCCACGCCCGAGGCCTGATCAACGCCCGCGCCATCCAGCACAACCTCGACTGGGTCTGGCCCTACTGGGTCGAACGCCAGTTCGATCCGCTCGACGACGCGTTCGTCCCCCGAGCGTTCTCCATCACACACATCAATCTGACCCATCGCAACTGGACCGCCGTCGGCGTGCCCGGCTGCGACTGGCTGCCCATCGTCGATCCCCGCGGCCTGGTCACGCCCCTGTTCGACGGCTGGTCGATCGACGCCTGGATCGTTCCGCACGACCGCAGCGAACCAATGCTCCTGCCCTCGCGGGCCGAAGAGGTTGCCCAGCACCTTCATGTCGGCAAGGAGCTGTCGGTCGAAACCGTGGCCCGTCACCGCGGGGCCTCGCTTCGCAGCGTCGTGGACGTGGTCTCCGAGTCGGGCGGTCCGGCCTGCCGCATCCGGGTCGAGGCGCGGTCCGGCGTCCCCGCGTGGCTTGCCATCGCCCTGCGACCGGCCAACCCCGAGGGCGTCAGCTTCGTCCACGACCTGGCCTGGCAGCCGGACGAATTGGCTCTGCGTGTGAACGACGAAGCGTCGATGCACGTCGATCGTACGCCTGATCGCGTGTGCATGTCGCACTACCGCGCCGGCGACGTGCTGCGGCGACTGGACGAGTCCGCGTCGACGGACACGGTCACGTGCGACGTGGGGCTGGCGACGGCGGCGTGTCTGTTTGAGCTGTCGCCGGACAAGCCCGAGCAGCAGGTCGTTCGCGTTCCGCTGGTCGAGGCTCGCCAGGACGAGCCGGGCGTCAGCGCCCGGTCGATCATCCGCACGCAGCTTCCGCAGCCGTGGGCGGTCGCGCTGCGCGGCACGTGCACGCTCGAGGTGCCGGACGAACGCATGGCGTTTCTCTTTGACGCGGCGATTCGCAGCCTCGTGCTGCACGCGCCCGGCGAGGTCTACCCGGGGCCGTACACCTACAAGCGGTTCTGGTTCCGCGACGCGGCGTTCATCCTCGACGCGATGCTCGCCGCCGGGATGGAGACGCGTGTGCTGCGCTGCCTCGAGCACTTCCCCGAGCGTCAGGACGGCTCGGGATACTTCCGCTCGCAGGAGGGCGAGTGGGACTCGAACGGCGCGGCGCTGTGGATCATCGAGCGGTACCGACGGATGACCGGGCGGGCGATCCCCGACGCGCTGATTGAAGCGGTGCGTCGCGGCGCGGCATGGATCGGTCGCAAGCGCACCCGTGACGATCTTGACGACGCGCACGCCGGCCTGCTGCCCGCGGGCTTCAGCGCCGAGCACCTGGGCCCGAACGACTATTATTACTGGGACGACTTCTTCTCGGTCGCGGGGCTGGAATCGGCGGCCGCGACGCTGCGCGCCCACGGCCTGGCCGACGCCGCCACCACGGCGGAACACGAATCCGCCGCCCTGCGTGCCGCCATCGACCGCAGCCTCGAGCGGTCGGCCGGCACGCGTGACCGCCCGGGCATCCCCGCCTCGCCCTACCGTCGCATGGACGCCGGCGCCATCGGCTCGGTCGTCTGCGGCTACCCCCTCCGGCTCTGGGAGCCGCGCGATCCGCGCCTGCTCGACACCGTCGAGTTCCTCCTCGAACATTGCACCGTCCACGGCGGGTTCTTCCAGGACATGATCCACTCGGGCATCAACGCGTACCTGACGCTCCACCTGGCCCAGGTTCTGATGCGGGCCGGCGACCGCCGCGGCGTGGACCTGATGCGCACCGTCGCCGACCTCGCCTCGCCGACGGGTCAGTGGCCCGAGGCGATCCACCCGCGCACCCGAGGCGGGTGCATGGGTGACGGCCAACACATCTGGGCCGCCGCCGAATGGGTGCTCATGATGCGCAACGCCTTCGTTCGGACCGAGGCCGACCACCTGGTGATCGGCTCGGGGTTGCCGGACGAATGGCTCGAAGGCGAGCAGACGCTGCGTCTCGGCCCGACCTTGACGCCCTGGGGGCCGCTCTCACTGCGGATCACGACGACGGACGACGAGGTCGAGGTGTCCTGGGACGCCGAGTGGCGCGATCAGCCACCACGGTTTGAGATCGACCTGAGCGCTTTTCCCAAACGTACACTCGATCCGGAGGCGGTCGGCGAACGTAGCATCACCTTGTCACGCGCCGACGCCCCGACGCCGGCCACGGAGGCCCGACGTTGAAGATCGTCATGATGACCAACACCTACCTGCCCCACGTCGGCGGCGTGGCGCGGTCGGTCGAATCGTTCACCCACGCGTTTCGCACGATGGGCCACGGGGTGCTCGTCGTCGCGCCGACGTTCGAACGCATGCCCGAGCACGAGACCGGCGTCGTGCGCGTCCCGGCCATTCAGAACTTCAACGGCAGCGACTTCTCCGTCCGCCTGCCCCTGGCCGGCGACCTGCCCTACGAGCTCGACCGCTTCGACCCCGACCTGATTCACAGCCACCACCCATTTCTTCTCGGCGACACCGCCATGCGCGCCGCCACCTCGCGCGGCCTGCCGCTGATCTTCACCCACCACACCATGTACGAGCAGTACACGCACTACGTGCCCGGTAACTCGCCCACGTTGCGACGCTTTGTCATCCGCCTGGCGACGGAATACGCTAACCTCTGCGACCACGTGATCGCCCCGAGCCAGAGCGTCGCCGACGTCCTGACCCAGCGCGGCGTCCGTACGCCCATCACGCCGATCCCCACCGGCATCGACCCGAGCCGCTTCACCGACGGGGACGGCCCCGCGGCACGACAAAGAATCGGAATCCCGGCCGACGCGTTCGTTGTCGGCCACGTGGGCCGCCTCGCGCCCGAGAAGAACCTGCCCTTTCTGGCCGAGGCGGTGGCGGCGTTTCTGGCACAGAAAGAAACCGCGCATTGCCTGATCGTGGGGGAAGGGCCATCACGCGACGTGATCGAGCAGACGTTTGAGCGTGCCGGCGCACGCGATCGGCTGCACCTGACAGGCAAGCTGACCGGCAGCGACCTCGCCGACGCCTACCACGCGATGGACGTGTTCGCGTTCGCCTCACAGAGCGAGACGCAGGGCATGGTGCTGGCCGAGGCGATGACGGTGGGCGTGCCGGTGGTCGCGGTCGACGCTCCGGGCGTGCGCGAGGTGGTCGAGGACGGCCGCAACGGTCGGCTGCTGCTTGATGAGGACGCCGAGGCGTTCACGGCGGCACTCGTCGACGTGGCCGATCGTGATGAACCGGGACGCCGGACCATGATCGAAGCGGCGCTGAAGACCGCCGAGCGGTTCACGCTGAAGCGCTGCGCCAGCCGCACGCTGGAGGTGTACGGCGATCTGCTGGAGCGCCGGCGCAAAGCGCGATCGATCGAAGACAACCCCTGGGCGCAGACGTTGCGTGTGCTGGAGAAGGAATGGAACCTGTGGTCGACGCGAGCGGAGGCGGTGCTCGAATCGGCGCTGCCGGAAGAGAGTTGACGCAGCACCGACGGGACGTCCCGGCTCTGAGCGCGGGCCTGGGTTCGCCCGGAATGCTACACTTGACGACCAAGCCTGAACCCGGGGCCGGGCCCGGCACGGCGAGCGTGTCGGTTGGCCGAGCGACGAGCCATGGGACAAACAGTGCGAAAGGTGATCGTCGCCCTGGTGGCGTTGGGCTTGGCAGCGTGGTTGGGCTGGCTGGTGGCGGCGCGCGTGATGGCGTTGCGTGATCAGACGGCGGGCGACCCGCGCGAGTCGTTCGTCGCGCCGGTGGAGGTGGCGGAGGTGACGCGAGGCCCGATCGAGCTGCGTCGGCAGTTCAGCGGGACGCTGGAGGCGACGGCGAGCTTCGTGGTCTCGCCGAAGGTTTCGGGCCGGATCGAACGGCTGACCGTGGACCTGGCGGACCGAGTGAAGCGTGGGCAGGTCGTAGCCAGGCTGGACGACGACGAGTTCGTGCAGTCGGTCGCGCAGGCACGGGCGGAGCTGGCGGTGGCCGAGGCGAACCTAACCGAGGCGCGCAGCAGCCTGGAGATCGCGCGACGTGAATCAGAGCGTGTGCAGACGCTTCGGGAGCGCGGCGTGGCGTCGGAGTCGCAGTACGACGCGACGCGGGCCGAACAACTCGCGGCCGAGGCGGCGGTGGCGGTGGCGACCGCGCAGGTCACGCGCGCCGAATCGGCCGTGCGGTCGGCGGAGATCCGGCTGGGATACACAACGGTGGCGGCGACCTGGAGCGGCGACGATGACGAGCGGGTCGTGGCGGACCGCCACGTCGACGAGGGCGATACCGTTGCGGCCAACACCCCCCTGCTGACGATCGTGGACCTGGACCCGATCGTGGCCGTGGTGTACGTGACCGAGCGTGACTACGGGCTGCTCGCGCCGGGTCAGTCGGTGGCGCTGCGGACCGACGCGTACCCGGATCGGACATTCGAGGGTCAGATCGTGCGGATCGCGCCGGTGTTCGAACGCGGCTCGCGTCAGGCGCGCGTGGAGATGACGGTGCCCAACACCGAGCAGAGGCTCAAGCCGGGCATGTTCGTACGGGCGGAAGCGGTGCTGGATCGGCGGGAGAACGCGACGATCGTGCCCGTCGAGGCGTTGACGCGGCGAGACGATCGCCACGTCGTGTTCGTGGTCAGCGAGGACGGGCGTTCGGTGTCGATGCGACGCGTTCAAGTCGGAATTCAACAGGATGATCACGTGCAGATCATCGGCGAGGGCGTCTCGGGACGGGTCGTAACCCTCGGCCAGCAGTTGGTGAGCGACGGCTCGCCGATCGTGATCCCGGATCAGGCGCGCGGTTCAGCGGAAGGCGGCGCGGCGGAATGAACCTGCCTCGATTCAGCGTGCGCCGCCCGGTGCTCACGACCATGGTGACGCTCATCGTGGTGGTGCTGGGCGCGGTGTCGTTGAGCCGGGTGCAGATCGATCTCCTGCCGAACGTGGAGATGCCGACGGTATCGGTCCGCACCGGATACGAGGGCGCGAGCCCGGAGGTGATGGAGCAGCGAGTCACGCAGATCATCGAGGAGATCATCGCGACGGTGCCGGGGGTGGAAGAGCTGAGCTCGCAGTCGACCGAGGGGTCGAGCCGGGTCCGGGTCCGCTTCGTGTGGGGCACGGACGTCGACATGGCCGCGATCGACCTGCAGGCGCGGATCGAAGACGAGATCAACGAGCTGCCGGACGACATCACGCGGCCGCGGGTCAACAAGTTTGACATCGCCAGCTTTCCCGTGGTGATCCTGGGCGTGCTCGGCGACCTGGACCCGGTGGAGCTGACCACGCTGATCGAGGACCAGTTGCGGTACCGGTTCGGGCGCATCCCGGGGGTGGCGCAGGTGGACCTGTGGGGCGGCTTCAACCGGGAGGTGCGGGTTGAGCTGGACCCTTCGAAGGTCAACGCGCTGGAGGTACCGCTGAACGCGGTGCTCGCGGCGATCGAGGACGCGAACCTGGACCTGCCGGCCGGCGAGATCGTGGAGGGCAAGTACGAGGCGACGCTCCGTGCCCCGGCGCAGTTCACCGACCTGGACCAGATCCGACAGACCGTGGTCGCCGTGCGTGACGGCGCGCCGGTCACGATCGATCAGATCGGTGACGTCATCGACACCTACGAGAAGCCGAACGAGGTCGAGCGGATCAACGGGGAACGGGGGATCCGCGTCGCGATCCGCAAGCAGGCGAACGCCAACACCGTCGAGGTCTCGAGCGCCGTGCTGCGCGAGGTCGACGCGATCAACGAGGCCTTCCCCCAGGTCGAGGTCGTGCCGGTCATCAACCAGGGCAACTTCATCGAGCGATCGATCGCCAACGTCGCTCGATCGGTGCTCTACGGTGGAGCGCTGGCGATCGTCGTCCTGCTGCTGTTCCTGCGCAACCTGCGCAGCACGATCGTCATCTCGCTGGCCATCCCGATCTCGGTCATCGCCACGTTCGCGCTGATCTTCTTCGGCGGGTTCACGCTCAACCTCATGACCCTCGGCGGGCTGGCGCTGGGGGTCGGGATGATGGTCGACAACTCGATCGTGGTGCTGGAAAACATCTTCCGTCGCCGCGATGAAGAGCACGAGGACAAGATCACCGCCGCGGTGCAGGGCGCCGGTGAGGTCGGCCCGGCGATCATCGCGAGCACGATCACCACGCTCGTGATCTTTCTTCCGTTGATCTTCGTCCGCGGGGTCTCGGGGATCCTCTTTCAGGAACTGGCCTACGTCATCGTCTTCTCATTGATCTGCTCTCTGGCCGTGTCGCTGAGCCTCGTGCCGATGCTCTCGTCAAAGCTGGTCGAGTCGCCCGAAGATCTGCACCGCAAGCACGAGCGGCAGGCGAACTGGATCGGTCGGGTATCCGACTTTGCGGAGCACACGCTGCGCGGCCTGGACAACACGTATCGTGATCTGCTGCGTCTGGCCCTGCGACACCGGCCATTGACCGTGATCGCGGCCCTGGCGCTGCTCGGCGCGAGCCTGTTGCTGGTGCCGTTGATCGGCACCGAGTTCCTGCCACCGAGCGACGAGGGCGAGGTCCGCATCACCGGGGAGATGGAGATCGGCACCCGGCTGGAGCTGGTCGACCAGCAGACGCTCGAGATGGAGCGGATCGTCTACGACGAGGTGCCCGAGGCCGTCGCCGTGATCGCCGAGGCGCAGGACCACGAGGGCGACATCCGCATCTCGCTGACGCCCGCGGACGAGCGGGATCGGTCGAACGTGGAGATCGCCGACGCGTTGCGTGAGCGTCTCCGGGGGCGGATCGCGGGCATGGACGTCCGCGTCCGCGCGCCGCAGGGACAGTTCCTGCTGGATCGGATCGTCGGTGGCGACTCGGGTCTGACCGTCGAGATCCGTGGATTCGAGCTCGAGGCCCTGGACCTGCTGGCCGCCCGGGCGCAGGGGGCGATCGCCGACGTTCGCGGTCTGACCGACATCGACACGAGCCTGGATGAGGGCATCCCGCAACTGGAGCTGACCGTAAACCGGGCGAAGGCGGCCGACGTGGGCCTGAGCGTCCGCGACGTCGCCGAGGCGATCGAGACGGCCATCGCCGGGCGGCAGGCCGGCGAGTTCCGCGTGGAGGGCAACGCCTATCGCATCCTGGTCCAATTCGCTGACGCCGAGAATATGACGATCGACGAGGTGCTGGACCTGACCCTCACCACGCCGACCGACGAGGCAGTGGCCCTGCGCAATGTCGTCACCCATGCGGCCGGCCGTGGTCCCACACGGATCGACCGACAGGACCAACAGCGGGTGGCGCGGGTGACGGCCAACGTCGTCGGCCGCGACCTCGGATCGGTCGCCCGGGACGTCAACGACGTGCTCGCCACGATCGCCCGGCCCGCCGGGTACGACCTGTTCGTCGCCGGCAACTTCGAGGAGCAGCAGGAAGCGTTTCAAGAGCTGGTCGTGTCGCTGGTGCTGGCGCTGATGCTGGTGTACATGGTGCTGGCGTGCCAATATGAATCGCTGCGGGATCCCCTGGTGGTGATGCTCTCGGTGCCGCTGGCGGCGATCGGCGTGCTGCTGATGCTGTTTCTGACCGAGACGACCCTCAATGTGCAGAGCTACATCGGGTGCATCATGCTGGGCGGGATCGTGGTGAACAACGCGATTCTTCTGGTGGACCAGGCCGGTCGCCTGCGACACGGCGCCGGCATGCCTACGCGGGAAGCCGTCGCCGAGGCCGGCCGCCGCCGCCTGCGCCCGATCCTCATGACCTCGCTGACCACGATCCTGGGCCTGACACCGCTGGCCCTGGGCATCGGTGAGGGCGCGGACGCTCAAGCCCCCCTGGCCCGGGCCGTCATCGGCGGGCTCGCCGCCTCCATGCTGATCACGCTCGTGCTGATCCCGGCCGTCTACTCGCTGTTTCACCCGGAAGCGAAGGGGGCGACGGCGTGAGCGGACGATACCGACCGACGCGACCGCCACGGGGCCTCTTCCTCACCGCCGCCCTGTGCCTCCCCGCCGCCTGCGCTCCCGATCAGTGGGGCGTCTTTGAGGTGGACTGGGACGATCGGCTGGCGCGGGAGGCACGACGGGCCTATGGCCCCGGCGGCCGCGTACCCATCACGATGACCGAAGACGCGACACGCCTTGATCCGCTGCCCGACCTCAACGCCGATGGCCCGCTCGATCTGTCCGTCGAGCAGGCGACGTTGCTGGCCATGCGCAACAACCGCGACCTGGCGGTCGAGCAGATCAACCCGGTCATCGTCGGCGCCTTTGAGCGGATTGAGCGGGGCCAGTTCGACCCCGAGCTCTTCGCCGACCTCACCTACGCCGAGGAAACCGGCAGTGAAACCGCCCGTGCGACGGGTGAGCAATTCAGCGTCGAGAACCGAGACACCAGCGCCGAGGCCGGCATCCGCCAGCGACTGCCCACCGGCACCGACATCGAGGCCGTCCTCTCGCAGTCCCGCTCCATCTCCAACCGTGCCCCCGAACAGCAGGAGGCGCGGGTGGGCTTGAGCGTCACCCAGTCGCTGCTGCGCGGCTTCGGGCCGACGGTCAACCTCGCCAGCGTACGCATCGCCGAGCTGGACACGCTCGCGTCGCGCTACGAGCTGTGTGGGTTCGCCGAAGCCCTGCTCGCCGAAACCGAGATCGCGTACTGGAACTTCGTGCTGGCCCAGCGTGAGATCGCCATCTTTGAGCGGTCCCTCGAAGTCGCCCGTCAGCAACGCGATCAGGTCAAGCAGCGCATCGAGGTCGGCGTGCTGGCGCAGACCGAGGCCGCGGCCGCGCACTCCGAGGTCGCCCTGCGCGAGCAGGCGCTCATCGATGCCCGCAGCGCGCTCGAAGCCCGTCGTCTGCTGTTGCTTCGCCTGATCAACCCGGACACCGGCGGGTCACTCGAACGGCCCGTCCACGCCACCGCCGAGCCCGCCATGAACCCCGCCCCCATCACCGATACCGCCGACCGCGTGGCCCTGGCCCGACGCGCCAGGCCCGACCTGAACGAGGCCCGCCTCCGCCTCGATCAGGGCCGGCTCGAAACCATCATGACCCGCAACGGGCTGCTGCCCCGGCTCGACCTGTTCATCACCCTCGGTAAGACCGGCTTCGCCGACACCTTCCCCGATTCGTTCCGCGACCTGGACAACGATGAAACTTACGACCTGGCCGCCGGCGCCAGCCTCAGCCACTTCCTCGGCAATCGCGGCGCCGAGGGCCGCGACCTCGCCGCCCGCGCCACACGTCAGCAGGCCGCCGCCTCCGTCTCCAACCTGGAGCAGCTCGTGGCGCTCGACGTCCGGCTTGCGATCAACGAGGTCGAACGCCTCCGCCAGCAGATCACCGCCACCACCGCGACCCGCCGGGCCCAGGAGCAGACCGTCCAGGCCGAACGCGAACGATTCGAGGTGGGCTCCAGCACCTCCCTGCTCGTCGCGCAAGCCCAACGCGACCTGCTCGTCGCCGAGCTCGCCGAGGTCGAAGCCGTCGTCAACTACCGCATCGCACTGGTCGAGCTCTACCTGGCCGAAGGAAGCCTGCTCGAGCGCCGCGGCGTCGTGGTCGGTCAGGCACCCTGAGCAGGCGAGGCCCTGGCCGACGTCAGGAACCTCCGTGCGACGCAACCGGGGGACGCAAGATGGGCGCGGCGTCACGGTGGTGACACTTCAGCGCGCGGTTCCCACGTACCGAGATGCGCGGCACGTACAGGCGGTTTTGCGTCCCCTTTTCGCCGCCGCGCGCACAAACCCGCCGATTCGGACAAACCTGGAAAGCTGAAGGGTGGAGAGCCGGAGGACCCGGGAGCTGAGAAATGGGAACGACGAGAAAGGGAAGACCAGGCCCCATCACTCCGTTGCTATATCATGTTGCCACTGGTCGCTGGCCAGGTCTCTCCAACTGGCCTGTTTGGGCCAAGCGCACCCGCCAAAGGGGACCAGTTTGCAGACCAGTTCGAGACCAGTTTCGGGACCCGTGGTGGCCGATTAACGCCTGTCGAAGGCCGAATCTGCGATGGTGTTGGATCATCAGGGCCAGCCAAGGTGTCCGTAGGGACCGGCAAAGCCACCTGTCGGACTCGAACCGACGACCTGCGGTTTACAAAACCGCTGCTCTACCAACTGAGCTAAGGTGGCACGCACGAGGCGACGGACCGTCGGGGCGTGGCCGGCCGATGCCCGGCCCCGTGGATCAAGTCGGCGGGTGGACGGGCCGCCGAGCCCGCCCGGGGCGACCGACCCCAAAGCCACCTCGGGGATTCGAACCCCGGACCTATGCTTTACGAAAGCATTGCTCTACCGCTGAGCTAAGGTGGCGTGGCCAAAGCGTATTGTAGAACAGGACGCCGGCGGTGCCAACGTGCCGGCTGGCGGCCGCGTCTGTTATTCTGGTCGGCCACGGGGCACAGCGGGTTGAATCGCCATCGATGTCTGCGAGTGTCTCGGTCTGGAATCGGGAAGGAGCCTGCGATGGGTAGCGGTCGAACGGATCGGATGGCGCGGATGATCGGCGGTGCGACCCTGGTGGCGATGGGCGTCGTGACAGCAGCGGCCAGCGCCCAGACGCCCGATGCCAACGCCGCGTCCCCCCTTACCAGCAGCAAGGAGTACACCGTCTTGCAGGAGCGCGACGACCGGCTGATCGCCGAACTGCCCAATCGGATGATCGTGATCGCTCAGGAGTTGCCGACCGCCCCGGTCGTCTCGGCCCAGGTTTGGATCAAGACCGGTTCGATCTATGAGCAGGAGCACGTCGGCGCCGGCCTGTCCCACTTCCTCGAGCACCTGCTGTCGGGCGGGACGACCACCACGACGCCCGAGATCGAGAGCAACGCGATCCTCGGCCGGATCGGGGCTCAGACCAACGCGGCGACCAGCCTCGACACCGTCCGCTACTACATCAACACCACCGCCGAGCACACAGGCACGGCGATTGACCGTCTGTCCGACTGGATGCGCAACAGCGTCATCACCGAGGCCGAGTACGAGCGTGAGCGGCAGGTGATCCAGCGGGAGTTCGAGCACGGCATGGGGGATCACAACCGCATCTTCTGGAAGGCGACGCAGCAGGCGCTGTATCTGGCGCACCCGGCCCGACACCCGACGATCGGGTACATCGACGAGTTCATGGGCGTCTCGCGCCAGGAGATCATCGATTTCTACCGTCGCATGTACGTGCCGAACAACATGGTGTTCGTGGTGGTGGGCGACGTCGATCGGCGGGCGGTGGTGGACCGAGTGGTGCGCCGGTGGTCGGACGTGGAGCCGGGACCGTTGCCGGACCTGAGCTTCCCGGTTGAGCCGCCCATCACAGCGCCGCGGAAGGCAACGGCCCGCGCGGACATTGAGCGGCCGCGTCTGCGCCTGGCCTTTCCCGGGACGCGTCTGGGTGAACCGGGCGACTACGAGCTGGACGTGCTGGCGATGATCCTGGGCCAGGGCGAGTCGAGCCGATTGATCCGCAGCGTGCGGGACGAGCAAGGGCTGGTCACCCACGTGAGCGCGTACAACTGGAGCACGGACTGGGGTGAGGGTTTCTTCGGGATCGACGCGGAGGTGGCGCGGCCGGAGGGTTCCCTTGAGCAGGTGAACAAGGCGATCCTGGAGGAGGTCTCGCGACTTCGCGAGGAGCTGGTCAGCGATGAGGAGCTGGCGCGAGCGAAGCGGAAGGTGCTCTCGGGAGCGTTGCAGAGTTACCAGACGGCCGAGGGCGTGGCGTCGCAGATCGCACGGAGCGTGATCGGGCGGGGTGATCCGGACTACGTGCAGCACTACGCCGAAGCGGTCCAGGAGCTGACGAAGCAGCAGTTGCGCGAGGCGGCGCGCGAGTATCTGAAGCCGAATCGGGTGGTGGAGGTGTGGCTGCTGCCGCTGGAGGAGGGCCAGGTCGTGGACGTGCAGAGGCGGCCGCCGGCGGCGCCGCTGGATGGCGACCTGGAGCAGGAACCGTTCGATCTGGACAACACGGTGGTGCTGACGGAGCTGAAGCGTGTTCTGGCCGAGCGAGCCGGCGAAGCGAAGCAGATCGAGGTCGAACCGCTGGAGCGGTTCACCTTGAGCAACGGCCTGCGCGTGCTCGTGCAGCGGACGACGCTGGTGCCGGCGGTGTCGATGCAGATGTTCTGGAAGGGCGGGCTGCTGGGCGACGAGCCGGGCCGGGAGGGTGTCGCCAACGCGGTGGCGTCGATGATGACCCGAGGCACCGAGAGCCGCACCGCGCAGCAGATCACCACGGCGCTGGAAGACCTGGGCGCCGGGCTGGTCGTCAACGCGGGCAACAACACGACCTACGCGCAGGCGACCGCGTTGAGCGAGGACTGGCCCGAGGTGCTCGAGATCATGGCCGATGTCGTGCTGAACCCGTCGTTCCCGCGGGAGGAGTGGTCACGGATGCAGCCGCGCCTGCTCGCGGCGATCGATCGGCTCGACGATCGTTGGTCCGGGGAGCTGTCCCGCCGGTTTCGGCAGGTGTACTTCGGCGACCATCCGTGGTCGCAGCCCCCTCTGGGCCGACACGAGGTCGTCCAATCGCTGACCCCGGCCGACCTTCGCGAGTACCACGGCCGACACCTCGGCGCGGCGGAGACCGTGATCTCGGTCGTCGGGGACGTCGAGCCCGAAGCGATCCGCGATGCGCTCGAAGACGCGTTCGGCGGGCTGCCCGACGTCGCGCCCGTCGCCTTCGATCCGCCGCCCACGCCCCAGCCCACGCCCCGCTTTGTCCCGTTCCACACCGGCAAGCGCACCACGGCCGTCCGCATCGGCTTCGGGCCCGGCATCGAACGCGCCCACCCCGACTACGCCGCGTTGCGCGTGCTCTCCCGCGTCGTCAGTGACTTTCCCTCGGGCTGGCTCGAGCAGGAGCTGCGAGGCAAGGGACGCGGCCTGACCTACGCCGCTCATGCCGGGTTCAGCACCGGCCTGGTCAAGGGTGAGTTCTCGATCATCTTCAACCCATCGAGCGGCGACGCGCTGGAGGCTTTGGCCCGTGTCTGGCAGGTCGTCGAGCGTGCCAAGGCCGGCCCGTACGACCCCGCGGACGTCGAGCGCGCCAAGGCCAAGGTGCTTTCGAATGAGCTGCTGGGAACGCAGACGAACTCGGACCGTGCCATGTCCCTCGGGCTTGACGAGCTGTACGGCGTGGGCGATCCGTCCAATGAGCGACTCATCGAGGCCGTGCACGCTGTGGATGAGGCCACCCTTCGGCGAATCGCTCAGCAGTACCTGCAAAACCCGGTGGTGGTGTTTCTCTCGCCTCCCCCGCCGCCTTCGGTGCCGGTCAAGCCGGTGGGCGACGCCGGCCGGCAGTGATCGCGATACCGCCGACCGCGGCATACACAAGAGCCGCGGGTTCGGGCACATGGGACGTCAAGCCGGTCCCGAAGTTCGCCTGCCAGAGGCCGAGATCGAAGGCGTCCACGTCGCCATCGTCATCGAAGTCGGCGGCCAGGCCCGGCCCGACACTGCCGAACTGCGTCTGCCAGATGCCCAGGTCGAAGGCGTCCACGTCGCCATCGCCGTCGGCGTCGCCGGGTACGCTTTGGGAACCGGCCACGCGGGCGGTAAACAGGCCGGCGCTGCCGTCGTCGAAGATCAGTTGGAACGCCAGGACGCCGCTGTCGCTGAGGTCGAATTCCTCGACGATGTCGGCGACGAGCTTGAGGTTCTGCGCCGGGCCGGGATCGGCGTCGAAGAGCTGGCCCGTGCGGACGAGCAGGGTGCGGCTGCCGTCGCTGTCGCGGAGCCAGAGGCCCTTGTCGGTCACGCCAAGGAATCCGCCGCCCTGGAACAGGCCCTGGTACGCGAGCTGACCTCGGCTGTTGTAGTCGAAGAACGTGAACGCGCCATGAGTGACGGATCCGATGAAACCGGCGGCGAAGTCACCGCGACGGACCAGCGGCTCGACCGCGTCGGGCGGGCCGGCGTAGATGGCGCTGTTGTTGAACCCGCTGACATTTGGCCCATCGAGCGAAGCCTCGAAGGCGAGTTCGCCCGCGTCGGTGAGGATCGGCTCTGCCGAGAAACTCACAAAGTTGACCCCGGGGCCGAGGCCGATCGCCGGGTTTGGCCCAACCACGACCGGGCTCAGGCCGTCAAGCCCGCCCGTGTAGATCGCGTTGGCCAGGGCGGTGACGCTGCCGGTGCCCGGATCGAACTCGAGCAACTGGGTGTGGAAGGCGACCCGGCCGACGTCGTTGAGCACGGGGTCACGCGGGTCGAAGTAGATCACGTTGGACGGGAACTCCGCGGCGGGCAGCCCCTCACGGAGGAGCAGGTTCGGGGCCTCGGGCGAACCGAGCCAAAGCGCTGAATCGTTGGTATTGTTGATCCCGATGCCACGGATGTCCGTGCGAAGCGCGAACTGCCCCGCGTTGTTGAGTCGCGGGAAGGTGTTGACGTTGAGCATGTCGCCGAGCGTCGTGCCCGGGATCGCGGGGATCGGTTGACTCTCGCGTGCCACGGCCTGGATGTCGCCGAACGTGCCCGCCCAGACGCCGGTGTCCGCCGACTCGAAGTTGGTCGTCAGGCCCTGAAAGGCGACGCGACGATCGTCCGTGAACGCACCGGCAAAACTGAACGCACGAAAGGCTTCGGCAGGTGAACCGGGGACCGCCGCACCGTCATGGACAACGGCCTGCACCGGCCCGCCTCGGGGTACGACCACCAGCACGTTGTCAAACAAGCGCAGCCCGTCTGGGCCGGCCGTCTCCGCGTCGAACGCCAGATCCCCGTGACGGTTGATCGCCAGCGTCGGCGAAAAGAGCGACGGCAGCGTCAGCCGCAGCGGCGAGGTCGTTCCCTGCAGAAACGCCCCTTCGCGCACCGCGAGCGAGACCTGCCCCGGTCGGCCGACAAAGATGCCCGCGTTGTCCGCCCCTGTGAGCCCGGGCCCACCCAGGCCCGCCAGAAATGCGACCTCGCCGACCTGGTTCACGATCGGCGCGATCGGGAAGCCACCATACACCACACTCCCGCCGAGCCCCGGGGCCGGCTCACCGCTCAGCGCGACCTTGTCGAACACAACGTCGGCTCGACTCGGAAGCGCGACAAGCACCAACGATATGACCAGCAGCCACCGGCCAGGATTCGTCCCGGCGATGGCCGGCTTCCCTCCGTCCATGACTTGCTATGGTACCGCGAATCCGCAGATCCCCAAGCCCCTGCTGGTCGATCGCGCGGCCGCGGTCACGGCCGGGAGGTCGTCGTCGCCGCCTGGACCCGCTCGGACAAGCGTGGCCAGCGCCGCGTGGCCGGCGACCGTCCGATCCACCATCGACAGACCTCCAGCGCCGTGGTGTACAGCTCGTCCAGCCCCGCCTCATGGAGCCGCCCGAGCAGTGCCGCGTCGAATCGGTCGTTCACCGGTTCCAGCCGCGTGGGCATCCAGGCACGCAGCCATCGTTCGCGTTCGGCGTCTCGCGCCTCCGCCGCGACATTGACCAGCAGTCGCTCGAGCCTTTCGAACCGCGCTTCCGCGTCGATGTCGTCGCGCGGTGTCGCCAGGTCGTGACGCAACGCGTGGCGAAGCGTGCGCGCCGCGGCGGCGTGTCGGCCCTGACGAGTCAGCCACCGTGTGGCGACGTCGAGCCACCATCCATCGATCGTTCCCGCCTCGTCCAGGGTCCGCTCGATCGCCTCGCTCACCCGCGCTCGCGATTCATCGTCCAGCCACTCGGATGGCAGCGTGGCCAGCAGGCGCAGCCCGTTCGCATTGAGCCGACCATCGCGCAGCGCTTGACGATGTGGCCTGAGCACCGCTTCGCGCTCGGGGTCGGCTTCAAGCGCCGCCCTCAGGCCCTCGATCAACCCCGGCACGTCCGCACGGTCCGGGACTGCCGCGCGCAGCGCCGCGGCGTAGTCTTCCGCCGCGAACGGCATCGATGCCAGGGTGAGAAACAGGTTCTGACGTTGTTCTTCCCCCGGTTCGTCCGCGCTCACACCCGAACCCGACACGACCAGTGCCCGCGGGGTGTAGAAGCGCCGCTCGAGCCGGTTCCGCACCAGGTACCGTCGGAATCGTTGACGCGCACGCTCGACACGCCCGAGCGCCGCCTCGATCGGCAGCATGTTGAACTCGCGCAACGGTCCGTCGTCCCACCCGACCACGCACAGCGCCTCGCTGAGCTCGCCGCGTCGCAGGTGTGCCTGCGCCAGCCACCGCAGCTCGTAGCTCTCGAGCACTTCAGGGTCGTTCAGGTGCGGGCCAAGCGCGGCGATCAAGAGGTCCCACGACCCGGTACCGGTCAACGCCTCGAGGAAGCGGCGGCGCACCTCGCGATGGCGGGGGTCGGCGGCGAAGGCTTCATGGAGTCGCTGGATCGCCTGATCCCGTCGGCCCGCGTGCCAATCCCGCACACCCCGGGCGAACCGGACCAACGCGACCTCGCGGGCCGTCGTGTCTGAGGCGACGCTCACATCGATTGAGGCCGCGTCGTCATCCGCAAACGCGACCGCGAGCGCCTCGATCATCGCGACCACGTCCGCATCGGGCGCGCCCGGCTGCGCCGATTCGATCACTTGCCCAAGCGCTCTCGCCGCCAGTTGGCGAGCGCGGCTGCGCCGGCCAGCCTCGAGGAAGGCGATGGCCGCCGCCGCGTCCACCGCCGGCACCCCGTCCGTCGCGTCGAGCCACGCCTGCGCCAGATCCGCGCCGAGCTGAGGGGCGTGTTCGTTCCGGTGCCAGGGCGGCCTTGTCAGCGTGGAATACGGACGAAAACGGTTGATCCCCGGAAGCCGGCTGCTGTGGGCCAGTCGCGTGAATGTGGACGCGAACGACCGGGTAACGAGCCCGCGCCATTCGGCTGCCAGGTGCGCCAGCAGCTCGTAACGTTCGGCTTCATCGCGGGCGAGCCAGGCCGCCTCAATCGCATCACCGTGCGCCTCGCCCTCCATCGCGTGCAAGACATCGATCAACCGCGCCGAGTTCGCACGGGCAGCGAAGCTTTCAAGCACGTCCGCGTTCGTGGGTGCACCGGCGTCGATCGCGAGACGCCAGCGCCGAAGGGCCAGCTCGACACCGCTCGATCTCGCAGCACGGGCGAACTGATCCAGCACCTGCCGCCGCGACTTTTGACTCAGCCGCGGCCACACACGGCGCAACAGGTCGAGCGTCGTCCCATCGCCCGGCGCCGACGCCAACGCCACCTTCAGACGTGCCTGCAAGGCGTCGAGGGTCTGCTGGTTTGCGACGCCGTCGTCGGAATCGGAGGAACGCACATCGAGTTCGAGTCCGTGGCGGTGGCCCGGTCGTCGGGCAAATCCCCATCGAACGGCGTCCTCGACAGCGGCCTGCCGTGCCGCGTCGTCATCCGGAAATCGAGCACGCACACGAGCATCGAACGACTCGGCGATGTCCGGGCGGTTCAAAGCATACGTGGCGAACCGTAGTGTCACGGTCAGTCGAGCCAACCGCGGGTGACTCGCCAGGGATCGCACCGCGGGCTTCTCCCCCGCGGACAACGCGTCGAGTTCCTCAACCGCCCGGTCTTCCAGCCACTCGAGGAGACCGGCCTGTTCCTTTGCCGTTCGGGCGCTGACCAGCCAACCGTCGAACGCGGCCGGGAACAAGCGCGAGAAAGCATCGAGGTCGGCGGCGACGCGCCGTCGCCTCACCGGCAGCACGTCTTCGACGGTGGGCAACGACGTGTCCGCCATCGTGTGTCGGGGGACCGAAGCGAGCAGGACCTCGACCGCCCGCCGGTACCGCGCCGCTGCCGCGTCGAACCGGTCGAGCTGTTCCAGCAGCCCCCCTTCAAGGATCAGCAGCTCCGGATCGTCCGGCGAGGTGATCCGCATCTCGGCGATGACCCGCTGGGCCGCACCGGGTCGGTCCGACTCCTCGAACACGTTTGCCACGTGGCGGCGCACCTTTTCTCGGTCGCCAAGTGTCGCGGCCCGCTCGAACGCGCGATCGGCCGCGGCCTCGTCCGACCGCGCGAGAAATGCCTCGCCCAGCTCGAGTAACACGTCGGGCGGAACGGCTACGCCCAATCCCATCAGCAGGCGACCGTAGCCGATCATGGCCTCACGCCTGCCCAGAATCCTCGCCCGCTCCATCTGTTCCCGCAGCAGAAACGGCCGCTGCTGTGACGCGGTCAGCACCGCCAGGTCCATCAGGTCGATCACGCGGTGCGCTTCGCCCAGATGTTCGAGCAGATCGGCGCCGACGTGAAAGAGAAATGTTTTGTCCGGCGACGCGGCGAGGCGACCTTGCACGCGGCGCCAAGCGGCTTGCGCCATCGCCGGCGGCGCATCCAGGTTCAGCAATCCATCGATCGCGACGAGGAACAGATCGTCTCGCTCGGCGGTCGCGGTCATTCGCTCCAACCGCGCCAGTGCCGCCTCGCGCTTGCCGGCCTCGCGCATCGCCTCGGCCCACAAGAGCCACAGCTCCACGCGGCGCGGCCTCGCGTCCAGCACGTCGAGATACGCCCGCGCCGCTTCGTCAGGATCGCCCAATAGCCCATACACGCCCGCGGCCAGCTCGTCGGCGCTGACCGGGTCCCCCGCCAGCTCCCGCATTCGCGCGATCGCACGCTCGGCGTCCACGCGACGACCACGCTCTGCCGCCAACACGGCACGCTGCTGCACATAGTCCACGGCGTTTCCCGGGTCGAGTTCGGTCAACCGGGCCAACACGCGGTCGCACGACGCCAACCGATCCGTTCGCAGGTACACCTCCGCCAGGCGTCGCAACGCGTCGACCTCCCGGCCGGTGCGCTGCGCGAACGTCTGCAGCAGTTCAGCGGCCGAAACCGAATCCTGCACGCGCGTGTACAACTCGATCAGCAGCGTCAGCTCCCGGTCGTCTGCCTCACCGCTCGCGACGCGATCCTCCAGCTCGATGGCGAGGTCGGCCAGCGACGCGGTCTTGGCCGCCAGATCGAGCACGCGTTCCTGGGCGCGCTGCCGTGTCGCCGCCGAAGTGGCGCCGGACCAGACCTCGCGCCAGACCGTCAACGCCTTGTCGAGTCGGCCGAGTCGCTCGAGCACCCACGCCAGTTGCCCCGCCGCGTCCGTCGGGTCAGACGCTCGCTCGTACACGTCCCGCCAGCGCTTCGCCGCCTCGCCCCACAGGCCAAATCGCTCGA
Organism: uncultured Phycisphaeraceae bacterium; assembly: GCA_964431205.1. Lineage (GTDB taxonomy): Bacteria > Planctomycetota > Phycisphaerae > Phycisphaerales > Phycisphaeraceae > CAYSIX01. The sequence goes on from CAYSIX010000024.1 coordinate 25,244, forward strand.
ACGCCCGCGCCAGCTCCTGAAGCTGTGACACCGACCATGGCTCGGCACCGGCCTCGCCCAGAAGCCGCTCCGCTTCTTCACGATCTCCGTGGTCCAACGCATACTCGACACGCCACAGCAGCGCCAGGAACCTCGCCGTGCCGTCGATCGCTGCGGCGCGATCCACCGCGGCCTGTGCCACATCCGCGAGTGCCAACGCTCGAGCCCGATCCGCCAGGTCAAACAGGACACTCGCGTCTTCGGCGTCACGGATCAGACGCTCGAACCACGCGACCGCGCTCGATCGATCGCCACGAAGCAGGAGCAGGCGCGCCGCCTCGGCCTGCCAGCGGGCCGCCGACGGGCCACCACCGTCCGCCATACGCCGGATCCGCCGCACCGCGTCCTCCGATCGACCGGCTCCGACCAGCAGACCGATCACCTCGCGACGGACCGGCTCGGAAGCCGCGACGTCGCGCAGCCCGGCGTCCGGAGACGTCAACGCCGCGTCGTGCACCTCCAAAGCGCGATCCACTCGGTCCTGCTCCCGCAGCAGCATCAACAGCGGCAGGAGCCGATCGGCCGTGAACTGGTCGTCCACCCAGCGGTCGGTCAGCTCGCGGAGCGATCCCGCCTCACGCGCCGCTTCGATCGCTTTCCAGAGCGCGAATCGCTGGTCCTCCGGCCTGACCGCAACGGCCGCGGCCGCTTCAAAGGCCTCGGTCGCGCGTCCGGCCCGACCGACTCGCTGCGCCGCCTCCCCTCGCAGCAGATGCAAGGAGAACGTCTCACGGCTGATCTCTCGATCGGCCAACCGTTGATCGACGGCGGCCCAGTCGTC
>CAYSIX010000025.1:0-1744 GCA_964431205.1 uncultured Phycisphaeraceae bacterium
TGGGCATCTGCCTGGGCTTCCAGATGGCCGTCATCGAGTTCGCCCGCAACGTCTGCGGCCTCGAGCACGCCAGCTCCACCGAGTTCGACCCCGACACCCCGCACCCCGTCATCGACATCCTGCCCGAGCAGAAGAAGATCGAGGGCCTCGGCGGGAACATGCGCCTCGGCGGCAAGGACGTGCTCGTCGAGCCCCGCACCCTCGCCGCCTTCCTCTTCAAGCCGAGTGCTGAGCGCAGCCAAGCACCGGATCCCACCACCGCCTTCCTCACCCGCCAACGCTTCCGCCACCGCTACGAGGTGGACCCGAAGTACCTCGACACGCTCCGCGAGCACGGCCTGGTCTTCTCCGGCCGGCACCCCGAGCAGCCGATCATGCAGGTCCTCGAGCTGCCCGGCCACGCGTTCTTCCTCGGCGCTCAGTTTCACCCGGAGCTGACCAGCCGCCCGCTGCGTCCCCAGCCGATGTTCATGGGCCTCGTCGCCGCCGCCATCCGTCACGCCCACCCCGACGCCACCCGCGAGCAGGTCAGCACCCGCTGGCTGCCGGCGCCGCGCCACGAGCCGGCGAAGGTTTGAGCCGATCGGTCGGACAGGATAACAGGATCGACCGGATCCACCGGATAAAAGACTCAAACCGACCAACGGGCTCCTGTCACGGCCTCCAATGCGCCATTTCGTTTCGAATGCCCGCGACGATCGGTAAGCTTGAATACAAGAGATTGAATTCATCCGGTTGATCCGGACCATCCCGTTATCCTGTCCAACCCGAAACCGCGTCAATCATCCACCAGCACGAAAGACGGCTCGACCAGCTCGTCGCGGTGCTCGGTGCGCACGGCCGTGCGATAGCCCGGTCGCAGGGCCGCGCTGCTCCACGCGCCGTCGGGCGCGAGCGTGATGATCCCGCACTGGTGCTGCGGATGCAGCTCGTACGTGTCGCGGATGCGTTCGAGCACGCTCACGGCCGCGTCGAGCGGGTTCAGCCCGTGGCGCATGCGCTCGACGGCCAGGAAGCTGGCGCAGACGCCCATCATCAGCTCGCCCGTACCGGTGCAGACCGCGGCGCCCACGCCGGGCTCGACGTAGAGCCCGTGGCCCATGTTCGGCGAGTCGCCCACGCGGCCGGCGGCCTTGAACGCCGTCCCGCTGGTCGAGACCGCCCCGGCCAGCACGTTGCGCCGATCCAGCGCCAGGCAGCCGATCGTGTCGTGGGTCCGGTTGTGCGGCTCGGTCTCCGGATCGCGGGGCGACGTTCCCGCATCGCGCCCCTCGCCCGGGCCAGGGCGCAGCTCCTCGATGTTGGCCAGCACGCCCGGCGTCGGGCCGCCGAACGCGCCGCACGCCGCCTGCTCACCGACCTTCGCCCGCCATCGCTCCAGCGCCTCACGCCCCGCCTGATTGACCAGCACCGTCGGCTTCATCCCGCTCGCCTCGGCCAGCCGCTCGGCGCCTTCGCCGGCCAGCAGCGCGTGCTCGGTCTGTTCCATCACCAGCCGCGCGATGCTGACCGCGTGCACGAACCGCCTCACGTAGCACACCCCCCCACGCTCGCCCGGCCTCGGCGAGCGCATGATCAACGCGTCCAGCGACACCTGCCCCGAACGCTCCGGGTACGACCCGTAGCCCACCGACGTCACCGATGCGTCGGCCTCGCACGCCCGGCAGCCCCGCTCCACCGCGTCCAGGCTCGCGCCCGCGTCGTCCCGCAGCACGGCCCAGCCCGCCTCGTTCGCCAGCCGCCC
>CAYSIX010000025.1:1754-10412 GCA_964431205.1 uncultured Phycisphaeraceae bacterium
GCTCCACGTGCTCAGCATGATCGGTCGTGTCATGGCCTCATTATGCGGCGTTTCCGCCCGCATCGCACGCCTCACACGCCTCACCGTGACCGCTGGACAGCCTCATCGGCGCTGGTACAGTGACGCAGGCACTAGGTGTTTTTCCTGATCGATCGGGAGTGGCAAAGTGAAACCAATCGAACGCATCGGGGTGGCGGTGGGGCTCGTTTTGGGGCTGACGGCGCTGGGGCCGGGCGCCGCGTGGGGCGACGTCCTGATCCTGACCAACGGCGATCGGATCAGCGGCACGATCCTCAAACAGACCGATGAGGCGACGGTGATCGAGCACCCGGTGCTCGGAGCCCTGACCGTGCCGGCGGACCAGATCTCGTCGGTGTTCGTGGGGGCGGCGCCGCAGGTGGAGCCGGCGCCTGAACCAGAGACCGAGGCGGCGCCCGAACCGGGACCGGAAACCGCGGCCGCCGAGGTCGCCGCCCCGACTCCGCCCGCGCCGGAGGAGCCGGAACCCGAAGACAACGCGGGGATGTTCGGCACGAGCTTCCTCCGCGGCTGGAACAAGGGAGTCGAGCTGGGCTTCAGCGGCAAGTCGGGCAACACCGAAGAAACCGACATCTTTGCCGCCGTCTTCGCGGACTTCGAGGACGAACGCGACCGCTGGGAGTTCGACGCCCGGTACTTCCTCTCCACGAGCGAGGGTGAGACGACCGACAACGAATTCTACGCGTCGATTCTTAAAGACTGGAAGTACCCCAACTCGCCGTGGTTCTGGTTCGCCAGGGCCCGCTACGACTGGGACCAGTTCGAGGACTGGCGTCACCGTATTTCGGCGCACATGGGCCCCGGCTACGAGATCATCAACACGGAAGAGCTCAAGTGGCGGGCCCGCGCCGGTGTGGGTGTTCTGGGTGAGTTCGGCGGCGAGGCCGACGACCGGGTCACCCCCGAAGGGCTCGCCGGCACCGAGGTCATCTGGAACATCAGCGAGCGGCAGAAGCTCACCGCGCACGCGACCGTGTTCCCCGACCTCGGCGACGTCGGCCGGTACCGATCGCTCTCCGGCGCCGAATGGAGCATCAAGATCGACCGGGCCGACGGGCTGAGCCTCAAGTTCGGCATCGAGCACGAGTACCAGTCCGAGACCGACGACGATTCCGACCACAACGACTTTCGGTACTACGGCGCGCTGGTGTTCGACTTCTGAGCGGACCGGCGCGACCGCCCTGAGAGCCTGTCTCGGCATGCGCTCAACGCGGCGCGTGGCGGCGCAGCCGCGTCGCCCGCATCGCGCCGCCACGCTCCGCCCTCCATCGCCGATGGATCAACTTCACGAATAGGACTTTCTCCCAATAGACAGCGGGCCGACCCGCGGTAAGCTCGATCATCGGGAACCCGCGCCGTTCATCTCTGGTCGGGGCCCGGCGGCCCAACGCGGGTGACCACAGAAAGGAGAAAGGTCATGCTCGACGCGCATCTCACTTGTCACGGGCGGTGGTCGTGGTCGGCCGCGTTCGCCCTGACCACCGCCTGGCTGCTGACCACGCCGGGCGACGCGATCGGTCAGGACCCGTTCGCCGCCATCCACGGCACCCGCGCCCCCGTCCGCGCCGGGGACAGCATCAAAGTCGGCACCAATGTCTTCGACGGCCTCCCCGGCAGCTCCTACATTGCCGAGTTTGAGGACGCCAACGGCATCAACACCGTTCCGCTCGTCGCCGGCCGGCCCGAGGTCATCAACCTCCAGGCCGGCGGCGTCGGCACCTCCATGCGCGTCAGCGTGTTCGAGGACGGTATGAAGATCGGCGAGGAGTTCATCGACGTGCTCGACAACGGCGTCGTCGAGATCACCCGCCTCACTTTCGGCGACTTTCCTTCACAGGCCACCGCCATACGCGCCGAAGCTCCGGGCCTCACCCTGCCCCTGAGCCTCAATAACCTGATCGAGTTCGAGGACAGCACCTTCGTTCCCGGCGTCGGCGAGGTGATCACCGACAAGGATGCTGTCACAGCCATGGGCGGTTTCATCGGCATCTTTGCCCTACAGGACATCGACGGCGAACACGCCGGCTATCAGACCGACATCTCCGGCCTGACACAGACGCTCGACCCGTTCCTGCCCGGCATCCTGCCCGAGGCCTACCTCGAGATCACCCAGGACCCCGCCGTGCCGCCCTTCGGCCTCATGAAAACTTACGAGCAATCCAATATTGCCGTGTTCTACGGCGATCTGGGTGTCATCGCCAACTTTGAGCGACCGGCCAACGGCGCCGCCGTGAGCCCGGCTTCCACGCTCGAACCCATCATGATCCCCATCTCGTACCAGGCCACGCTGGACCTCGACCCGGAGAGCGACACTTTCGGCCGCTTCGAGGCCATCGTGCGCAGCGGCTTCGCTGTCCCCGGCATGAAGGTCCCCGGCGACGCCGACGGCGACGGTGACGTGGACGCCTTCGACCTCGGCCTCTGGCAGACCCAGTTCGGCATGACCGGCGAGGGGCTCTCGGCCGACTTCGACATGGACAACGACGTCGACGCCTTCGACCTGGGCATCTGGCAGATCAACTTCGGCACGGGCGTGGAGGCCGCGATCCCCGAGCCGGCAACGCTCGTCATGCTGCTCGCTGCGGCGGTCGTGCGACGCCGACGAAGAACGTTCGCCTGACGGGCGCGCGCCCGATGACAAGCCGGATCCGTCCCTTCGCGGCGCTCCGTACCGGCCTGGGCGCCTACCCGGGCACCGCAGCGGATCCGCGAAGCCCGCGGACACCGGGCGTGGAACACACGCGCGGCGTCAGCCTTACGCACGCGCACCCGTCCGCATTGCATCGCGGCTCCGTGTGTTGCGCTTCGTCCCGGCTTGGGGCGACGAGCACAACAACGCGGTGCGTGCTACGGCGTCGGTTCCACCGCCGGCAGGTTCGCAAGCGACGCCGCGGCGTCCGCCTCGTGCACCGCCTCGGCCAGCTCACGCGACAGCGGCACGGCCAGCGTCCCGACCGCCTCGTCTCCCAGCGGATCGACCCACCACGCGTCCACCTCGCGCACCGCCGCGTGCAGCGACGCCAGGCTGCGGCCCGCCGGCTCGTACCGGCCCTCCGCCCGGTCGATCGCCGCGAGCTGGTACGTCACCGGCAACGCCATCAGCGGGTTCAGCTCGCGCGCCCGTTCCAGATGCCGCCGGGCTTCGGGGAAATCACCCCGCTGACGCAGCGCCATGCCCAGGTGGTAGTGCGCCTCGGCGTCGGTCGACGCCGGCGAAAGATAATCACGCAGGTCCGCGACCGCCCGGTCCGGCTGACGCAGCGCCACCGCCGCGATCCCACGCTCGAGCTGCGCCGCCCGGTTCGCCGGGTCCAGCAGCAGCGCAATCTTCGCCGCCTCCATCGCGCGCTCGGCCTCGCCCGTGCGGTTGTACGCGTGCGCCAGCACCTGCCACACCTGTGCGTTCTCGTCGTGCTGGGACTGACGCACGAGCACCTCGAGCAACGCGATCGCGTCGTGGTACCGCTGATAGTCGAGGTACACCAGGGCCGCGCCGATGAACTTCGCGTCAATCGGCTCACCCTCAAACGCCTTCTGGAAGGCGGGGTCGGCCAGCACGTCCCCCAGCTCCTGGGCGCGGGCGGTTGGGCTGAGCAGCAGCCCGGCCACGATCATCAGCACCAGTCGCCATCGCTTCATCGGAAACTCCCTTCGTTCGGGATCGTCTCGGATCTCAGGTCCGCGGTGTCGTGGAAGCGGTCACGGTGTCGGCAGCGGCGCGGCGCCGACGAGCTTGCCCGCGCTGTCGAAAAACAGTTCGTTCTGTGCCCGCTGGAACGCCTCGGGATCGAAGTCGTCGGACTCGATCATCTGTTCGAGGATCTGGCTGCGGGTCAGGCCCTCGTCCACGACCTCCTGCGCCGCGTTGCCGAACTTGCGGATGCTGTTGACCTTGTTGACCCCGCCGAGCACGCGGCCGGTCTGCTGCGGCAGGACGTCGGCCTGCTCCCCCAATGAGATGACGTAGCCCTGCGCCTTGCCGCGGATGTTGTTGAACTGCGCCCAGTTCATCCGTGAGTTCATCGCGGCCCGGCGCTCCTGCTCAGCCTGCTCGCGTTGCGCCGCCTCACGGGCCCGCTGTTCCTGCTCCTGAAAGTATTGCTTCTCCCGTTCGAGCATGTCCTCGTATCGGCGCTGACGCTCGGCGGCCTCGCGGGCGCGCCGCTGCTCCTGCTCCTCGAAGAACTGACGCTCACGCTCCTTGAGGTCCTGGATCTTCTCATAACGCTCCTGCGCGTCCTTGAGGTCCTGCTCTCGCCACTCATCGAGCACGCCCTCGGCCCTGGCCTCTTCCTGGGTCATGTTGCGCAGCCGTTCGACACGCTGACGCTCACGCTCGGCCTCCTCGCGCGCCTGTCGCTCTCGCTCGGCCTCGGCGCGACGCTCGGCCTCCTCACGCTGCTGCTGCTCGAACTCCCGCTGCGCCTCCTCCCACTCGCGCTCGAGCCGTTCGGCCTCTTCCCGCGCCGTCTCGGCGTCCTGCTCGTGCTGCTCGGCCTTGTCTTCGTACTCCTCGGCCCGATCCGCGGAGCGATCGGCACCCTCCTCGAGCCGCTCGGCGTTTCGCTCGTGCTCCTCGGCCCGTTCCCGCCAGTCGTCGGCGTCTTCCGGGTCGCTTGCCTCGTCGGCGTACTCGCGGGCGTTGCGCGCCAGCTTGCGGTACTCCTCGGCCTGGCGTCGGCGGTTCTCGGCGTCCTTGCGCCACCCGTCCGCCGCGTTGCGATCGAAGTCCGCCCAGACATCTGACCAGTTTGCGTTTTCACGGATCCGATCGGCGGGCGAAAGGATCGGCGTGCTGCCGGGGTTCAGCGTCGTGGTCACGACCGGGGAGGACAGCGCCTCGCCTGTGGGGGTCGGCGCCCCGTTGGGGCCCACGGGGCCGCCGGGGCCGAATGGGAAATCCGGTCCGAACGGGCTCGCTGATCCACCGGACCCGATAAAGTCAAGGACCTCCGGCGGCAGGCCCTGACCGCTGAGGATGTCGGCCAGGCCGGCCCCCGAGAACAGGTACAGGCCCACGCTGAAGTCTGGCGGCCCCATCTCCGAGGGGAACTCGGGGTTGTCGTGCGTCAGGCCGATCCGCTCGAACGCGCGATCGATCGAGCCATTCTGTTCCATGCCCGGCGGACACGGAACGAACGGCGCGGGGTTCTGCCCGCTGGAGTTGACGAAGTTGTTGTCGGGCGTCTGCCACTGGATCCCGCCGGGGATGAACTGGAAGCTGACCGACCCGGCGGGCACGCCATCGGGACAGATCACGTCGTTGCCCAGATGCTCGCATCGCGGGTTGGCCGAGGCGGGGGAGCTCAGCAGACCGAGCGCGGCCAGCGTCACCACCCATCGGAGCCGTTGGATCGAAGCAGATCGCATGTCAGACCTCCCACTCGAGGGTTCAGAAGTCCACGGTCATGCCGAAGCTGTAGATGTTCTGCTCGTAATCGAACTCGGCGATGTTCGAGTCGTCGTTGATGTAGTCGTAGCGGAAGTAGGCGCGGGCGTTGAGGTCGCCGAAGAACGGGACGGGCCGGGTCAGCTCGACGCTGACGGCGTCGATGTCGTCGTCGCGGGTGACCCCGGCCTCGGAGAAGCTGTTGGGGTTGTCGTAGTCGTCGAAGACGTGGCTGTAGTAGACGGAGAGGTGGAAGTCCCAGGGCAGCGGGTGCGCGAGGCCGATGAAGACGGTGTCGGAGTCCTTGTCGAAGTCGGAGCCGTCGGTGGCGTAGAACCCGTGCGAGTAGCCGACGCGTCCGGTCAGCTCGGTCTCGGGGATGGAGAAGTAGCCGGTGATGGCGATGGCGTGGGTCTCGCCGTCGCGGTCGGCGGCGGCGGAGGTGGGGAAGAAGTATTCGTTGGTCGAGAACGCATAGGCGAGCTCGGCGGTGAACCAGTCGCAGAAGCGATGGGAGACGGCCGGGCGGAGGGTGACGGCGTTTCGGAAGCTGTTGCCGCCGATGTTGGTGTACTGGTTGCTGATGCGCATGGAGGCGAACCAGTCTTCGGTGAGGCGTCGCTGGTAGTCGGCGTACCAGTAATGATCGAGCAGGTCGGCCTCGTCGAGCGAGTCTTCGTAAATGGTGGAGGCGAAGAGGTAGCCGAGGGTGACGATGTCGTCCTCGGTGCGGAAGACCTCGTAGGCAAAGTCTGCGCCGAAGGCACCGAATGCGGAGCCACGATCGGTGATGTCGGCGGGGAGGGCGGCGCCGTCGGGTACCGCGACGACGTTGTCGTTCCACCCGGCGCCGACGGACAGCGAGAGGCGCCAGGGTTTGTCGGCGGTGGGCAGGGGCGTGGGCTGTTCGAGGCCGTAGCGTCGCAGGACCGAGCCGAGCGGGGACTGAGGCGCCCGGCGTGAGATGGAGGCGAGCCGCCGTCGGGCGGCGCGTTCGTCGCCGCGACGCGACGCGACCGACGCCAGGGCGAGCGAGGCGGTCGGCTCGAGGCTCGGGTCCCGCTCGATGGCGCGGTTCAGCTCGCGCTCCGCGGCGTCGAGGTCGCCCGTGGCCAGGTACGCACGGCCGAGAAACTCGCTGGTCTGGCCGCGGCCCGGATGATTCTGTTCATACCGTAGCAGGCGCTCGATCGCCGCCTCGGGCTCGCCGGTCCGCAGCAGCGCCCAGCCCAGCTCGAAGTCCAGGTCCGCGTGGGTCGAGCCCATGGCTTCGGCACGACGCAGCGTCTCGACCGCCTCGCCCGACCGACCCAGCCGATTCAGCGCCACGCCCTGAAAGAAGACCGCCTGCGCGTCGTTGGGGTCGGCGTGGGCCGCCTCGCGAAACCGCTGCAGCGCCGGGTCGAACTCCCCGCGGGCCAGCGCTTCGGCACCCTGGCGGACCAGCCCACGCGACCGCGGCGACGCGCTCGCCACACCCGACGTCAGCGCGATCGCTGACACGACCGCGAGGATCCATCCCGTCCGTGTGTAATTGGACATGCCTTCCAAAGCCTTGCCTGCGAAGGGTCGCCTCGATGCGCCCCCTCTGGTTCATGAAATGCGTCCCCGCTCTGGCCATCGCGGGTGCAGGCCCAACTTCTTCCGAAGCCTGAGAATACCGCGCCGCGGACGTTTCGCAAAGCGCACGACGGCGCGGTGTAAAAACTTTGCCAACCCTCGCCCCCGGCGGCGAGCGCCGGCGACTCCGGTCAGGGCGCTTCGGTCGCTTCGACCACCGCCGCGGGCGTCGAAGCCGACAGCCTGACCGTTTCACCGACTCGAAACGTCGCGCGGTGATCGGTCTGGGCCACAAACTCACGCCGGCCGACCCGCACCGTGAACGTGATGTCGTGGCCCTTGAACTCACGCTCCGTGATCGTGCCCAGCGGCGCCTCCCCGTTGTCGGCCTCGTCAACCTCACCCTCGCCCACGCGCCGCAGTGCCAGGTGTTCCGGGCGAATCGAGAGCATCACTTCGCCACGCGTCGGCGCGGCGAGCACCATCGGTCCCAGCGGCGTCCGCGCCTCGGTGCCCGTCGCCTCGGCACGGATCAAATTCGTGCGACCAAGAAACTGCGCCACGAACGCTGTTCGTGGTTGCGTGTACACCCGCTCCGGCTCACCCTTCTGAACGATCCTGCCCTCCTGCATCACGGCGAGCACGTCCGCCGTCGACAGCGCCTCCTCCTGGTCGTGCGTGACCAGCACGATCGCCAGCCCGGCGCGCTCGGCCAGCAGCCGCACTTCCTTTCGCGTCGCCAGGCGCAGCTCCGGGTCGAGGCTGCTGAACGGCTCGTCCATGAGGATCACGCGCGAGCCGGCGGCGATCGCCCGCGCCAGCGCCACCCGCTGCTGCTGCCCGCCGGACAGATCGTGTGGGCGACGGTCCTCGTAGCCCATCAACCCGACCATCCACAGCGCCTCGGTGGCGATCTGACGCCGACGCCGACGCGGCACCCCCCGCACGCCGAACATCACGTTCCGCACCGCCGTCAGGTGCGGGAACAACGCGTAATCCTGGAACACGAACCCGATGCCGCGCTGCTCCGGAGGCAGGAACACACCCTTGTCCTGCAGCACCCGCCCGTCGTGCCGCACGATCCCGCGCTCCGGACGCTCGAAGCCCATGATGCACCGCAGCGTCGTCGTCTTCCCGCAGCCCGACGGGCCGATCACCGCCAGCACCTGCCCCGGCTCGACGCAGAACGACACGTCCTCGATCACCGGCCGATCACAGCCCGCGAACGTCTTGGTCAGGTGCTCCACACACAGCCGATGCCCGCTCATGTCCGCTTCCTCGCCCCATACAGTAGCACGCCCACGAACGCCGAGGAGACCGCCATGATCAGCAGGGCGAACGGCGCCGCGTCCACGAAGTTCGCCTCGTGCGAGTAAGTCCACACGTTCGTCGCCAGCGTCCCGAAGCCCAGCGGCGCCAGCAGGAACGTCAGCGGCAGCTCCTTCATCGCCGACAGGAACACCAGCGCCAGGCTCACGACCAGCCCCTGCTTCAGCAGCGGCAGCGTCACCCGCACGAACGCGGTCAGCCGCGATCGGCCCAGGGACCGCGCCGCCTCCTCCAGCCGCGGGCTGCTCTGAAACAGCGCCGCACGCACCGGGCCCACCGCCTCGGCCAGAAAGTGCAACGCGTAGGCGTACACCAGCACCGACAACGACTGATAAACCAGC
>CAYSIX010000025.1:10422-25733 GCA_964431205.1 uncultured Phycisphaeraceae bacterium
AGCGTCCCGCCGGGCTCGACCAGCAGCTCGTCCACCTTCAGCGACATCACCAGCAGGCCCAGCGCGAACGCGAGCGAGGGCGTCGCGTAGCCCAGGTAGCTCAGCCGCTCGTACGCCAGGGTCCGCTTCGACGGGTAATGCCGCGCCATGTAGGCGATCGGCACGGCCAGCATCGTCGCCAGCACCGCCGCCGGCGCCGACGCCGCCAGCGAGTCCCACATCGATCGCACCAGGTCCGTCCGCAGCCCGCCCCAGTCCGCCTGCGCCGCCTGGTACAGGATCGTCCCCGCCGGCGTCAGCACGCTCAGAAACACCAGCAGCCCCAGCGCCCCCGCCGCCGGCCAACGCCATCGGCCCAGCGACACCGCCTGCCGGGGCCGCGCCAGAAACACCCCCGCCCGATCCACCCGCACCCCACGCAGCAGCCAGAGCTCCGCCCCCACGAACACGCCCGCCACGCCCATGAGCATCAACGCCAGCCACGCCGCGTACACCGTGTCGAACACCTCGTATTGCAGGTACAACGCGTAGCTGAACGTCTCGTAGTTCATCAGGCTCACCACGCCGAAGTCCGTGATCACGTGCAGGCCCACCAGCAGCCCGCCGGCCAGCAACGCCGGTCGCAACTGCGGCAGCACCACCGTGAAGAACGCCCGGCCCGGCCGATGCCCCAGCGCCCGCGCCATCTCCTCCAGGTGCGGGTCCAGCTCGTGCAGCGCCGCGCGCAGGTTCAGCACCATGTACGGGTAGTTGTACAGGCTCAACGCCACCAGCGCCCCGGTATAACCCGAGAGCACGGGCGCCGCGTGACCCGTCAGCTTCGCGATCACCCCGACGTTGCCGCCCAGCGACAGCAGCGTGTAGGCCATCAGGTACCCCGGCAGCGCCAGCGGCAGCACCGTCGCCAGCGTGAACAGCCCCCGCAGCGGCGCGTCGCACCGCGCCGTCAGCCACGCCGTCGGCAGCGCCACCGCCGTCGTGACCGCCAGCACCCCCGCCGTCAGCCCCAGCGTGTTGACCAGCAGTTGCACGTTCCGCCAGCGCAGCACCGTCGCCGCCAGCTCCTGCGGCTCCGCCTCGCACGCGCGCACCACCAGGTACCCCAGCGGCAGCAGCACCCCCGCCGCGCTCGCCACCGCCGGGATCACCAGCCACCACGGCGGCCGACGTGTCCCGATCGCCTCGCCTATAGCAGACCCGCCTCCTTCAGCAGCGCCAGCGTCCCCTCCAGATCGTCCAGACGCTCCAGGTCCACCTGCGGCGACCGCTCACGAAGCTGCTCCGGCCCCAGCAGCGACCGCGGCGCGATCACGTCCTCGGTCACCGGGTACTCCATCGTCTCCGACGCGAAGTACTGCTGCGCCACCGGCGAGAGCAGGAACCGGATGAACCGCTCCGCCGCCGACTCGTTCCGGCTGGTCTTGAGCTTCGCCACCCCGGCGACGTTCAAGAGGTTGCCCACGTCGCCGGCCTCGAACAGCGTCTGCTCTACCGGGTAGGCACCGTCGCTCTTCTTGAACCGCAGCAGGTAGTAATGGTTCGGCAGGCCCAGGTCCGCCTCGCCCGAGGCGATCGCGCGGATGATCGACGTGTTGTTCGCGTACGCCCGCACCGAGTTCTCACGCATGCCCTCGAGCCAGGCCAGCGTCTTCTCATCCCCGTGCACCTGACGCATCGCGGTGACGAACGCCTGGAACGACGCGTTGGTCGGCGCCCACGCCACCCGGCCGGCGTACTTCGGATCGGTCAGGTCGAACACGCTGTCGGGCAGCTCGGACTCGTCCACGCGCGACGGCGCGTAGGCCAGCGTGCGCAAACGCCCGGACGTGGGCACCCACCGGCCTCCGCCGTGAGCGAACAGCGGGTCCACCGCTTCGGCCACGCCATCGGGCAGCGGCGCCAGCAGCCCGGCGTCGTCCAACGCCCCCAGCGCGCCGGCGTCCTGGGCCCAGAACACGTCGGCCGGGCTCCGCTCGCCCTCGGCCATCAGCGCCACCGCGAGCTGCGACGTCCCGCCGTACTTGACTCGCACCTCGATGCCGGTTTCCTGCGTAAACCGTTCGATGATCGGCTGCACCAGGCTCTTGGACCGCCCGGAATAGAGCACCAGCTCCTCGGCCGCCGCCGACCCGGCCGGCGTCAGCAGCGCCGAGATCGCGAATGTCATCACCAGCCCGGCCCCGAGCGGCGACGCCCCCGCCGCGCGCCTCGCGGCGACCGGACGCTCCCGGCCTTCACTCTCGCCTCGAAACCACTTAATCATTGTTCTGATAATCATTTACGCTCCTTTCCCTGTGCGGTCGCCCCAACAAACCAAGCCAGACGGCGGTTCCCACTGCGAAACCGCCTCTCATCCTTCCGTAACTGAGACTCATTGTCAACTATCGACCCCCTCCGACCATGCCCCCACGACACGCCGGTGTAGTTCGGCAACCTACTTGAGAATTTTGCGCACCTACTTGAGAACGGCCCTTCGCGCGTACCCTCAGCGCCCCGCCTGGAGGCGCTTCGAAAAGACGATCCTCGATTGTCGGTCGAAGGCGGCTCAAACACGCTTCGACCCAACCTCGACAGGCGCCTTTCAGCACCCGTCGTCAGGCCCCGTCATGTCTCGGTCTCGCCCGCCCGGCCAGCGACTCGGTACTTGATAAGGCTCACCTGGGCGACCCGTTCGGCAGTCACCTTCCAGCCCGCTTGGCGTAGACGCTTGACGTACTGGCGACGCTGGACCAGAGCGCGCTCCAACGAACGCTGCGCCTTGTTTCGGGACCGCCAATCGCGGGCCGCATACACCCGCGACACGGCCCGCTCAACCGCCAGATTCAATTCTCCAAGGCGACCCCGATCACCCGTCCGCATGGCGTTGAGTGACGAGCGGAACTTTCCCTCGCGGGTCTTCGGCCCCGTGTGCAGCCCGTCCAACGATCGGGCCGACGCCTGGAGCACCGCCTTCCCACGATCCGACAGGTTGTAGCGTCGCTTGGCCATCGTCTCACCCCGCCCTGCTCAACATCATCGACTCACCCGTCTCGGCGGCGAAGCGGCGCTCCAGCTCGGCACGCGACCGGCGGTTGGCCAGCAGCGACTGCGCCCGCCGGAGCATCTCGGCGTCCAGCACCGTCGCATCGGGGTTCGTCAGCGTCGCCATGATGACCAGGTTGGAGCAGTCGCCCAGGTGGCCGTTGCCCGGCAGGTTCGCCAGCACACAAAGGAACCGGGCCGCGTCGTCCGCGAGCCGCACCTGGCCCTTGGCAAAAACCTTTCGAATCTCCGCGATTGTGTACAGCTTCGCGCCCGGCGACCCGTCGCCCCGGACGGTCCGCTCGTGCAGATCACGCCAGAGGGCGATCCGCCGTCTGATCTGTGCCAACGGCTCGCGTCCGGGGCCCTCTTTGCGCTCCAGGTACTGCACCATGTCGATCGTGCTCAGCCAGAGCATCGGTACGCCGGTCGAGTCGTGGATATCACAAAGCGTATAAAGGCCCTTGTCCCCGCTGCGGTCGTTGCAAAGCCGGTGCACCTGATCCACCACCACCAGACGGGAAGTGCCCTTGAGCTTCATGCGGATCGCGTCGGCCACGAACCGCGAGGCCATGTAGTTTCGGTGCAGGCCCCGGATGTCCAGCGCGTCGCGGATCACGTGGAGCACGCCGCTGGGCGTGGCCTTGGTCGTCTCCATCGAGCAGTACACCGCACCGGGCTTCTCAGCCACGACGGCCTTGGCCGCCAGCGTCTTGCCGATGCCCGGCTCGCCGTAGCAGACGGCGATCCCGCCCAGGTGGATCGCGGCCTCGGCCACCGCCTTGATCTCCGTCGCGACCGAGGTCCAGACAAACTCCGCCGGCTTGGGCATGTCCGCCCGCTTCAGCTCATCTTCGAGCCAGCGGTCCAGGGCGATGATGATCGGCTGCCAACGCCCCTTGTACTTGCGCCGCAGCACCTCCGAGACGGTCGAGGTCGAGACGTCGATCGCCGCCGCGATCTCTCGGTGCGTGATGTGGGTTCGGTTGATGTACTCACGGACGGCCTCGATGACCGTGTCGGCTTGGCCGTCCGTGACCTGTTCGGGCGTTGCACTGCGGATCATCCTTGATCCTCCCATCACGCGCGACCGGTCCGTCAGCGCGCGTATCGGTTGGTTCTGGTCCTGGCCCGACGGGGCCTCGGTCCGCTCATCCTCTCGCTCGGGTCCGCTCATCGCTGCCGCCCCTTGAGGAACACGTCCTCCAACGTCAGTCCGGTATCGTCGCCCACGGCCTTCCTGGGCTTTGGTTTGAGCAGGTGGGCGTAGTCGGCGATCGACGGCTCCGGCTCCGTCGGCGGCGACGCCTGCGCCGCCTTCCGCCGCAGCGCCGCCTGGAGCTTGGGCATCTGATCGTCGATCGGCGTGCGCACGGGCACCAGCGTCGGGCCCGGCGACGGTGACTCGCCCTCTTGGGCACGCCGGCGAATCGCCTTCTCTTGGGCCGATCGGATCAGCGCCGCCGGCAGGTCCTCGGCCAGCCGCGGGCGGGTCTCGCCATACCACTGTTTGGCCTGCTTTCGAACCGCCTTTCGCTGCCGCTGCGCCTCGCGCACGTCTTGGCTCGTGGCGCGGAACGGCAGCTTGCGCACCGGCTCGGCCAGGCAGATGAACCGCCCCTCCAAGTCGCAGACGATCACGTGCGAGCCGCGGTCCTGATCGTCCACCCGAAGCACCACCCGCTTGCCCAGGTGCTCGTGCAACGCCGGCGACTCATAGGTGATGCCGTCGAACCTCACCCCGTTCCTCGTTACCTTCACCGGGGCCGAGGGCCGCAGACAGTAGAAGTCCAACAGCTCACGCGACGCCGTACGCTTCTCAACCAGGTGCTCGGCGTAGACGGACGCGGGCGTGCGCCCCTCCATGCCCTGACCGAAGTGCGGTCGCTGGTGATAGTCGGCCTCCAGCCACGCGGCAAACGCCTCCCGTACCTCTTGCAGCGTCGGCAGGTTCCCGCGCTTGAGCCGCTCGGCGAGCTGCTCTGGTTTACGGTCCGGCCGGTTCCCACACCAGGTGTCAAAAAGCACCACGAAACGCTCTTCGACCGTGCGGAAAAAGCGTTCGACCGGCTTGGCCCTTGCGTTGTACGGCTCCGCGGTGACCTTGGTCACTCCGAGCAGACTGAGCGTCTCGGTGATCCGCCGCTGGTCGATCGGCGTCTGCTCACCGCGCTTCAGCCCGCCCAGCGCCCGGCTCTGAAAATCCTTGCCGCCGTCGAAGTACACCTCACGCGGCACGCCGCAGTCGAGCACCCCGGCCCGCGTCACCTCAAGGACCACGTCGCTGTTCGGTTCGTGCGCGTTGATCTGCCAGCCGACGATGTACCGGCTGCGGCAGTCCTGCGCCACGGTGATCTTCGGCCTCACGCGCTTGCCCAGGTGCTCGATGAACATGTCGAGCGGTGAGTGGTCATACACCCAGATGTCGTTGGTCTCCAGCGCCGTGTAATCCCGCTCGATGAACGGCTCGGCCCGGTCCCCGTACGACTTCTGCCCGTAGCGGTGCAACTCCACGACGCCGCGCGGGATCGCGTTCACGTGCCGACGGCTTCGATCGTAGGATCGGACCTCCCAGCCCTCGGCCTCGGCCTTGTGCTCGGCGAGCTGGTGGCAAACCCGGATCGACAGACGCTTGCCCGGCAGCAGGTACAAACGCCGCACCTCGTCCAGGAACGGATCGCCCGCTTCCGGCCCTCGCTTAAGCCACCGCTGATCGACCAGACCCGCCAGGCCCCGCGACCGGTACTCGCGCCGCCAACGGTAGAGCGTGGCCGTCGAGACCTTCACGCCCTCATCGGCCTCCAGTCGGGTCAGGAACACCTTCACCGCCTCCCGCTCGCTGCGGCCCATCCGCCTCGCCGTGCCGATCGCCGCTTCCCACTGGTCCACGACCCGCTTGCGCCGCGCCAGCTCGTCACGCTGGGCCTTGCTCAGCTCGCCGGCGTCGAACGGCAGCGCCTCGGGCGACCTGACCCGCGACAGCCGCTCATCGGCGTCTTCCCGGATCAGCCATTGCCCCTTGCCCCCCTCAGACCCCTGCCGCGCCAGGCCCGACGACGCCCAACGCTCCACGCACAGCCGCCGGATCGAACGCGGCGACAACCCCGACCGACGCGACGCCCGCTCCACGTCGATCCACCCCACGCCCTGCGGCGGCGGACCGGCCGTCGTCATGCTGGCGATCAACGCCTGGCTCACGCCGGCACCTCCTCGACCCGGCACCGCCGGCCGTGCCCGGTCGGCACACGACGCCGCCGCATACCTCGACGCTCGATCCGCTCCTGCCCAGTGCAGAGCCGGTGCATCCCGCGCAGCACGCCAGAGTACGACGGCCACACCCAACCCCGGCGGTCCGCTTCCTGGCGCACCGCCCGCCAACACGCCCGCGCCGACGGCCGCGACGGGTGCAGGTACAAACACCGGAACATCTCGACCGCCTCGGGGCTCCAGCTCGGCAGGTGGTCCCCACCTCGCCGGTCGATCAGCGGCTCGACCCGAGCCGGCTCGCCCGCCAGCCGGTTCCAGCGAGAAAGACTCCGCCCGCTGATCCGAACCCCCGGGCACCGCTCGCGCAGCGTCCGCAGAAACGGCGGCAGCCACTCCCGCCTCGGACGGGTCATCGCGCCCCGCATCTCGCGGTAGCGGTTGACACACCACAGCCGCTGGCAGGCCAGCTCCACCTGGCGCTTGGTCACGCCCAGGCGGTCCGCCTCCGTCGCCGCAGCGATGTCAGCTTCCGTCCCCATCACTCGCCCTCTTCATCCCGTGTGCTCGCCTTGTACTGGTCGGGGACCAGCCACGGCTCCAGGGCGTTGTTCGATTGCTCCAATAGGGCCGTGATCGCGCGCTCGACGTGCTCGAAAGCACGCTCGGACGCGAGACGGGCGTGCTCGTGAATCGAGCTCTCCTTGTCGATCTCCAGCGCGTGAAGCCGCGCCTCGATCGCGAGCCAGGCCCGCAACAGATCGCACGCCGCGATGTACAAAGGGTCGGCGACAATCTGCTCGGGAGAATCGTGCCCCGGACGCGGCTCGACCCGGCGTCGATCACCCTTCGAATGGCCGTTGCCGGGTCGCCGCTTTTTCTGCTCGGTCGCTCTTGCTATCATCCTCGTGCCTTCCTCTTGGTGAGTGACTTTGACCGGTTGCACCAGGGGGGGCTTTTTCATGCCGCTCCCGCCGACGACACCCGCTTGTCCTGCGCCCCCAGCACCGCCGCCAGGTCGTCGCGGTCGAAAAAGATCAACCGCCACTCGACCTCGACCGCCTCATCCGCCCCCGCGTGCGGCTCCAGTCGCGCCATCAAGTCCCCGAGCATCAAAGCCGGCTGCTCGTGGTCGGACCGCAGACTCAGCAGCCGCGAGCCCGACGGCGGGTCACGCATCACCAGCGTGCTCTCGCATCCCTCCTCGACCAGCCGCTCCAGCAGCTCGTGCAACAGCGCGTAATCGAGATAGCACGGCCGCCAGCCGGACAGGTCCATCTCCGTGATGTACCGTTGCGCCAGCGCCGCCGAGTCGAACAACGCCAGGCCGATCAGGCCCGTCGCCGACCGGCTCAGGTACGGATCGACGAACCGCCGGCGGCCCGGCCCCTTGCGCGCCACGCCGACGACCCAGCGCCCCACGCTCGCCCTGATCCGGTCCCGCCATACGATCGAATGATCCGTCATCGATCCGCCTTCCGCCGTGCCGTGACACGATCCAAGGGCCCCCGCGGGCCCGCGCCCGCGGGGGCCGCGCCCGCCTACACCTGCGACTTCGCCGGCAGCTCGCGGCGAAGGTCGTCCGCCAGCGTCGCGTTGCGCGGCGCTTCACGCTCCAGCTTGGCCGCGATCTCTGTCAGCAGACCCGACGCCACCGCCCTGGCGAACTCACGGGCCACCTGCGTGTTCGGGTCGAAGTCCGTCTCCCGGTCCAGCCATCGCCCGTCCTCGTCTTCCGCGTCACCCCCAACGTGGCACCACCCGTCACGGTGCTTGACCTCGATCCAGCGGTAACCTCCGTTCCGCCGGAGCACGTAGCCCGACGCCAGCTCTTCGTCCCCGTCGATCCCGACCTCATCGGCCTGGGTGAGGATGAACTCGCACACCTCCTGCACCGCGTCGAAGAGCTTCTGGTTCGTCTTCGAGGTTTCGTCGCCGATCCGCTCCAGCCGCTTGACCGCGTTGATGATGCTGTTGCTCTGGCTCATGCCTGTCTCCTTGCGTTTGCGCGCCCGCCGGCGCTCCTTTGAAACCCGTCCCGGCCGAACGTCGGCCGGGCAGTGAAAAACCCTGCCGGGGCGGTCAAGCCTTGCCGGCAGGGTCGGTAAACGTCGCCCCGCTCGATCGCGGAGCGTTCAGCCTCTTGCTCTCAGGAAACAGGTCCAGGACATCAACGTGCTGGGCCTCGGCAACGCGGATGGCTTCCCGCAAAATCGCCCTGGCAAGCGGGCCCTTCGTCACGCGGAACGGCAGGCGAGCACACTGACGATCCAACGCTTGCTCAACCTCACGATCGCGGATCATAATCGGCACAGCCAAGTCTCCATGCACCTTGTGCAGCGGTTATGGTATATTAGTCGGACGAAACGTCAAGTCAAGATGAACTTTACGAAGTTTAACGACTATAAACGTGCAGACGGGCGGCTGTGGCGTTGAACTAGGTTCTTATTTATGCTTCACTTATGAAAACGCCCGACGATGATGGCACATGGGGTGGCTGGGTACGTGCGAGAGCCGAATTCGTGGGCATCCGCTCACAGAAGGAACTCGCCAAAGCCGTCGGCGTCAGCCCCAAGGTCATCTCGCAATGGCTCAAGCGGCCGGACCCGCCAAGGCTCCGATCCGAATCCGTCAGCGGCCTCGCTCACGCCCTTAATACGAACGAGGCCGTAATTCGCCACCATTGGATCCACTATGCGCCCGATCGGGCCCCGGGGCGTGACGAATTCAACCCTCACCACCTACTGCAATGGACGGGACGCCGCCTCGTTGAGACCACAGTCAACCGAGGTTATCGGGTCCTGGCCGGCTACCTTGCTGAGCAACGAATCGCGCGCGAAATCACCTCGCTCACCCGGATTCTGGGTCTTCGGGAATTGCAGGTAATCCACGCCCTGTGCTGGCAATTGGCTCGGTTCCAAGCCTCGAAAACCGACATTCTTCACGACCCAGACTTGGCCTCCGCGGCTCAGGAACATCGGGAGGGGGATCGGGGGGATCAAATACTCGATGAGCTGCAGCGGCTCATCGACGAGCTTGACAAGCAGGAGCAGGGCGGCCAAGATAGCGGGTAAGCCTCATCTCTCGGTAAACGTCGCCCAACTCGGTCGCAGAGCGGACGCCGCCCAGGCGAGCGCCGATGGTCGATGCCATCGTCACCTCGCGGGAACGGACTTGGGCACGGACGCCGAGCATGCCGATCACCATCGACGACATCAAGGCCATCCACGACGCCGGCGGGCTGGACGGCTTCGCGCGCGAGGTGCTCGCTGAGGCGAGGCGCCTTGCCATGGCGTCCATGCGCGACATCCCGGCGAGCGACACGGTCGTGATCGACGGGATGGTCGGCGACACGGTGGCCGCGGTGGTTTCGCGCCGCCTGACGCCCGACGCCGAGGCCGAGATGGACCGTGCCGTGGGTCGCGCCTTCCGCGAAGCGCCTGACGGGCAATCGGCCATCCCTCTTGCCGAGCGCTACACCGCCGAGGTGGTCGAGGCGATGGAGGCCGTGTGCGAGCAGGTCATCACTCGGATCATCGAGAACCTCAAGCGAGACGCTTAAGACCACGGAGCAACCAGTGGCACGGACGCCATTCACCCGAACCAGACGAGCGATCGCCGACTGCCGCGAGGCCGTGCGCCGCTATGGCGTGCTCGGCGGGCTGATGTTCGTCTCGTTGCGGCCCGTCGTGGTTCGCTTCGCGACGCGGCGAGACCTGCGCCGACGTGAAGGCGGGCCGTCGTGGCTGAGCGACGCGAGCGCGAAAGAGACCGCCCGGGCGACCGAACGCCTGTTCCTGGCGTCACGGTTTGAGCCGGACGGCGGGCTGGTCGTCAACGCGGTGATCCAGGGCGTCGCCGAGGCGGGCGTGGACTGGAGCGACTGCCGCAGCGAGCTGGACCTGCGGTTGAAGCTGCGGCGGTTGATCGAGCGCGGCGTCGAGGCCGAGGCCAGAGACCGGCTGATAGTGGTGGATTGAACGCGATGGCGTTGAACGGATCGACACTTCGGCGGCGGCAGATCGAACGGTCGCGCGTGCGCGGCAAGAGCATGTCGCTCGACCAGCTCGTGGAGCACTTCCGCAAGGTGTCTGGACAAAGCAGCGTCGGGCCGCGCCCGCGCAACAGCTACGCGAGCGTGGCTGCCGTCTTCGCGTGCGTTCGCGCTCGGGCCGAGGCCGTGGCGATGATGCCGCTGATGATCGCGACCACCGGCGACCAGATCATCGAGAGCGGCCCGCTCGCCGAGCTGGCCGAGTGCCCTTCGCCGATCGCGACGGCCTCGCTGTTCTGGCGATCCACGTCGAGTTACTTCGATTTATTCGGCCGTTGCCACTGGCTGATCGATCGGGACGCCGCTGGGCGACCCGCCTCGATTGTGCCGGTCAACCCGTTGCAGATGACCGCCGAGGTCGATCGCAACAGCGGCGAGCTGATCGGCTGGCGGTTCCGCGCCGCGGGTAGGCTCTCCGGCCAGGAGCAGTTCCTGCCCGTCGAGGACGTTCACACGATCCTGGACCCGAACTTCGAGGACCCCTGGCACCCGCACGACGGCTTGTCGCCGCGCCACGCGATCGCGTCCGAGATCGCCCAGCTCTGGAAGAGCAACATCGCCAACGAGGCGTCACTCGACAACCACGTCGAACCGGGCATGGTCATGACCGTGCCCGGGAGCATGACCGAAGCGCAGCGAAACGACTTGCGATCGGTCATCAACGAGCGACACGCCGGCGTCCAGAATCGCCGAACGTACCTGGTCCTGGAGGGCGGCATGGACGTAAAGACGCTCCAGGCGGCGTACAAGGACATGGAGTTCACGACGCTGCGGAAGATGAACCGCACCGACGTGTGCGCCGTGTTCGGCGTTCCGCCGCCGGTCGTGGGTTTCTTCGAGGATTCGAACTTCGCCCACGCCGACGCGGCAAGCCGGGACTTCTGGATTCGCACGATCCAGCCACTCGGGGCGCGATTCGCCGAGGAATGGGAGCTGGCCGTGTTGGCGTCGTTCGACTCGGACCGGTCGATCAGCGTCAGCGACGCGGCGCGCAGCGCGCCGGATGTTCGCCAGCGATGCTGCACGGGATTCAAGGCCGCGCGGAAGCGTCTCGTGCGGCGACGCCAGCGGTTCGTCGCCTGGTTCGACAGCTCGGGCATTCCGGCCGTGCAGAAGGCTCAGCTCGAACAGGCCGAGACGGCCGAGCGCTTCCATCGTATGGGCGTGCCGTTGAACGATCTGACCCGCGCGTTTGACCTGCCGTGGCGTGACGATTACGCATGGGGCGACACGTGGTACAAACCGATCGCGACCATCGACGTTCGCGAGGACACGCTGCCGGGCCTGGACGACCCGACGGGGGCCGAGCCCGTTGAGCCGACTATCGGACCGACCGAGGGCGACGGACGCGGCAGGGGCCGTTCTGCGCGACTTCCGGGCCAGCTTCCGGCGGCCCGCAAAGGGCAATCAAACGCGCGTCGAGCGGGCGTTACGCCGGTCTCGAAGGCCGACGTGAACGAGGCGACGCTGGCGAGGTTGTGGTTGGCTTGGCGTCAAAGCTGGGCGGGCGTCGAGCGCAAGGTCAAAGGGCGCTATCGAAACCACTTCGCCACGCTGAAGCGGTCCGTGCTGTCACGGCTGAATGAAAATGCCGAGCGGATCGAGGGCAAGAGCCTCACGCCCGACCACCGCCGCGACCTGATCGGCGAGATTCTCTTCGACATCCTCGAAGAGAACGGCAAGCTGATGGCCCGCGTCGGCCCGCTGATCCGCGACGCCCAACGCCTCGGCGGCGAGCAGGTGATGCAGGACGCCGCCGCCGCCACGGGCCAGGCCAAGCCGGGCAGCTTCGACTTCGACGCCGAGGTCGAGCGGAAGCTCCGCCGGCGGCTGATCCGCATGAGCGAGCCGAGCGTCACGCTGCGCAGGCGCCTGGCCGGCACGCTGGCCGACGGGTTCGCCGAGGGTCAGAGCGTCGCGGAGCTGTCCGAGCGCGTGTCGCGCGAGTTCAACGTCTCGTTCAGCCGGGCGCAGACGATCGCCCGGACCGAGGTCGGCGCGGCCGTCGAAGAGGCCGCGCACGAGGGCCGGCGTCAGGCGGGCGTGCCGCTCAAGGCATGGCTCTGGTCGCGTAAGGAATCGGGCAGGCCGAGCCACCAGCAGACCGAGCTTCAGACGCGCGACAACCCCATCCCGCTTGAGCAGGACTTCGTGATCGCCGGCGAGGGCGTGACCTGCCCGCACCCGCGGGCCACGGGCCGTCCCGACCACGACATCAACTGCGGCTGCACGGTGCTGAACCGCTTCCCGCAGGACAGCTTCCGCGACGTGATCGCACGCTACGCGGCGAAGGGGTTCCTGACCTACGAGCAGCTCCAGCGTCGGACCACGGACGATTCGACGCCGACCACGAAAGGCACGGAGGCCGAAGCATGCCCGGTCGCAACGACCTCTTGACGAAGATCGACCTGTTCCTCGACCCGACGCGCAAGGATGTCGAGCCGCGCGCCGCCGGCATGATCGGCCACACGCGGATGTTCTGTGACCGCAAGGCGATCAACGAGGCCGAGCGGACGATCGACTTCGTCATGTCCAGCGGCGAGATCGACCGGATGGGCGAGATCGTCGAGCCGCGTGCCTTCGAGCCGCTCGACGCGTTCATGCGCAACCCGGTGATGCCCTTCGGCCACAGCTACGAGGCGATGGGCGGCGTCACGCCGACCGTCGGTCACTGGCGGGACGTGCGCGTGGCGAACAACGCTCTGATCGGGAAGGCCTGGTTCAAGCCGCGGGGGCTCGGCGAGGAATGCTTCCTCGACTTCCTCGATGGCAACCTCAGCTCCGTCAGCGTGGCCTTCATGACGCGGGCCTACGAGATGCGGGAGATGAAGATCGACGGCCGGACGCAGCGCGTGCGCGTGTTCACCGACGTGGAGCTGCTCGAATGCTCCGTGGTGGTGATCCCGGCCAACCCGTCGGCGCGCATCCGTGCGGCGGGCTTCGGCAACGCCGGCACGGCCGACGCTGACCTTGAGGCCCGCGTGGACCGCGCGGTGGCGAAGGCACTGGAAAAGCACCTCGACCCGGCCCCGGGAGGCCGATTGTGCGACCTGCTGATGGACATCGCGCAGGCGACGCGCAGCCACGGTGGAGACGGGTTCGAGGATGACGGCGATGTCCCCGACGGCCTCGATGACCCGCCCGGCGGGCCGGCGGCGGATGAGGGCGGCGACGACGACTTCAAGCGGACGCTGAAGGAAGTGCTCGGCAAGTGACGGCCGAGCCCTGAGCGATCGCGGAAAGGATTCCACAGATGCCACAGATGGACCTCGAAACCAAAGAGCTGATGCAGGAAGTGAAGGCACAGCTCGAAGAGGGCAACAAGGTCAAGGCGGCCGTGGCCCAGATCGAAGAGACGCTCCGCGGCCTGCCGGCGACGATCGACGCCAAGCTCAAGGCCGTGCGGCGCGCCCAGTGGGACGGCAACGGCAGCTATAGAGGCGTCTTCAACTCAGAAGATGACGCCCGATGTTTTGGTTTGCTCGTGCTGCGCAACGTCGGCCACGACACACGCGCGGCCGAGATTCTCAGCGGCGAGATGAAGGCCGTGCTGGAGCGGGCGCACGGCAGCAACCCGACCGACGCCGGCGGCGCGCTGGTCCCGGTCGAGTACTCAACCCGCATCGAGATACTCATTGAAAATTTTGGCGTGTACGCGGCCAACGTTTTCACGATGCCGATGTCCACGGACTCGATGACCTTCTCGCGCCGGACCAAGGGCCTGAAGGCGTACAAGGTGGGGCAGAACCTGCCGGCCACCGCGAGCGAGATGGGCTTCGAGCAGATCAACTTGAACGCAGACGAGCTCGCCGTTTTCACGACCTACCCGCGCAGTCTGGGCGACGACGCGGCGGCGTCCATCGGCGAGCTGATCGCCCTGGAGATCGCCCAGGCGTTCGCCGAGAGCCTCGACCACGGCGGCTTCGTCGGCGACGGGACGCCCGACGACCTCGACATGACCGGCATCGTCACGCGGCTGATCGCGATCAACACGGTGACGCCCGGCGCGAACGGCGGGCTGATCCTCGGCTCGGGCAACGCCGGCGACGGCTGGGATGGCCTGGTCGAGGACGACTTCCTTAAGGTCATTGGCCAAATGCCTGCATATCGAGGGCTGAGCGCGGCCTGGTATTGCAGCAACGCGTTCTTCTGGACGGTCATGGCGCCGATCCAGACGGCCAAGGGCGGCGTCACGATCCGCGAGCTGGCCGGCGGGCCGGTGCTCCAGTTCCTGGGCCACCCGGTGCGCATCACGCAGTCGATGCCCAAGGCCAGCGGAGACAGCCAGGTCCCGGCCCTGTTCGGCGACCTGCGCCTGTCCAGCACGCGCGGCCGGCGGCAGGAGCTGACCGTCGAAGAGTCGCGGCACGTGAAGTTCCAAGAGAGGCAAATAGCTGTCTTGGGCACACAGCGCCACGCCATCGCCAACCACTCGCTCGGCACGGCCGACGCGGCCGGGCCGGTGGTCGGCCTGCTGACCCAGCCGGCGGCGTAAGCCGCTCGGCCGAAGCGTGAGCCGCAAGGCTCGGGACCTTGAACAAACACCACGGCAGGAGCCGTAGATATGGCCAACGAGTTGCAACAGACGAAGATGCAGATCGCGATCGCGCCCGCGGCGATCGTGGACGACGCGGCGTTCACCTCGAACGTCATCGACAAGCTGGACTTCCCCGGAGCCGACTACATCGAGGTCGTCGGTGTGTTCGACGCGGACGCGGAAATGGCTCAGCTCCGCGTGATGGAGTCGGACGAACAGTCGGACGCCACCACGCTGGGCGGCACGCCATCACTCGTAAAGGATTCGACGGTCAAACCCGATGCTGCAAGCTCGCCGGGCTTGTTCGTGTTCGGCATCGACCTCAAGGCGCAGCGCAAGCGCTACCTCCAGCTCCAGGCCACGGCCGGCGACGGGGCGGCGGGCACGTTCCTGACCGCCATCGCCGTCGGACGGCGGCTGATGGAGGCCGGCAGCGGAGCGGATCGGCGAGGGCTGCTCTTCGCCGAGTACGCATAACCCGAAGGTGATTGGAGC
>CAYSIX010000026.1:0-24949 GCA_964431205.1 uncultured Phycisphaeraceae bacterium
GGCGGAGACGCCGGAGAGCCCCAGGACGCCGCTTTTCTTGTTGAGGAGGGTTTCGACCCCCTTGTGATCGCCCCGGTTCAGGGCGAGGAAGGTGAGACTCACGGCGGGATCGAGATCGCCGCACCGGGTGCTCATGACCAACCCCTGAAGGGGGGAGTAGCCCATGGTGTTGTCGATGGATTTTCCGTTGACGACGCCGCACAGACTCGCGCCGCCGCTTCCGAGGTGGCAGCTCACGGCGTTGAATTCATCCAACGGTATATTCAAGAAGTCCGCCGCCTCCTCGACGACGAATTTGTGGCTTGTGCCGTGGAACCCGTATTTCCGAAAGCCCATGTCTGTTCGCAAGGTCCGGGGGAGGGCGTAGGTTCGGGCATGCTCCGGAATCGTGGCGTGATAGGCCGTGTCGAACACAACCGCCTGGGGCAGATCGGGGGAGCGTTCGGCGACGGCATCGACGAGACGGGTGGCGGGTCCCGTCGCCCCTTCTGGCCCTTGGTGTAACGGTAGCACGACTGGTTCTGGTCCAGTTAGTCGGGGTTCGAATCCCTGAGGGCCAGCTTGCGGAAGGAGGGGGGCCGAGCCGGCGTCGGGCGAAGCCCGACGGGACCGGGGTCGTGTCGCGGCCGCGGCGTGGCCGGCCCGATCGGTTCGGGAGCCCCGATGTCTGAGTCCGAGATCCGACTCGATCTGTTCGACGGCTCGCAGTTTGACCGCGGCCGCTCACGGGCCGTCGAAGCCCTCTGGATGCTGGTGCGTTGGGCGTTTTTCGACACGGCGATGCCGTGGCCGTACGCGATCAAGCGCGCCTGGCTGCGTCTGTTCGGCGCCCGCATCGGACGTGGCGTCGTCATCCGCACGCGCGTGTTCGTGCACTACCCGTGGCGGCTGACCGTCGGCGACCACTGCTGGATCGGCGACGGGACGCAGTTGCTCTCGATCGCGCCGATCACGATGGAGGACCACGTGGCCCTGGCGCACGAGGTGTACCTGGCGGCGGGGGGTCACGACATCCGCAGCCGGACGATGGCGCCGCAGCACGCGCCGATCACGATCCGCAGCGGGACGTGGATCGCCAGCCGGGCGTTCGTCGGTCCGGGGGTGACGATCGAGCGCAACGTGGTGGTGGGTGCCGGGGCGGTGGTGCTCAAGTCGGTCGAGCCGGACGTGGTGGTGGCGGGGAACCCGGCGCGGGTCATACGCCCACGGGTGATCGATCGGCCGTGACCGGCGTCGGCGTGGCACGCGGCGACCGGCGGCGGACGAGCCCGGCCTCCTCGAGCCACTGCACGGTGAGGCGCACCGCTTCGGTCATGCCGTACGGCTCCTCGCCGAGAACCTGGCGAACCGGCGACATGTCGACATAGTTGTTCGCCACCAGGTTCCGAAGCCGGAACGAGGTCAGCGGCGGCTCCTTCCAGCCGATGGTCTGGGCCACGTCGCCGCCCTTGGCCAGCACCGTCAGGATCCCCACCGGGATCTCCCGCAGCGGGCGGATCCCCAGCTCCTGCTGGATCAGGTTCGCCCAGTCGCGGACCCGAACGGGCTCGTAGTCGGCCATGTAGAACGTCCGTCGGTCGACGGCCGCCTCGTTGGCGTGTACGTACGAGGCGTACTGAAAAATACAGTTTCCGACGAACCCGAAGCTGCGCAGCGGGTTCACGCCGCGCTGGTGGACGTATCGCCGCTTGGCCACGGCGAGGAAGAAGTCGCGGTACGGCACGTCGAACCAGGGGCCCCAGATCGACGTCGGCCGGACAATGGTCCACGGGCACGGGGCGTTGGCCCACGCACGGATGATCTTCTCGCCCTCCACCTTGCTTTTGCCGTAGAGCGTGTGGGGGGCGTAGTCGGTCTCGCTCCGGGGCTGGTACCCCGGGCGGCAGACGAGCTGCGTGGAGGTCAGGATCAGCCGCTCGAGGTGGTTGAGGCCCTCGACCGCGCGGAGGATGTTGGCCGTGCCCTCGATGTTGCTGGCGTAGCCGCTCAGGCCGGCCTTCTCGTCGAGGTCGGTGCGTGCGGCGAGGTGGAAGAAGAGCTGGGGGTCGTAGTCGCGGACGACGGAGACGAGCCGGTCGGCGTCGAGGATGTCCACCGGCCGCCACAGCGGGTGGTGGCGCGGGTGGCGTGGCGGTTCGCGGTCGATGTTGATGACCCGGGCGCCGGCGCTGTGGTAAAGCTCGACGAGGTTGGTCCCGATGAACCCGGACCCGCCGGTGATGATCACGCGCGTGCCGGGCGTCACGAGGTGGCCGAGCCGGCGGGTGAGGTAATCCTCGGGTGTCAATGGCGCGTTGGCGCGTTCGCGGTCGGTCGAATCACTCAGGCTTGAAACACGCACAGGCTTTCCCTCCGTTGCGATCGCCAGGCCACCGGCGGGCCCGCCGCCGCCTTCCTGCCCTTCCGGCACGGCCAGGGCGTGACCGGGCCAGTCCAGCTCCGGCGGCCGGGCGCGTCGCCGCTTCGCCCGCCGCTTCAGCTCCCTCAGCTTCAGCACCAGCAGGTAGTCGTAGACCGCGATCAGCTTGCAGAACTCGAAGCCCGCGCGGCCGTCGAGAAAACCCAGCCGGAACACGTAGATGTAGAAGAACCGCCAGGCCTCGGGCATGGGCAGCCGGGGCAGCACGTGCCGCTTGAGCCAGCGCCGCCGTCGCGTGTCGTCCGAGACGTTCGCCTCGCCGCTGACGCTCCCGCCGGCGAAGGTTTCGCGGAACAGTTGCCGCGCTTCCAGGGTCGAATAGCGATTGTGCTTGGCGAAATAGTGCTCGAGCCCGCGACGGTCCCAGTGCAGCATCGGCTCGCGGATGTAGCCCACCGGGTCGGGGATCACCACGTGCTCGTGCACCTCCCGGTCCTCGTACCGGCCCCGGCCGCGCTTGAGCAGCCTCAGGTTCCAGCTCGGGAAGAAGCCACAGTGCCGGATCGGCCGGTCCATGAAGTACGTCAGGCGGTTGAGGAAGAAGCCGTTCTCCGGCACCTCGTCCACCGGCCGCGCCGCGATCCGCTCCAGCTCCCGCCGCAGCTCCGGCGTCACCACCTCGTCGGCGTCGAGGATCAGCACCCACGGCGACTCGAACGGCAGGTTGTCCAGCCCCCAGTTCTTCTGACGCGCATACCCCGGCCAGTCGTGGTGCACCACCTCCGCCCCCGCCTGCCGCGCCAGCTCGACCGTCCCGTCCGTCGAGCCCGAGTCGATCACGAAGATCTTGTTCACCCATCCCTGCAGGCCGCTCAGGCAGTGCGGCAGGTTCAACGCTTCGTTGTACGTGATGATCATCACGTCGATCATGCGGGCGGCTCCGGGCTCTGCGGGCTCTCGATGACCCCGCATCGTAGCAGGAACCCCGCGTTGCGATAGGATGCCCGCGTGAGCTCGGCCGCCCCCGAACAGCCCGACACCGCCGACACCGCCGACCCCCCGGCGCCCGCGACGCACGCCGTCTTCCAGCGCCTCGACCGCACCGCCGGCTACCCCTACACGCCCGGCGAGTACCTGCGACGGTTTAGCTGGTACCTCGTCGACGCCCTGCTCCTCCGCCCCAGCCCACCGCGGGCCTACGCCTGGCGACGCTTCTGGCTCCGACGCTTCGGCGCACGCCTGGCCCCCACCAGCCGAACCCGATCCTCCACCCGCATCGTCCACCCCTGGCTGCTGACCATGGGCGAGCACAGCGCCATCGGCGAACGCGTCCGCGTCTACAACCTCGGCCCCGTCACCCTCGGCGATCACACCGTCGTCTCGCAGGACGTGACCCTCTGCGCCGGCACCCACGACCACAGCCGCCCCGACCTGCCCCTGCAACGCCCGCCGATCTCCATCGGTCACGGCGTGTGGGTCTGCGCCGAGGCGTTCATCGGCCCGGGCGTCACCGTCGGCGACAACAGCGTCGTGGCCGCTCGCGCCGTGGTGTGTCGGGACGTGCCGGCGGGGGTCATCGTCGCGGGCAACCCCGCGGTGGTGAAAAAGCCCAGGCCGATGCGGCAAGACGACCGCAACGCCTGATCGGTGCCCCAAGGCGCGCCGGGCGTGGCGTGACCGCGATCGCGGCCCGCGCGAAGCGCGGTGCACGCGTGCTACAGCGCGTCGTTGTCGGTCTCGCCGGTGCGGATGCGCACGGCCTTGTCAATGCCGTAAACGAAGATCTTGCCGTCGCCGACGCTGCCGGAGCGGGCGGCAGAGATGATCGCCTCGATGGCCTTGTCCTTGTCGTCGTTGCGGACGGCGAGCTTGAGCATGACCTTGGGCACGAAGCCGACGTCCATGCGTCCGCCGCGATAGCGTTCGGTGTGGCCCTTCTGCTTGCCGTAGCCCTTGCACTCCAGGGCGGTGACGCCCAGGACGCCGAGCTGGGTGAGCTTCTGTTGCACGGCCGGCAGGGCCGAGGGCTTGATGACCGCTTCGATCATGTGCATCGGAGGTCTCCTTGGAAGAGCTCGGGCGGAGCGCTGGGCCCGTCGGCGTGGCACGGCCGGGGACGGCTCGGCGTCGTGCGGCGCCCCGCGGGCAGGGCGATCGCGTGAGCGCGTTGTCGCCCGATGTTACAGCGCATCGTCATCGGATTCGCCGGTGCGGATGCGCACGGCCTTGTCAATGCCGTAAACGAAGATCTTGCCGTCGCCGACGCTGCCGGAGCGGGCCGCGGAGATGATCGCCTCGACGGCCTTCTCCTGGTCCGAGGCACGGACGGCGAGCTTGAGCATGACCTTGGGCACGAAGCCGACGTCCATCCGCCCGCCGCGGTAGCGTTCGGTGTGGCCCTTCTGCTTGCCATAGCCCTTGCATTCCAGGGCGGTCAGGCCGAGCACGCCCATGCCGGAAAGCTTGGCCTTGATGTTGTCGACGGCGGAGGGTTTGACAACCGCTTCGATCATGTACATGGGTAGATCCCCGCTGAGAGTGGGAAGGAAGCCCGCGGGCCGGAACCCGCGGGGCTTCTCCGGGTGTCCGAATCAGATCTCGCGAGCGTGATAGCTCTTGATGTAGGTCCGCTGGAAGTCGGGGTAGGCGGACATGTCGTGCTCGCCGAGGTCCAGGCCCTCGATCTCCTCGGCCTCACTGACGCGGATGCCGATCAGGACCTTGAGGAGCCCGAACCCGATCACCGCGAGCACCACGGTCGCGATGCCGACGATCACGATGCCGATCACCTGGGACGTGAGCTGTGCGACCCCAGCCGAGTCACCGAGCAGACCGACCGCGAGCGTGCCCCAGATGCCGCAGGTCAGGTGCACGCTGATCGCGCCGACGGGGTCGTCCACGCGGAGCTTGTCGAGCATGACCACCGAGCCATAAACCACCACACCGGCGATGGCGCCGATGAGCACCGCTTCGATCCCGTTCATCTGGTCGGCGCCCGCGGTGATGCCGACGAGCCCGGCGAGGATGCCGTTGAGCGCCATCGTCAGGTCGGGCTTGCCGCCGACGATCCAGCTCGTGATGGCAGTGGCGACGCCGCCCGCCGCGGCCGCGAATGTCGTCGTGCACAGCACCAGCGACACGTAGCCGGCGTCCGCGCTGAGCACCGATCCGCCGTTGAACCCGAACCAGCCGAACCACAGCAGGAACACGCCGATCGTCGTTAGCGGCAGGTTGTGACCGGGGATCGGCTGCACCGTGCCGTCCGGCGCGTACTTGCCCAGTCGCGAGCCCAGCATGATCGCCCCGACCAGCGCGCCCCACCCGCCGACCGAGTGCACCACCGTCGAGCCCGCGAAGTCGTAGAACGGCGTGGCCATCTTGTTCAGGTAGCCCTCGCCCCAGTGCCACGAGCCGACCCACGGGTAGATGATGCCTGTGAAGAAGGTCGTGAAAATCAGGAACGGCAGGAGCTTGATGCGACCGGCGACGGCCCCGGAGATGATCGTCGCGCCCGTGGCGCAGAACATCGCCTGGAAGAAGAAGTCCGTGTACATCGTCATGTCCAGGCCGTAGCCCTCGGCGGTCATCAGGCCAGCATCGTTCAGGACCTCAGAGCCCTGGGCGAGGAAGCCGAAGCCCGCAAAGCCGAACCAGCCGGCCGAGTCGTCGGCGAAGCCCGGATAGTGCAGATTGAACCCCATGACCCCGTACATCAGGAACCCGATACAGATGATCATCGTGTTCTTGAACAGGATGTTGACGGTGTTCTTGGCCCGTGTCAGCCCGGACTCGACCATCGCGAAGCCCAGGTGCATGATGAACACGAGGCAGCCGGCGATCGCGACCCACAGGTTGTCGATCGTGAAGCGGTCGCTGTCGACCAGTACCACTTGATCGTCGGAAATCTCAAAAGTGTAGGAAGCGTCCTCCGGCACGTCGGCGAGCTTCGCCTCAAGGTCGGCCTGGAGTTCGGGCGACACGCCATCCTGTGCCATGACGACGGAGGGCGGTGCGAGCCAGACGCCCAGCGCGACGAAGATCCATGCGAGTGGTTTGAGCCATTGCCTCATGATGTGGACTCCATCAATGGGGGGAACCCTGGGGACCGTTGAAAAAAAGGGGAGCCGGCGGTGAACCGACTCGCCCCAGTCAGAAGGAGGATGTTGGCAGGCGTTTGCCTCAAGTTGGGGAATTAAGCGGGCCCGCCGCTAACGAGCCCGCTCATCGCCCCCGCGAACGCCGCGGGGGTGGCCTGCTTCAAGGTTGGTCGTCCGTGAACATGTCCTGCGTCCTTGTCACCTGCCAGACTCCTCCGCCCCGCCGCGCCACTGGGCACCTCGCGGGACGCCGGTAAGGATTGCAAGGGCTGTGCCAGTCGTGCGGATTGGCCGGGACGCTCCGGCCTCGAGTCGGCCTCGCACCGGCACCAAATGCCGCCTGGTGTGGCTCCGAAGGCCGTTCTGCGGCCGCGAGGCGGCATCGGCGCCCGCGTCAAAAAGCACGAGCAGAAAAGCTGAGGAAGATTCGGCTTGCCTAACAATTGCGCGGGCGTGCCCTCCGGTGCCTTGAATGCGTGCGGATTCGACGCTGTTGAGCCGACATCGACGCGGTGAAGCGGGTTCATCGGCTTCATTGGCCGCGATTCTCGGACCCGCCCCGGCTGATCGCGCTCGAATTCGGCACGGCGCAGGCGTTGCATGCGCCCCTAGCAGGCATCGGATCCACGTTCGCGATCGGGCGCGGAATCATGTTCAGCCGCTCAAGCTGTTAGGATTGACCTGTTGATGAACTTTCAGGGCTACCAGACAGACGGTTACTTCGACGAGCTTTTCGAGGCGGATGGCCGCCCGCGTTCCGGCGCCCGGCTGCTGGTCGATCGCATCGAGGGCCTGGCCGAGGGCGACCTGCAGCGGCGTCAGCAGGCCGCCGAGGCCAGCCTCATGAACCTCGGCATCACCTTCACCGTCTACGGCCACGAGCAGGGCGCCGAGCGGATCTTCCCCTTCGACCTGATCCCCCGCATCATCGAGCCGCAGGACTGGCAGACGATCGAGCGCGGCCTCAAGCAGCGCATCACCGCGCTGAATCTGTTCATCCACGACATCTACCACGACCGTTCGATCGTCAGCGATGGCGTGCTGCCGGCGGACCTGATCGCGTCGGCCGAGTCGTATCGGCCGCCGTGCGTGGGGATCGATCCGCCGCGGGGCGTGTGGTGCCACATCACCGGGACCGACCTGGTCCGCGATCGCGACGGGCAGTTCTATGTCCTGGAGGATAACATCCGCTGCCCGTCGGGGGTCAGCTACGTCCTGGAGAACCGCCAGCTCCTGAAGCGGACGTTTCCGAAGGTGTTCGAGGCGTCGCGCGTCCGTCCGGTGGACGATTATCCCAGCCGCTTGATGGAGATGCTCGCGTGGTTGTCGCCGCAGGGGGCGAACGTGCCCAACGTCGTGGTGCTCACGCCCGGCGTGTACAACTCGGCGTACTTCGAGCACTCGTTCCTGGCGCGCCAGATGGGCGTGGAGCTGGTCGAGGGCCGCGACCTGCTGGTCAAGGACGGGTACGTGATGATGCGCACCACCCAGGGGCTGGAGCGGGTGGACGTGATCTACCGTCGGATCGACGACAACTTCATCGATCCGCTGGCGTTCCGGCCGGACTCGATGCTGGGCGTGCCCGGTTTGATGGAGGTGTATCGTGAGGGCCGCGTCGCCATGGCGAACGCGCCCGGCACCGGCATCGCCGACGACAAGGTGATCTACGCCTTCGTGCCGAAGATGATCCGATACTACCTGAACGAGGAGGCGATCCTGCCGAACGTGCCGACGTACCTGTGCTGGCAGGAGGCGGACCGCCAGCACGTGCTGGCGAACCTGGAGAAGCTGGTGGTCAAGGCGGCGAACGAGGCCGGCGGCTACGGGATGCTGATCGGGCCGGCGTCGACGCGGGCGCAGCGGGAGGAGTTCGCGGACAGGATCCGCGCCAAGCCGCGCAACTACATCGCCCAGCCGGTGATCTCGCTGTCGCGGGCGCCGGTGATCGTGGATGATCACTTCGAGGGCCGGCACGTGGACCTGCGGCCGTTCATTCTCTATGGCGAGGACGTGTGGGTGATGCCGGGCGGGCTGACGCGGGTGGCGCTGCGGAAGGGGTCGCTGGTGGTCAACTCGTCGCAGGGCGGCGGGAGCAAGGACACGTGGGTGCTGGACGGGCAGGCGAGGCCGGCGTCGGTGTCAGCGTCAACGTCGGCGGCCGCGGGCGAGGCCACGCAGTGAACCACAGGGACGAAAGCCGTCAACTCAAGGGAAGCGTGGGATGTTGAGCCGTGTCGCTGAATCGATCTATTGGATGAGCCGGTACATGGAGCGTGCCGAGAACCTGGCACGGTTCATCGACGTGATCCACCACCTGGTTCTGGACCTGCCGGACGATTCAACGAACCAGTGGGAGTCGTTGCTCGCCGCGACGGGCGATGAGCAGACGTTCGCGGTTCGGTATGAGGTGGCGGACGCCAACAGCGTGACGCGCTTCCTTACGTTTGACCTCGACAACCCGAACTCGATCTACTCGTGCCTGTGCCGCGCCCGGGAGAACGCGCGCTCCGTCCGCGAGACGATCTCATCGGAGATGTGGGAGCAGCTCAACCGTTCGTTCCTGATGGTGCGGGACGCGTTGGCGTCGAACCGGCTCGCCGACGACCCGTCCGCCTTCTTCAGCCACTTCAAGAAGGCCTGCCATCTGTTTTTGGGCATCACCGACACGACGATGACCCACGGGGAGGGCTGGCACTTCTCCCGGCTCGGTCGCCTGATGGAGCGGGCGGACAAGACCTCGCGGATCCTCGACGTCAAGTACTTCATGCTCCTGCCACGGGTCGACTACGTCGGGTCGCCCTACGACAACCTGCAGTGGGGCGCGATGCTCAAGTGTCTCAGCGCGTTCGAGATGTATCGCAAGCAGTTTCATCACATCACCCCGACGCACGTGGTCGAGTTCCTGATGCTCGACGCGCAGTTTCCCCGTTCGATCCGCTACTGCCTGATCCGCGCCGAGGCGTCGCTGCACGCGATCACCGGCTCGCCGGCCAACACGTTCGCCAACGCCGCCGAGAAGCGGCTCGGTCGGCTCCGCGCCGACCTGGACTTCGTCACCATCGACGAGGTCTTCCAGGTCGGCCTGCACGAGTACCTGGACCGGTTTCAGATGCGTCTGAACGACGTGGGCGAGTCGGTCTTCGAGACGTTTTTTGCGCTCGAGCCGGTCTCGGTCTGAGTCGGCGCGTGGCGCCGCGCTGCGTCCATGGGGGTTACTCGCCGACGCACGCCATCCGCGTTTCCTGCACCAGCTCGTGTACGAAGCGCAGCTTCTCGATCACGGGCGGCGCGATCGGTCGGGCCAGCACGTCCCCCATCCCCATCGAGCGATTGATCTCATTGACCGCCAGTCCCAGCCGCCCGTACGCGACGATCATCTGATTCAGGTCGTCCAGCGGGACCGGCTCGGGCATCAGCCCGCTGGCCGCGGCGCTCTCCAGCGTGCCGACCATCTCCAGATAGAGCGTGAAGGTCTCGGCAAAGTCCTCCCACGGGTGCATCGACGCGTAGGCGCTGCAATAGGTCTCGTCCCAGTTCTCGGGCGGGCCCTGCTCGTAGTGCCGCTTGATGGTCTGCTCGTAAGGCTCGGCGTGGGGATCGCCGAAGATCGCGTTGAACTGCGCGTCGCGCTTGCCCTGGACGAGCAACTGCCAGTAGTAGTGGGCGATCTCGTGACGGAAGTGGCCGATCAGGGTGCGGTGCGGCTCGTTGAACTGCTGGCGGATGCGCTCGCGTTCGACGTCGTCGGCCTCGCGGACGTTGATGGTGATCACGCCGTTGGCGTGACCGGTCTGCACGACCTCCTCGAACCAGGGGCTGCCCGAGTCGGTCGTGCCTTCGCCGAGGCTCATGTCCTGCTTGAAGTCGAAGACCAGGGGCAGCTCGAAGCCGTCGGCGGCGGTGCCGCGCGGCAGGCCGAGCAGGTCGAGCTGGTGGAACAGGCGGCGCTTGGCGGCCTCGAGCAGGGCCCACTTCTCGCGGTTGCCGGGGATCGAGAGGTTGGGGATCGTGCGGTTGTGGCGGCAGCAATCGCAGAGCGTCTCGCGCGGCGTGGGCTGATCGGCGGGCCAGAGCACGCAACGGTTGCAGACCTGCTCGACGCGGTAGTTGTAGCAGCGCGCCAGCCGGGCGCCGCACTCGGCGCGGCCGCAGCGCCAGCCCGTTTCGTCGTTGCCGTGCAGAGGGGCGATCGTGCGGCAGGCCGGGCAGAAGCCGACGATCGAGCCGCAGTTCTCGCACGACGTGTTGTCGAAGAAGAGCACCGATCCGCAGGTGCAGGGGTACGTGCGCATGTCAGGTTCCGTTGTGGCCCTCGTCCGTGGCGACGGCCGGTCCGCCGGGGCGAAACCTTCGCCCGGCAGACGCCGAATGATAAGCCGCGTGGATCAGGAATGAAACAGGGC
Source organism: uncultured Phycisphaeraceae bacterium (assembly GCA_964431205.1). Taxonomy (GTDB): domain Bacteria; phylum Planctomycetota; class Phycisphaerae; order Phycisphaerales; family Phycisphaeraceae; genus CAYSIX01. Next base: position 10,860 of record CAYSIX010000026.1, read on the forward strand.
GGATCGCGGGCCGGGCCGAAATCCCGGCCACCGGGCGGCGCACGCTCCGAGACGCCGTCGCTGACGGTCCCTCAGGGCCAGGTGGGCCTGAGCAGCGGCGGCGACACGCAGGCTCGGCCGGCTCGCGACGTTTCGACGATGAGGGCGCAAAAAAAAGAGCCCACGCGTGGCGCGTCGTGGGCTCGGTGTTCATCCAGGCGCCGAAGCGCCGCGATGACACTGATCAGTCTAAAGATCGAGGTCGCGTTCCGTCAAGGCTCGATACGCCTCAAGATACTTCGCGCGGGTGTTGAGCACGACCTTGTCCGGCAGCGCGGGGCCCGGCGGCTGCTTGTTCCATCGGCCGTTATCCACCAGCTCTTGAAGATAGTTGCGCACGTACTGCTTGTCGAAGCTCACCTGATCGCGGCCGACCGCGTGCTGATCCGCCGGCCAGAAGCGTGAGCTGTCCGGCGTGAGCACCTCGTCGATCAGCACGGGCTTGGCGTCTTCGCGCGGCGATTGCCTCGGCAGGCCGAACTCGAACTTCGTGTCCGCCAGGATGATGCCCCGCTCGGCCGCGTGATCGTGCGCGAAGCGGTACAGCTCGATCGACAGGTCGCGCAGCGTCGTCATCAGCCGTTCGCCGGCGATCTCGACCGCGCGAGCGAACGAGATGTTCTCGTCGTGCCCGCTGGCCGCCTTCGTCGAGGGCGTGAAGATCGGCTTGGGCAGCCGCTCGCACCGGCGCAGGCCGGGGGGCAGCTCGAGGCCGCTGACCGTGCCCTGCTCGCAATACTCTTTCCAGCCCGAACCGGCCAGGTATCCCCGGACGATGCACTCGATCGGGATGACCTGGCATCGCCGCCCGATCATCACCCGCCCGCGCAACGCCGCGGCGTCTTCGGCCGACAACCCCGCCACCCGGGACGGATCGTCCGACAGCAGGTGGTGCGTCAGCCGTTGACCGAACCGCCGGGCGATCTGCTCGAACCAGAACGTGCTCAGCCGCGTGAGGATGATCCCCTTGCCCGGGATGCCGTTGGCCATGACCACGTCGAACGCCGAGATGCGGTCGGTCGCGACGATCAGCAGCGCGTCGTGGCCATCGTGGGTCCGCGCGTCGTAGAGGTCGCGCACCTTCCCCTGGCGGCGGTTCGGCAGCGGCAGGTCGGTGTGCATCAGCGCGTCGGTCGCGGTCGGCATCGTCGGTCGGCTCCGAAGCGTTCGCGTCGGACGCCTCACGAGCCCCAACGCGCCCACACGATAGCCGAAGCGCGTCCGCGTCGCCGCGCGCCGGCGAGCGCGAACGCGACGCCGAGCCACACGCCCGCGCCCGGCTCGGGAACAACGGCGGTGACGCCCGTGCCGAAGTTCGTCTGCCAGAGCCCGAGGTCGAACGCGTCCACGTCGCCATCGCCGTCGGCGTCGCCGTCGGCCGCCGTCGCGCCGCTGGCGGTCCCGAAGCCGGTCTGCCAGATGCCCAGGTCGAACGCGTCGACGTCCCCGTCGCCGTCGAAGTCGCCGGGGATCGGCGCCGCATCGGCGGAGTTGATCGCGCCGGGCGTGTTCAGGGCCTCGCCGGTTTCCAGCGTGCCCTCGTCGAAGCCCGGCAGGCCCTGGCCGTCGAAGTCGTTGACGAGCCAGTCGCCCGGCGAGTCGGTATCGACGCCGTTGGGGATGCGTGACGCGCCGCCCAAGTCGTCGAGCACGGTGGCGGCGTACGTGCGGTCGATCTCGTCGCCGTCGGTCACGGCCACGGCGTCACGCAGGTTCAGCCACGGCGTGAGGTCGAGCACGCCGTCGTCGTCGTTGTCCAGGTCGTCGCCCAGCGAGCCGCTGAACTGCTCGACCAGCAGCAGCGTGAGCGTGCCGTTCTCCAGGGCGTTGCTGAGAAATTCGGTGGACCAGAGGCCGTCGGCGTTCGTCTCGCCCGCCTGGAACACGCCGTCGATGACGCCCGCGTTCGCGCCGCCGTCGCCCTCGATCTCCAGGACCGTCAGGCCGGTGAGGGCCGCGTTGGGCTCGGAGGACAGCTCGATGAACTCGGCGGTGTCGGCGCCGCGATGGTTGGCGACGAACTCGTTGATGACCGCGTCGGGCGGGGGCGCGGGCGCCTCGTTGATCTCGCCGGGGCTGTTGCGGACGGTGCTGGGCGCCGGCGGGTCGTCGAACCCGGGCAGGCCGGCGCCGCCGAAGTCGTTGCGCCGCCAGTCGCCGGGCGTGTCGGTGTCGACGCCGTTGGGGATGCGAGACGCGCCGCCGGGCGTCTGACTGATGCCGTCGAACCCCGGCCCGAGCGCGACGCCCCCGTAGGTGCGATCGCTCTCGCCGCCGTCGGACACGGCGATGCTGTCGAGCAGGGCCGACCAGGGGGTCACGTCGAACACGCCATCGCCGTCGTCGTCGAGCGCGTCACCGACCATCCCGGTGAACGCCTCGACGACCAGGAAGCTCTTGGTGCCGTTCTCGAGCGCGCCGTCGAGAAAGCCGGTGGACCAGAGACCGGCCGAATCCGTGGTGCCGACGGTGAACGCCTCGTCGACGCGGCCGAGCGACGCGCCGGCGTCGCCCTCGATCTCCAGGAGCGTGAGGCCGCTCAGGTCGGCGTTGACCTGATCGGAAAAGACCTCGATGAACTCGAACGTGTCCGGGCCGGTGTGATTCGCGACGAACTCGTTGATCACCGTCACGGCCGAGGCGGTGGTGGTGTACCACATGCCCGCTGCCGCGAGCAGCGCGGTGATTGCAGCGCCGAGGCGCGGTCGTGTACGGCCGAGGCGCATGCGTCGCGCAGCCGGCCCGATCGGTCGGTGGGTCCCCTTGCCCATGATCGTCCTCCTCATGAAACCGATGAGATGATGCCCCAAACCCGTAGCGAGATTGTGGCGGGGGTGTGATGAGGTGTCAACCCGTGGGGCCCCGCGGGGCCGGCGCGGCAAGGGGGTTTGGCCGTAACGTGTTGTCACTGCGTCGGCTACGCGGCGGATCGGCCGCGGCGCGTCCGCACGCGGGTCACCCGGGCTCGCGGGACGCCGCCCTCGTTCGCCGTTAGACTGACGGCGGTGCACGCTCACCAATCGGAGGTCCCGATGAACGTCGAAACGATCTGCCAGTATCACTGCGAGACGGGCGAGGGCCCGCTCTGGGACGTCGAACGCAAGTGCCTGTTCTGGGGCGACATCCCCACCGGCCGGCTGTTCCGATACGAGCCGGCGACAGGTGAACACGAGCAGATCTACGACGATCGGCCCGTCGGCGGGTTCACGCTGCAGGCCAACGGCGACCTGCTGCTGTTCCGGGACCGCGGCAACGTGGTCACGTGGCGCGACGGCCAGGTGCGTGACACGATCCTCGAAGACATCGCCGACGAGCGGGAAACCCGGTTCAACGACGTCTTCGCCGACCCGCGCGGCCGCGTGTTCTGCGGCACCATGCCCACGCCCGATCGCAAGGGCCGGCTCTACCGTCTCGACCCGGATGGCTCGTGCCACCTGCTGCTCGAGGGCATCGGCTGCTCGAACGGCATGGGCCTGACGCTCGACGGTCGACAGCTCTACTACACCGACTCGGCCGCGCACGCGATCTACCTGTTCGATTATGACGAGCAGACGGGCGCGATCACGAACCGTCGGCCGTTCGCGACCGTGGAGGGCAAGGCCGTGCCCGACGGCATGACGGTCGATGCCCAGGGCGACGTGTGGTCGGCGCAGTGGGCCGGGGCGTGCGTGGTGCGGTACGCGCCGGACGGGACGCTCAAGCAGCGGATCGAGATGCCGACGCTGAACATCACGTCGGTGATGTTCGGCGGAGACGCGATGGACGAGCTGTACGTCACCTCGGCGATCGGCGGGCAGCAGGACGCGGACCCGACGTACGCCGGCGCGTTGTTCCGGCTGCGCCCGGGCGTGAGCGGTCAGGCGGAGCATCGCTCGCGGATCGGGCTCTGATCGTCGCGAGGCGTGCGGATCGCCGACGCCGGTCGGCCAGGACTTCTCAACGGGTGCGCCTATGGGTGTGCTGACGGGCTTGCGGATCGTGGTGGCGCTGCTGGCGACGGCGGCGGTCGGGTACTGGCTGTTTGCCGACACCGCACGCTATCACCTGACCACCGAGACGGACGCGCCGCTGCGGCTGTCGTTCTGGGGCTCGTACCAGGAGTACGAGATGTGGAAGCGGATCCTGGCCGACTTCCGGGAACTGCACCCCGACATCCCCGTGCGCATCGAGTTCATCCCCACTCGGTACGAGGACAAGATCCGCCAGTTGCTCGTCGCGGACGCCGCGCCCGACGTGATGCTGTTCCAGGACGAGCCGATGCCCGGGTTTCTTCGCTCGGAGAAGTTCGAGGACCTGACGCCGTGGCTCGACACGCCGGGGTACGAGGTGGACCTCGACGCGTACTGGCCGACCGCGGTCGAGTCGTTCGTCCGCGACGAGCCGGACCGATCGCCCTCGCGACGGGTGTACGGCATCCCCGTCTGGGGCGGGTGCAACCTGCTGTTCTACAGCAAGCCGGGCTTCGCCCGCGCCAAGGTGCGCGTGGGCGAGAACCCCGACGGCCGCGGCATCGTGGAGCACGACGACGGTTGGTGGACCGTCGATGACCGGCACTGGACGGTCGAGCAGTGGGAACGCGTCGCCGAGCGGTTGACCCGCGACTTCGACGGCGACGGGCGGCTCGATCAGTACGGCATGCATCAGCCGCACACGCTCTACTGGTTGCCGTGGCACTGGGCGCTGGGCGCCAGCATCCTCGACGCCTCACGAACGCACACGACGTTCTACGGCCCGGAGACGGAGGCGTCGCTGGCGCTGCTGCAGCGGTTGCGCTTCGGCGACCCGCCGATCAGCCCGATGCCGGCCGAGCTGAGCGGGATGAACGCCGGCGTCGGGTTCTACACCGGGCTGATCTGCATGGTCTGCACCGGCCCGTGGGAGATGCCGTTTCTCAACGCGACCGACATCGAGTATGACCTGCTTCACACGCCGCGGGGCCCCGGCGGCCGAGCCACCCGGATCACCTGGGACTGCCTGATGATGTTCCGCGGATCGAAGCGGAAGCTCGACGCGTGGAAGCTGATCCACTTCGCCAGCTCGATGCGCGGGCAGCGGGAGGTGGCGGCGACGCAGCGGTCGATCCCGGCGCGGCGGGAGGCGGCGTCGCTGTTCATCGAGGGGAACCCGACGGTGAACGCCGCCAAGTTCATCGAGGCCGCCGCCGATTACGCCCGCATGCAGCCGATCACCGAGCACTGGCAACTGATGTACAACGTCTGGAACCGCGCGACCGAGACGCTGACGCGGGAGTCGCTTGCGGACCGTCTGACGCCCGCCGAGGCGATCGGGCGGTTTTATCTCGGCGAGGCCGGCAACGACGTGGACAGCGCCGAGCTGACGCGGGTGCTGCCGCCGGCCGACCCCGACCAGGCGATGCGGTATCGGCGGGTGTTCCTCGAGAGCGGAAAGAGCAGGTAGTGCGCTGCGTGACTGCCCAGCGTCGACGCCCGGCCCCCGATCGCCCCGCGTGGCGGGAGTCGCTCGTCGGCTACGCCTTCGCCTCACCCTTCCTGATCGGGTTCTTCGGGCTCACGCTCGTGCCCATGATCGCCTCCCTGGCGCTGTCCTTCGCCGAGTGGGACGGGATCAACCTCGGGCAGATCGAGTGGGTCGGCGCCGACCAGTACGCGCGGGCGTGGTCGGACGACAACGTCGCGATCGCCCTGTGGAACACGGGGTACTACGCGTTCCTGTCGGTCCCGCTGGGGCTGGCGGTGGCGCTGCTGCTGGCGGTGATGCTCAATCAGCCGCTCAAGGGCATCGGGTTCTTCCGCACGCTGTACTACATGCCGCACATCATCGGCGGGGTGGCGACGATCATGATGTGGCTGTGGGTGTTCAATCCGGGATTCGGGCTCATGAACGCGGCGCTGCTGGCGATCGCCGAGCCCCTGCAGGCGATCGGGCTGGTCTCCGATGAGTGGCGTCCGCCCAATTGGTTTCACAGCAAGGACTGGTCCAAGCCGGCGCTGATCCTCATGAGCGTCTGGGGCAGCGGCGGGGCGATGCTGATCTTCCTCGCGGCGCTGCAGAACGTGCCCGACCAGCTCTACGAGGCCGCCCGAGTCGACGGCGCCGGCCGCGCCCGCCAGTTCTGGCACGTCACCGTCCCTCAGATCACCCCCGCGATCTTCTTCAACCTCGTCATGGGCGTCATCGGCAGCTTCCAGGTCTTCACCGAGGCGTACATCATCTCCGACGGCTCGGGCGGGCCCGAACGCTCCACCCTCTTCTACGTGCTCTACCTCTACAACAAGGCGTTCCGCGACTTCGAGATGGGCTACGCCTCCGCCCTGGCCTGGATCCTGTTCGTGATCATCCTCGCCTTCACCATGATCGTCGTGAAGTCCAGCTCCCTGTGGGTCTATTACGAGGGGGAGCGATGAGCCGCCGTCGGGCCCCACGCGACACGTCGATCGTCGTCCGCCGCCTCGCCTGGCAGGTGACGATGTACGGGCTGCTGATCGCCGTCGGCCTGCTGTTTCTGTTTCCGATCATCTGGTCGCTGACCGCCTCGGTCAAGAGCCTCGGCGACGTGTACCGGTTCCCGCCCGAGCTTTGGGTCAGCGACCCGCAGTGGTCCAACTACCCGACCGCGATGAGCCGCCTGCCGTTCGTGCGGTTCATGGCCAACTCGTTCGTGATCACGATCGCCTCGACGTTGGGCAACGTCTTCACCGCGTCGATGGTCGGCTACGCGTTCGCCCGGCTGCGGTGGCGAGGCCGTGACTTCTGGTTCATCGTGGTGCTCGCGACCATGATGCTCCCGCCGCAGGTGTTGCTGATCCCGCACTACCTGATCTTCAAGGAGCTGGGCTGGGTCAACACGTACAAGCCGCTGATCGTGCCGCACTGGCTGGGCGGCGGCGCGTTCTTCATCTTCCTGTTCCGCCAGTTCTTCAAGGGCGTGCCGCGGGAGATGGAGGAGGCGGCGCGGATCGACGGGGCGTCGACGTGGCGGATCTACTGGTCGATCTTCCTGCCCAACGCCGGGCCGATCCTCGCGACCGTCGCGGTGCTCGCGTTCATCGGGCACTGGAAGGACTTCATGGGCCCGCTGATCTACCTGTCCGACTTCGAGAAATACCCGATCAGCCTGGGGCTGCAGATGTACCGCTCGCTGGAGGGTGCGTGGATCAACCTGCTGATGGCGGCGTCCGTCGTGGCGCTGGCGCCGGTGGTGGTGCTGTTCATCATCGCCCAGCGGTACCTGGTCAAGGGCCTGCTGCTGACCGGCTCCAAGGGGTAGGCGCGCCGCGCTCCCGGTCATGCCTTACTTGCGGGCATGCCTCGCTTCAGCGAGGCATGAGCGACAGGGACGCGGTCGGACCCGGGTTCTGACGCGCGTTCACGCCCGCGGCCGTCGCCCGACCCGATAGCTCCATCGCGCGACGGACCCGACGGTGCGCGTGGGCATGAGCGCGGCCTGGCGGACGTTGGAATAGAGGCTGGCGGTCATGTACCGGATGGTTTCGCGGGTGCCGGTGGCGCGCGGCTCTTCGAGGCCCAGCACCCAGGTCATGGCCAGAGCGCGCAGGATGCTGGAGAGGATAAAGAGCACGCCGTGGTAGGTCAGGACGATGCCGAGGGCGGGCAGGGGCATTCGCAGGTCGGCGAAGCCGGTGGCGATGACGGCGGCCATCAGACCCGAGAGGATGCCGCCGGCGGCGGTGGCCAGCGAGTTGATCGCCACGTAGGCCGAGCCGCTCGAGGGCGCGTGGTGCGCGCCGCCGCGCGGTCGGCCCGACATGTCAAGGATGAAGTTGAAGTTGCTCACCTCGACACCGGGCCAGGCGAACGACGTGAGGGCGATCAGCGCGTAGCCCAGCCAGAACCGCTCGGGGCTGATCAGCAGGAACCCGATCGACCCGAAGATGGTGGCCGTGCCGCAGATCAGCAGGATGGGCTTTTTGCCGTAGCGATCGATCAGCCGGCCCCAGAGCGGGAAGCTGACCATGCGCAGGATCAGCGGCACGCCAAGCAGCAGGAGGTTCGCCTTGCCGTTGGACCAGCCGACGACGTCGAAGACGTAGAGCCAGGAGTAGTGGCCGATGAAGCCCAGCGCGAGCATGAAGAAGAAGTTGAAGGCGAGGTAGCGGCGGAAGTTGGCGTCGCGCAGGGGCTGGCCGAGCATGCGCAGCACGGGGGTGCCCGCCGGTTGGGGGTGAGGATTCGGGTCGTCGACGCCGCGGAACAGCAGGATGTCGAACGTGCCGATGAGCCCGCCCAGGGCCAGGACGGCCGAGGTGACCCGCAGCATCAGCTCGGGGCGTTCGGACTCGACGAGGGCGGCCTGGTCGAGGACGAAGCCAACCGCGAGGGTCACCAGCAGGCCGATCGGCTGGCCGATGAAGTTGCGGATCCCGAAGAACCGTCCGCGGATGCGCCGCGGGATCACGTCGGACATCCAGTTCATCCACGCGGGGGTGGCGAGGTTGGCCGCCGCCCAACTGATCAGCAGCGTCAGGGCCATGCTCGGCCACCACCAGGCCTGAGCGTCGGGAAGGACCCAGGGGATCAGGGCGGCGACGGTCCACATCAGCCGACCGATCGTTCCGAAGGTGATGAACAGGGCCTTGCGTCCACCGTAGCGCTCGATCAGGACGCTGCCGGGCAGTTGCAGGACGGTGCCGATGAACGGCAGGGTGGCCAGGACGCCGAAGCCGTAGTCGGGCGTGTGCAGGGCGCGGGCGAACTGGGTCATGGCCGCGCCGGAGATGGTCCAGAGCCAGTAGGACCCGAAGCCCCAGGCGATCAGGATGAGTCGCAACTGTCGCTGCAGGGGGCTCGAGCGTCCCGGGCGGGAGGGGATGTCGGTTCGGGTCGGCGGCATGGGCGGCGGGCTCGGGCGGGTGCGGGCGGTGGTCGCCATGGTTATAACGGCTCGCCATGCCCATGGACTTGACCGTGGCGATGCTGCTGGCCGTGGCGGCGATCGGTCTGCTGGCCGGTGTGCTCGGCGGGCTGCTCGGCGTCGGCGGCAGCATCATCATCATCCCCGGCCTGACCATGCTGCTCGGTTACGACCAGCACCTGTATCAGGCCGCGGCGATGATCGTCAACGTCGCGGTCTCGGTGCCCGCGGCGATGCGCCACCACCGCGCCGGTGCCATCGTCCCCCGCGCGCTGACGTGGATGCTTCCGGCCGCCATCGTCTGCGTGCTGCTGGGCGTGTGGCTGAGCAACCTCAGCGTCTTCGCCGGTCGCAGCGGCGGCGTCTGGCTCGGGCGACTGCTCGCCGCGTTCCAGGTGTACGTCATCTACGTCAACGTCCAGCGGCTGCGCTTCCCCCGCCGCGACGTGTACGACCTCGAGCAGGCCCGCCTCGCCCCGGCGCGCCTGCTTGGTGTCGGATCGGCCATGGGCACGATCGCCGGCCTGCTGGGCATCGGCGGCGGCGCCGTCGCCGTGCCCCTCCAGCAGGTGGTCCTGCGCCTGCCGCTTCGCAACTGCATCGCCAACTCGTCGGCGATCATCTGCCTCAGCGCCGCCGTCGGGGCCGTGTACAAGAACGCCACGCTCGCTCAGCACGCCCCGGCCGACGCGCCGCTGGGCTGGCGGCAGGGGCTGGTGCTCGCGGCCCTGCTGGCGCCGACGGCGTGGGTCGGCGGCCGGGTCGGTGCCGGCCTGACCCACAGCCTGCCGCTGCGGCAGGTCCGCATCGCCTTCATTGCGCTGATGGTCGTCGCCGCCTGGAAGATGGCCAAGCTGCCGTTCAGCCCATTCTAGCCACAAGATGCTGATGCATAACAGGTTACATCCGCCCCGGCCTCGCCGATCGTTTCGCGTGGCCGGGCAAGAACCCTGGCACGGCCCTTGCGTATCAACGGTGGTGTCGGCCGGGGTGGCCGGGGTGTACCCGTCAGCACCCGGCGGCGTTCAAGGCGTCACCGACCGTTCACGGAGTGATCCGGACATGACCAGCTTCATCAACAACACCAAGACCGCCGCCCTGCTCGGGGCGTTGTTCGGGCTGATCCTGCTCGCCGGCTACGCCATCACCGGCGGCAGCCCGCAGGGCATGTTCCTCGCCTTCCTCTTCGGCGGGGCGACCAACATCGTCGCGTTCTTCTTCAGCGACAAGATCGCCATCGCATCGATGCGCGGGAAGGAGGTCAACGAGCAGACCGCGCCCGACCTGGTGCACATGGTCGCGCGGCTGGCCAAGAACGCCAACCTGCCCATGCCCCGCGTCTACATCTGCCCGCAGGAGGCGCCCAACGCCTTCGCGACGGGGCGCAATCCAAAGAACGCCGCCGTCGCCGTCACGCAGGGCGCCCTGCGCCTGCTCAGCTACGAGGAGCTCGAGGGCGTGATGGCGCACGAGCTGGCGCACGTGAAGAACCGTGACACGCTGATCAGCACCGTGGCGGCGACGATCGCCGGGGCGATCAGCGCGCTGGCGTGGTTCGCGTTCTGGTTCGGTGGCAACCGTCAGGGCGGCAACCCGCTTGTGGTGTTGCTGGTCGCGATCTTCGCGCCGATCGCAGCGATGTTCATTCAGATGGCGATCTCGCGCTCGCGTGAGTTCGTCGCCGACGCCGAGGGCGCCGCGATCGCCGGCACGCCGTCCGGGTTGATCAGCGCCCTGCAGAAGCTTGACGCTACCGCGCGTCAGATCCCCCTGGCCAACGAGAACCCCGCTCAGAACCACATGTTCATCGTGCAGCCGCTCAGCGGCGCCGGCGGGCTCTCCAAGCTCTTCTCGACCCACCCGCCGACCCGCGAGCGCATCGCCAAGCTCCGCGAGCTGGTGTGAGCGGAGTGGGGACTGGGGCGAGTAGCGCCCGGTTCGTGAAGGCTTGCCGACCGGGGAAGGAACGCGTTGTGGTAAGCTAAGCGGATGGATGAGCGCCCGCAACCAGGGGCAAGACGGATCTTGATCCCCGCGGTCGATCCCGATTCCGGGCAGGTGGTGGAACTTCACCTGCCAGCTCATCGTCTGCAATGGGCCAAGAAAATGGGAGTGGGCGCCATCAAGGAGCTGGCGGAGTCGGTGCCGGCGGTTCTGAGGCGACCTTCGGCTGTCTACGAGGGCTTGCGACGCGATCCTGATGATGACCGGGGAGACACCGAGGGGTGGCGTTGCTTTTCCGGCAAGCCGGCACGTCGCTATAATTACAAGACTGGAGCGGAAATGTCGATGATCAATCGAGTCTTGCTTGTGTTTGTCAACGAAGATCAGATCATCTACCAGCATCGGTGGGAAGAGGAAGACGCACACGAACCCGGAACGCCGGCGGACAAGGAAGCCCGCTTTCGGGAGAGACGACTATGAAAGACGAAAGACAGCTCGCTAGCGAGATTGAGTCGGCCGTCGGCGACCCCGAGCCGTTCGCACCCATGGCCTTCTACAACCCGGACGGCGACTGCATCGAGATTCATCTGAGGAATGAGCCATTCTTTGCCCGGATCCTTGATGGTTGGTTCACCGCGTATTACAGCGAATCAACTCGAGAAGTCGTCGGCGGTATGCTGAAGGGGGTGCAGTCGAACCTGCTCAGACGCTTCCCGGGATTGCGGATTGACGTCGAGGGCGGACGAGTCAAGTTGGCCTTGCTCTTGCGCGCTCCCGCCTACGAGTCGGGTGATGAGGTCAAACAGCGGACCTATCAGGCCGTGATTCGCGAGGCTGAACAACACACCATCACGACCGAACTCGAACCATCCCTATGTTGACAGGCAGTTCATAAGTTCTGTGAATTGTTCGCCGCGCTGCTCGTAGTTCGTGAACTGGTCCCATGAGGCGCAGCCGGGCGAGAGCAGCACGACCTCTCCGGCCGCGGCACGATTCAGCGCCGCCTCGACCGCGCGCTCCAGCGTCCCGCACCGCATCACCTTCGCCGTCGAACCGGGCGACTGCTCGGCCGCGTCCGCGATCGCGTCGCCCGTCGCGCCGATCGTGTAGATGCCCGCGCACGTCTCGGCCGCCAGACGCGCCAGCGGTGTCAGGTCGCTACCCTTGTCGTATCCGCCGAGGATCACGTGCACCGTGCCGGGCTCGAAGCTGCGGATCGCGAGCATCGCGGCCTCGGGCGTGGTGGACTTAGAGTCGTTGAAGCAGCGCACGCCGTCGCGCTCGGCGACGAACTGCAGGCGGTGGGTCAGGCCGGGAAAATCGGCGACGAGTTTGTCGGGGTCCCGCCACGCGCGATCGGGCAACGCCGCTTCACACGCGTTCAGCGCGGCGTTGGCGTTGAACTGGTTGTGCTCGCCGGGGATGAGCAGCGGAAGCGTCGGCGGCCGATCGCTGAGCACGAACGTGCGGGCGCGCGAGACCCAGTCGGAGACGAGCGGGCCGAGCAGGGCGACGTCGCGAGCGCTCTGGTGATCGAGGATGACGCGCTTGGCCGCGGCGTAGGCGTCGAGCGAGCCGTGCCAGTCGAGGTGATTGGGCATGAGGTTGGTGACGACGGCGACGTGCGGCGACCATCGCGCCGGGCGCAGATACTCGAGCATGAAGCTGGACAGCTCGAGGACGACCCAGTCGTCGGGCTGGATCTGATCGACGACGGGCAGGAGTGACCCGCCGAGGTTGCCGCCGACCCAGACGTGGAAGGGGGGCGATGGGGGCGGGGACGGCGCGGTGTCGGGTGGGTGTGCAGAACGCGTGTCGCTGAAGCGAGGCGGGACAAGGCGTTGATTCGGGCGAGGCGGGGCGGGTTCTTCGCCCTCGGCGATCTTACGAAGCACGTGGCCGATCATCGCCGTGGTGGTGCTCTTGCCCGCGGTGCCGGTGACGCCGATGGTGCGCTGGCGGTTGGGCAGGTGCTCGATGAGCAGGCGGACTTCGGTGGTCAGCGGGACGCCGGCGCGTGTCGCGGCTTCGATGTACGGGTTGGTTCGCGGCTTGACGGCGGGATTGACCACGACCAGGTCGGCCGAGGCGAAGTCGGCTTCGTCGTGACCGCCGAGGCGGAAGCGCAGGCGATCGGGCGGCAGGTCCTCGAGCTGGGCGAGGCTCTGGGCCAGCTCGCGCTCGGGCAGCAGGTCGGTCACCAAGACCGAGGCGCCGCGTTGGACGAGAAAGCGCGTGGCGCCGACGCCGCCGCCGAAGCGGCCCAGGCCCATGACGACGACACGGCGACCGGCCAGGTCCATGTCGGGATCGTAGCGAGTCGGTCGCGCGTTTTCGGGGTCGGAGAATCTCGGTCGGGGCCTCCCGCCGCGCTGAAGCGAGGCGGGCCCGGGGCCTGGGCGGCGAGGGGGGCCGCAAGCGAGGCGGATCGCGTGTCGGGATCAGGGGACGAGGAAGCTGTCGAACACGTCGGCGGGCTGCTCGGTGCCGGTGTATCGGCGGATGCCGTCGGCGGTCCAGATGTTGTCGGATTCGGTGCGGCCGTCGCCGTTGCGGGTGATCGTCGGGCGGACGGACCAGCTCACGCTGGCGTCGGCCCGGAGCACGTTCTGGCCCGGCGTGACGTGGCGTTGGCTGGGCGAGAGCATCGAGATCCCGCGGTCGAACGTCACCCGGCCGACCCGCACGACGAACAGCGGGTTCTTGTCGGCGAGGATCGCCAGCGACGGCGCCGCGTCGAGTCGTTGCGGCTGGGGCGTGAACTGGTTCTGGAAGCTGTACGAGACGGCCTCGGGGCTGTTCCAGTCCACGTGCTGGCGGGTCAACTGCCCGGGCTTGGGGGCGTTTTCGTTTTCGGGGCAGGCGAGCGTCTCCGGCGCGGCGTACCCGGCGCGGACCAGGACGTAGAGGTTGGCGGAGTTGGACTGGGCGGCGTGGCCGACGTTCCACCACACGTCGCCGGGGGTCATCTGAGCGCGGGGCATGACCCCGCCGTGGTCGTTGGCGTAGAGGCTCAGGCCGTGACCGGCCATGGCGAGGTTGGTGGCGCAGGCGAGGCGGTTGGACTCGGCACGGCTGCGTTCGATCGAGGGCATCAGCAGCGTCAGGCCAATCAGGAAGATCGCCGCCGCCGAGACCACCTCGCGCCAGCCGATGCCCAGGTCCCAGCGTGACCCGCTGAGCATCTGCACCTGCTCGGCGAAGCGCTGCTGTTGTCGGGCGGCCTGGACACGGGCGAGGGTCCGGTCCACCA
>CAYSIX010000027.1:0-24888 GCA_964431205.1 uncultured Phycisphaeraceae bacterium
GAACTCGTAGCCGGGGTCGGTCTCGGCGTCGGGGTCGATGATGATGATGGGGTCGGGCAGGATGTCAGCGCGGTACATCCAGTAGGCGACGGCGACGGTGGCGAGGAGCAGGGCGATCAGCAGGATGAGGCGGAGGCGGGGTCGGTGTCGGCCGCCGCGGCCGGTCGCGTCGTGCACCTGCTCGCGGTAGGCCTGCAGGCGCGCCTCGGCGGCGAGCATCTGGTCGTACCGCTGCTCCTCGGTGGGCGAGCCCTGGCGGGTCATCGACCCGTAGTACCCCTCGCCCGACGTGCGCGGCAGGGCGTAGAACACCCGCCCCTCCTCGTCACGCAACGCCCGGCCCAGGTCCTGCTCGCGCACCTTCACCGCTCGGCCGGAGTACGGGCTGTGGACGACGATCGGCACGACGCTCCCTTCTGATCGCGACAGCCGCCGATTGTACCGCGCCGAATCGCCCTGTCTCGACCGTTCCGCGCGTCCGCTGAAGTTACACCCTCAAGCCCCGCCGATCCCCACGCCGATGCCACTGCGGTCCGATCGACGCGGCCAGCGCCCGTCGAACCCCGTTTTTCGATTTACACGGCCTTGAGGGAGTCTCCGAACGATGAGCAAGCACGAGATGATCGAGCGGATCCGTCTGCACAACCGCGGCGCCACGGAGGAGTTTCTCGGACGTTTCGACGAGCAGGCGCTCGACGCGTACCTCCGCCGGCTCACCAGCCTCGTCGCCGACGGCGGTGGCATGTCCGTCTGGGTTCGTCAGGGATCACGCCCGGCGATGACCGTCCCCGCGGGCGCGTGAGCGTTCCTCCGGCTTGGGCTGGGGCGCCATCGGTGCCACGTCACACCGCGACCGGCTGATGGCTTACGCCGCCGCCTCCCGCGGCGCCCCGCCCTGCTGCGAGCCTTTCGGGGCGTCGGCTTCGGCGGCCTCGGCCAGCTCCAGCTTCAACGCCTCGAGCTGCTCCGGCGTGAGGCGAACGAACGCGGTCAGGTCGATCGGCTGGTCGAACACCACACGCACCAGGTGCACGATCCCCCGCTCCAGCGCGCAGTGCCGCACGACCCCCGCGATCGACACACGCTCGCCGTCCAACGCCCGCAGCTCCACGGTGCAGACGCTGTCGGGGTAGAGGAACCGGCCCAGAAAGAACCCGATGCCGCGTCGGCTGAGGTTGCGCGGCACGATCGCGTGGCGGACCACCGTGCCGTTGGGGTGTGTGATGCGCAGCACCGCGGCGGAGGCGGGGAACGGGACGCGCAGCGATGTGCGTCGGTCGTGATGCACCGTCGCCTGGCGCGATCGCTCGACGTCGTCGACGAGGCGGCGTTTATCCCGGTCGCTCATGCGCAGCGACTCGATCGTCTCGTGATCCGGATCGGACATCGGTGACTCCCTGCGGAATTTCTCACAACGGTTGGGCTATGCAGATATCGACCGGCGGGGTCAGGGACTTACCTCATTGCGCGGCGGATCGGCCGCTTCCGCGCGCGTCAGGCGTCGAGACGTGGCGTCGTTGGGGGGTCGCTGGCGGCGGATCGACGCGGCGGTTGGTCCGAAATTCAGCGATCATCGGCCGATAACCGATAGAATGAGGGGTTCGCCACGTGGCCGGATCCCGGTGGTGGTGGTCGGTGGCGGACCGGGTGAGAAGCCTTATGAACATTGATCAATTCGCTCAAGCGGGTGAGCTGGCGGTGCGGCGGGGCGACGCCTCACGGCCGGTCGGCGACCTGACCGACGATTCGCGTCGGGTCACGCCGGGGGTTGTGTTCCTGGCCCGTGCCGGGGTGGCGGGCGATGGGGCGGCGTACATCGCCGACGCCGTGCGGCGAGGCGCCGCGGCGGTCGTGACGGAACCGGGCGTGGCCCCCGAGCTGCCCGAGGCCGTGGCCCACCTGACCGCCGAGCGGCTCGACCAGGCCCGCGCGGGGCACATTGCCGAGGCGTACTTCGGCCGCCCGTCGCAGAAGCTGCGGCTCGTCGGCGTCACCGGCACCAACGGCAAGACCACCACCGCGTTCCTGATCCAGCACCTGCTCCGCGCCGCCGGCTGGCCCACCGGGCTGATCGGCACGATCTTCGTCGACCCCGGTGACCCCGCCCACCGACGCCCCGCCGAGCTGACCACCCCCGGCGCCATCGACTTCAGCCGCATGCTCGCCGAGATGGTCGCCCATCGCTGCCACGCCGCCGTCTGCGAGACCTCCTCGCACGCGCTCGACCAGGGCCGCACCGCGGCGCTGCGATTCGACGTCGGCGTGTTCACCAACCTCACCGGCGACCACCTGGACTACCACGGCACGATGGACGCGTACGCCGCGGCCAAGGCGAAGCTGTTCGAGTCGCTGCCGGAGAAGGGCTGGGCCGTGATCAACGCCGATGATCCCTGGGCGGAACGCATCGCCCGCGACTGCCGGGCCCGACGCGTCTGGACCACGTTCGGTCACGGCGAGCTGGACGTGGCACGCGACGGCGACGTCGTCTGCCGCGGCGAGGTGCTCGAGCTGGCCGCGACGCACACGCGCGCCCGGCTCGACGGGCCGTGGGGCAGCCTCGACCTCACGCTGCCCCTGGTCGGCCGACACAACGTCTCGAACCTGTTGCAGGCCGCGGCCGCGGCGAACTGCCTGGTCGGCATGGCGCGCACCCTGCGCACGGCGCTGCCGAACTGCCCGAACGTGCCCGGTCGGCTCGAACGCATCGACCCGCCCCACGACGCGGCGCCGCCGACGCTCGACCTGGCGCCGCCCTCCCCGGCCACGACCGCCACGCCGGCCTCGCCACGCCCGGCCGCACACACACCGCCGGCCCCCACGGTCCTGGTCGATTACGCCCACTCGCACGACTCGCTCGAAAACGCGCTCATGGCCGTCCGCCCCGTGACCCGCGGCCGGCTGATCGTGCTCTTCGGCTGCGGCGGTGACCGCGACAAGACCAAACGCCCCAAGATGGCCGCCGTCGCCTGCCGCCTGGCCGACCGCGTCTTGCTGACCTCCGACAACCCGCGCACCGAGGACCCGGCTCAGATCATCCGCGACGCGTTGACCGGCGTCCCCGCCGTGAAGCGAGGCTCGGTCACCGTCCTCGAGGACCGCGCCGAGGCCATCCGCGCCGCCGTCCTCGAGGCACGGGCCGACGACACCGTCCTGATCGCCGGCAAGGGCCACGAGGATTACCAGGTCGTCGGCACGACCAGGCGCCCGTTCGACGATCGCGAGCACGCCCGCGCCGCGCTGCGGACCTGGCTCGAACGCCACCCGGCCGATCACCGGCTTTCCGCGTAATGCCCATGACGTTCTGGACCCCCCGGCAGGTGGCGGCGAGCATCGGCGGCGACTGGCTCCGCCCGCCGACCGATCCGGATGCGCCGCTGGCGGGCCTGACCATCGACTCCCGCGCCGTCCGCCCGGGGCAGGTCTTCCTCGCCGTCCGCGGCGCGAACTTCGACGGGCACGACTTCGTCACCGCCGCGCGCGACGCCGGCGCCGCGATGGCCGTCGTCGCGCGTGAGCCGGACGCCTCGGCCCTCGACGCCGCCGCGTCCGGGGCCGCCGGTGGCAGCGGCTTCGCCGTCCTGCGCGTCGCCGACACCGTCGTGGCGCTGCAGGCCCTGGCGCGGGTGTACCGCGGTGTGCTGCGCCAGGCCGGCGTCAAGGTCGTCGCCGTCACCGGGTCCAACGGCAAAACCACGACACGCCACCTGATCCACGCGCTGCTGAGCACACGCCTCCGCGGCACGCAGTCGCCCAGGAGCTTCAACAACCACCTGGGCCTGCCGCTGACGCTGCTCGGCGCCGGCGTGGACGACGACTTCGTCGTGGCCGAGATCGGGATGAACCGCCCCGGGGAGATCGCGGCGCTGAGCGAGATCGCCCGGCCGGATGTGGGCGTGATCACGCACCTGGGCGTGGCGCACATCGAGGCGTTCGGCAGCCGGGAGGCGATCGCGGTCGAGAAGCTGTCGCTGCTGCGGTATGTCGAGCCGGGCGGGCTGGCGGTGATCCCGCCTCGCGTGCCCGAGGGGGTGAGCGTGCCGGTGCCGGCGGGCGTGAGGCTGCGGCGGCGCGGCGAGCACGCGTCGCTGACAGCGCGGCTGAGCCTGCCGGGCGAGCACAACCGGGTCAACGCGTGGATGGCGATCGAGGTGGCGCGGTGGTTCGGCGCGGCGGACGAAGCGATCGTCGAGGCGCTCGCCGAGGTGACGCCGCTGAGCGGGCGGCTGGAGCGGCGGGAGTTGGGCGGGGGCGCGGTGCTGATCCACGACGCGTACAACGCCAACCCGGACTCGATGCCCGAGGCGCTGCGGCGGTGGGCGGTCGAGCGCGGCCGTCGGCACGTGATCGTGTTCGCGGACATGCTGGAGCTGGGCGAGATCGGGCCCGAGGAGCACCGCCGCGCCGCGGAGCGTATGGACGAGGCGATGCGCGCGGCCGACGCGCCCGCGGATGCGGACACGGACGCCGACACCGGCGAGGCTTCACCGCTGGCGGTGCTGATCGGGCCGCTGGCCTCGCGTCACACGGCCGAGGCCCTGCGTGAGCGCTGGGGCGACGAGCGCGTGCACGCGTTCGAAACCTGGAGCGACGACCTGCCGTCGCGCGTCGCGGCGCTGCTGGCCGACGGCGACGTGATCCTGCTCAAGGGCTCGCGCGGCATGGCGCTGGAGCGGCTGATCCCGGCGATCGAGGCCCGGTTCGCGCCCGCGGCTGCGGCGCCCGCGGCCGGGGCGTGTCCCGGAGGATAAACCGTTCGGGCCGCGTCGCGCGCCCGCCTCGCTACACTCACCTGCGCATGCTGTATCTGATCTACGAGTCGATGCGCGACCTGATCGAGCGGAGCACGCTGCTGGGCCCGCTCAACGTGCTGCGCTGGGTCGAGTTCCGCGCGGTGCTGGCGATCATCCTCGCCTTCGCGTTTGTCATGCTCCTGGGTCGACGCACCATCCGCTGGCTGGTGATGCAGAAGATCGGCGACAACCCCGAGTTCTTCCACCGCGACATCAACGAGCTGATGCGCTCCAAGGCCAACACACCGACGATGGGCGGGGTCCTCATCACCGGCGCGATCCTGGTCACCTCGCTGCTGCTGGCGGACCTGGCCAGCTTCTACGTGCGCATGGCGATGGTCTGCCTGATCGGGTTCGCGTTGATCGGGTTTTTCGACGACTGGTTCAAGCTGCGCGCCGCCCGCCGCGGCCCGGGCGCCCGGCAGGGGCTGTACACCTGGGAGAAGCTGATCCTGCAGATCGGCCTGGCGCTGCCGCTGTGCATCTTCATCTACTGGTGGGGCGAGAAGAAGTTCACGATCGAGCAGCCCGAGATCCTGCAGATGAGCCAGAGCCTGACGCTGCCGTTCCTCAAGTCGTGGGTGTTTCAGGACGGGCACTGGGTGCCGAACCCGCACCTGATCGTGCTGGGGATGGGCGCGTTCGTGACGCTGGCGATCGTGTTCATCGTGGGGTTCTCCAACGCGGTGAACCTGACCGACGGGATGGACGGGCTGGCGGGGGGGATCAGCGTGGTGGTGGCGTTCGCGTTCATGGTGCTGGCGATCATCGCGGGGTACCAGAACGAGGCGACGGGGTTCGTGCTGGCCAAGCACCTGCTGGTGCCGTACATCCCCCTGGCGGACGAGCTGGCGGTGGTGGCCGGGGCGATGATGGGCGCGTGCCTGGGGTTTCTGTGGTTCAACTGCGCGCCGGCGCAGGTGTTCATGGGGGACACCGGGTCGCTGCCGCTGGGCGGGCTGGTCGCGTTCATCGCCGTGGTCATCCGCCAGGAGTTTCTGCTGATGATCATCGGCGGGGTGTTCGTGATGGAGGCGGCCAGCGTGGTGCTGCAGGTGGCGTACTTCAAGCTCAGCGGGGGTAAGCGGATCTTCCGCTGCGCGCCGATCCACCATCACTTCCACCTCAAGGGCTGGACGGAGCAGCAGGTGGTGGTGCGCTTCTGGCTGATCACGGCGCTGCTGTCGGCCGCGGCGCTGGCGACGATCAAGATCCGGTGATACGCGGGGCGATCCGGGGACGACGCTGTCGCGTCGGCCCTCGGCTCGGCGCCTCCTGGTAACGCATCGGGCGACGACCGCGGCGCGGATGGCCTGTCCCGTCAATCAGCCGGGGGATGGCGAGGGTCGGATGGCGTCGGGATCAATCGATCAGGCGCTTGGCGAAGCAGAAGGCGCGGTCGCGTCGCTCGCTGTAGCGCTCGTCGTCGGGGTTGAGGCTCGAGACGATGACGCCGGGCCCGGCGGCTTCGACGAACCGCCCGTCGCCCAGGTAGATCGCCACGTGGTTGATCCGCCCGCGTGAGCTGAGGAAGAACATCAGGTCGCCGCGGGTCATGCGGTCGCGGTGCCAGCGCGTCGCGGTCATGCGCCCGACCAGCGCCTGCTGGTCGGCGTCGCGCGGCAGGCGCAGCCCCTGCAGGCGGAACGATCGCTGCACCAGCCCCGAGCAGTCCAGCCCTTCGGCGGTGGTCCCGCCCCAGACGTACGGCGTGCCGCGGATCGCCAGCGCCGCGTCGATCGCTCGCTCGACGCTCGAATCGTCCGGCGGCCGCGGCGCCGGCAGCGCCTCGGGCCCGACCCGCTCGATCAACCGGCCGTCGATGTACCCGACGTACCCGTCCGCGCCGTGACAGAGGTAAAAACCGTTCGCCGCCGGCCGCAGCAGGTACACCACGTCATCACGCCACGCCTCGGTCACCGTCTCGCGCGGCTCGGTCGGCGCGGCGTAGAGCTTGGCGCTCTCGGCCGTGACGATCCCGAACCGTCGCTCGCCCAGCGACTCGACCGGCAGCCGCTCGAGCCGATCCTCGATGCGCTCGAAACCCAGCGTGGCCAGGTACCGCTTCAGCGAATCGCGGTGCTCGTCGTACTCGAAGTAGCCGTTGAGCACGACGGTGCGCGACCGGGCGTCCCAGGCGGGGGTGACGTCGAAGACGAAGAGACGCTCGTCGTTGACCGAAGCGCGGCGGAACAGGCGGATGTATTGCGGCAGGCGATCGGGCGAGCCGCGCATGGACGGCTCGGCCTCGCGGGCCATGGACTCGTAGTAGAGCTGGGCGCGGGACTTGCCGTCGGTCGAGGCGGTGGGCAGGCCACGACGGATCTCCGCGGGCCGGTCGTTCGCGGTTGTCGGGACGGTCTGAGCGCTCATCAGGGCCGCCATCATCACCGCGCCGAAGACCAGGCCGACGCGTCGCGCCCGGCCGATCCGTGTCCACGGCCGGCGGCTGGGTTGCTGTGCCATTGCGGGGACGCCTCCATTACACACCACACGCAGTCTAGCGTCGAACCGGTCGAGAGGCGATGGGAGAAGTGGGGTGCGGCGGCGACGGGGGCGGGCGCGTCAAACCGCAGCCGAGCCTCGCCTTGACCGTGGGGGGGAACCGGTCTGGCGGTGGACCCGGCCGCGGATTGTCGCGTCCGAGCGGTCGCCGCGGGACGCCGCGTCAGCCACTTGCGTGGGGCGCGCCGCGTGTCCCGCAGTCAACAGATCATTATTCGCCGGCGCTCTTCCCCGACGCGGGAACCTGCGGGTAGAATGGCCCGCTTGGGGGAAAGGGCACATGGCATCGCTCTCCGGCGCGTTGAGGCGGTTACTGGCGAGAAAGCAACTGACGGTTCGCGAGATCGAGCGGATCACCGGTCGGGGCAGCTCGACGATTTACCGGTGGTTGTCGGGCGAGAGCGAGCCGGAGTTCGCTGACGTGCGAGCCATGTTGCGCGAGCTGCCGGCACGGGAGCTGCGTCAGCCGCTGCTGGACGCGATCGTGTCGGACCTGCCGGTGACGGTGACGTGGCTGGAGGACATGGGGCCGCGGCCGGGCGCGTCACGGGCGGCGCGGGCGCCGATGGACTCGCTGACCGAAGGGGCGCACGCGTCGCTGGACGCGTTGCGGGCGCTCAGCGAGGCGGTGTCGCGTCAGGTGGGCTTCGTGCAGCAGGGCCGGGTGTCGCGTCAGGCGGCCGAGGAGACGATCGAGCTGATCAACCGGGCGTTGCACGACCTGCAGGTGAGCAAGCAGGCGTTGCAGGAGCAGATCCGGCGGCGGCGGCTGGCGAAGCGGCCCGAGATGCCATCAGGTGAACCATCGCAGACGCCCGAAACCGGCGACGAGGGTGGCGAGTCAACGTAGGCACCGGGGATCGAACCGAGCCGGCGACAGTCGCCCAGACGGGGGCTTACGGGTTCTGCGTCGGAGCGGCGGCTTCGTCGTCCTGTTCTTCCGCCTCCTGCTCCTGCGCGCCGTTGGTCGCGGGCGGCGAGGTCGGGGCCTGGGGCGTCGGCGGGGTCTGGGCGTCTTCCACGAGCGGTTCGCTGTAAAACGTCTCGATCCGCACCCAGTGCCTGGGCAGCTCCACCGTCCCGCTCTCCTTGGGGAAGCCGGCGAACTCGTAGGTGTTGTCGTCGACGTACTTGGTCTGCACCTGCTCGGACTCCCAGAGCTTCCAGCGCATCTGGTGGGGCGGCGAGTCGGCGACGGTGAAGCTCAACCGGTCGGCCGGGTGGTCAAAGTCCAGCGCCAGCGTGTGGCGGATGGGGATGTCCATCGACCAGAGCGTCTGCTCGGTCTCGCTGTCGACCACGGCGACGCTGGTCGGGCGGTACGGGTAGCTGTGGATGACCTGTCGGTCGGCCGAGCAGCCGCCCAGCAGGGCCAGGATCAGCGTCGGGACCAGGGCGCGAAGCGCAAATCGCATCGGTCGGCTCCTTTTCGAGAACGAGTCCGTCGAGTCCATCGACGGCCGCGGCGACCATACCATAGATTTTTCCGCCCGCCGAGGCCAGCCGCGTCGCACCACCCTTACCGGACCGGGGTCTCGGCCCCGCGCGGACGCTCCCCGCGGGATCACTCCTGCTCGCGGTACTCCGTCGGGCTCATCCCCACCATCCGGTGGAACGTCGCCGTGAAGTGCCCGTGGCTGGCGAAGCCCGTCTCGACGGCGATCTTGCCGATCGCCTTGCGGCTGGCCCGCAGCATCCACTTGCCCATCATCAGTTGCATCCGCAGCACGTAGTGCTTCGGGCTGATCCGCGCCTGACGCGAAAACAGCCGGTGGAAGTGAAACGGGCTCACGTCCGCGACCTTCGACACCTCCGTCAGGCTCGGCGACTCGGCGTAGTGGTCGCTGAGGTACGCCATCGACTCGGCGATCCGTTCGTCCTCGACCAGCCCCACCGGCGGCAGGTCGTCCTCCTCGCGCGGCCGAATCTCCGCGTACCAGAACTGGCCCGGCGCCTCGACGCTGGCCCGGCCCTGGCGGAACCGCACCCACAGCTCACGCGAGCCCACCGGCAGCACCATGTCGTGCATCGCCCGGTCCTTGAGCTTCGGCCAACGCTGCTCGATCACCCGCGGCAGCAGCCCCGTCAGCTCCTTGGCGGCTTCGGGCTCCTCGGCGAACCACGCCTGCGTGCTCGGGTCCGCCGTCAGTACACGGAAGTCCTCGCCCAGCAGCACCCGCCCCAGGCCCACCTCCTGCGCGTGGTCGAACGTCACCGCCAGCAGCCGCACGACCAGCTTCGCCGCCCGCACTTGCGGCTCGTCGAAGCTCCCGCTGCCGCGGCCCGCCGCCAGGTACCAGTACCGATCACCCCGCAGCGACGCCGACTCCGTCACCACCACCGCCTGCTGGCCCGCCGGCAACGCCGGGCCCTTCAGCTTCGACGACTTCGGCTCCGCCACGCCCTTGCGGCACGCCTCCCGCAGCGACGGGTCCGCCTTCACCCCCCCGGCGCACCACCGCTCCAACGCCTCGCGGTCCACGTTGTGCGTGCCCAGCAGCTCGTCCGGCTTCGCCCCACGCCGCGCCACCACCCCCAGCACCAGCGAGTCGGCCTCCACCGCCGCCTTCACCGAACGCAGAAACCCCGCCGCGTCCTGCTCCCACGGCAGCCCGTTGCGAAATCCTCGGTCATGAATGTCGAAACCCACAGCGTCTCCCTTGTCTTGCCGGGATTGAACCGGTCACGTCGTCTCGGTTCTCTTGGTTCGTCCGGTGCCCGGCCCTCGCCGGGACGACCCGGCCACGATCAACCTCTCTCACCACGGCTTAAACCGCCCGATCCGACAGCGGTCCCGCGACGCCCTCCGCCGCGTCCGCCGCCGGCTGCTCCAGCCGCCACCTCAGCCGCTCTCCCTCGCACTCGATGTGCGCCGTGAAGAACCGGCCTCGGTAACGCCAGAACAGCGGCCAGATCACCTCGCGATCCGTCATCGGGATCGCAAGCCTCCCCACCTCGCTTGCATCATGCCATTCTAGGCAACCTTCCGCAAACGTGCGCCGTTCCACCCGCACCGGCCGCGTCAGCTCGTACAGAAACATCAGCCAGTGACCCGCCCCCTCGTACCCCGCCTCCGACACGATCCCCGTCAGGTGCAGGTCCGTCGGCTCGACCGTCAAACCCGTCTCCTCCCACACCTCACGCACCGCGCACGCCGTCGGGCTCTCCCCCGACGACTGCTCCAGCTTCCCCCCGATCGGCGAGTACAGCTCCTTGTTCGGCGGCTTGCGCCGGTACAGCAGCAGCACCCGCCCCCGCTCGTCGAACAGGTACACCAGCACCGCGATCCGATACGGCAATGCCTCGCTCATCCGACCGATCCTAACGCATCCGACGCCCCGCGCGCGGCCGACGCAAAGGTGGCCGAGTGGTCCAGTCGCCGGGTGGCCAAGTGATCCACGGGCGCCGCCTCGGGACATGGGGCATGGGCCTGACCGCGCCGCCCGCTCGCTGATCCCTTCACGGTGCCTTACGCGTTGCGCCTGACACCCTGCACTTTTTCATCCGGGGGTTGGCCGCCCGCCGGTCCGGGGTACAATACGGGTTGGATCGGGGACCGGGCCCGTCCCTGTCACACGTGTCGTATCGGGCCGGGGCGGCGCGATCGCGCCACCATGGGAGGAGTGTTGTGATGTGTAGGACGCTCGTCCGAACGGGTTCGTTCATCGTGATGATGGGGCTGGCGACGGGAGGGCAGGCGCAGACACCACGCGAGACGCTTGAGGTCGCCGAGTGGCTCGACGCCGTGGACGGCGACTGGTCCGACGCCTCGAACTGGTCCACCGACGTGTTTCCCGACAACGGCACACCGTTGCCGGAGAAGCGCTACGAGGCGCGCATCGACGCGGTGGGCACGCCGTACACGGTCACTCTCGACCGGGACGTGACGGTGGACGGCCTGGTCCTCGACTCGCCCGACGCGACGCTGCAGCAGCGGACGCTGTCTTTTGCGTTGCTCGGGGGCGTGCGCGCCGAAGCGGGCGTGTTCGACGTCACGGCCGGCACGCTGACGCTCGGTGGAAACAGTCTGATCGGGGACGGGGCCGAGCTGCGGATCGGGGGCGGGTCGACGCTCGCCAGCGATGGGGACGCGGCGCTGAACGTCGGCGGCAGGTTCGTCAACGAGGGGATCATTCGGCCGGGCGGAGGCGGTCGGCTGACACTGGGCGCGGCCGCCGGCGGTTCGCTGGTCAACGAGGGCACGCTCGTGATCGACGACGACGCGACGGCTCTGATCGCGTTTCAGAGCGGCGTCGTGAACAACGGCTTGATCCGTGTGTTGGGCGGCACGCTCCAGCTCGGCGGGACGGTCGAGGCCGATCGGCTCGGAGATGTCATCCGCGAGGGCGGCGCGGTCGAGCTCGTCGGCTTGCTCGCGAACTCCGGCCAGACGTTCTCACTCGCGGACCGCACGGGCCGGCTCGACCTGGTCGGCGGGACGATCTTCGGCGGGACCGTCGTCGGCAACCGCGGCGCCCGGGTGGTGATCCAGCCGTCGCCCCACACGACCTCACGCCTGCGCGGCGGCGTGACCCTCGACACGCCCGTCGAGCAGCTCGGCGACGTCGCCGTCCGCGACGGGCTCGAACTGCGCCAGCCGTGGCGAGCCCGCTCCGGCAGCATCCTGCTCGAAGAGTCTCAGAGCTTCAACGGCCCGGGACCGATCAGCTTCGAATCCACCGGCGTCCCCCATGCCCGCATCGACACGGGTCGTCACACGCTGACCACAGGCGATCAATTGGTCGTGCGCACCGCCGGCGGCGACGGCCTTGTCACCGGCAACGCCTTCGCGGGCGCGCTGATCAACGGCGGACTGCTCTCCGGTCAAGGCGCCGGCCGCACGCTCACCGTCGCCGCTGTCCCCGTGACCAACGCCGGGACCCTGCGCGCCATCGACGGCGGGACGCTGCGCATCGAAAACCTCCGGGGCCCCGCCGGCAACCTCGTCATCGCCAACGGCGGACACCTCGACCTCGACGGCGACTTCACCATCGATCAGGACCTCGCCGCCGAGGGCTCGATTCTCTCTCTGCGTGGCGACTGGTAAAACACGGCGATGATCGACCTTGTCGACGGCTCCACGCTGAACCTCTTCACAAGCTCGCAGAACGCCGGCCAGATCAGGCTGACCGATTCCACGCTGGCGCTGCACGGCCCGATCGACACCGCTCTGACCTCCGCGTTCTCGCTGGTGCGGACACTTGTATCGGTTCGTCCCGGCGGCGTCGTGGACAACACCGACCGCACGATCTGGCTCAGCGATCGGCTGGAGAGCTGGGAGCTGGCCGGCGGCACAATCCGCGGGGGCAGCATCGAGCGCATCGCGGACGCGACCCTGGCTGTCCGCGCCGGCGACGGGCCCGACCCGCTCGAATCCCGCCTCGAGAGCGTGGTCGTCGAGCCGACCATCGTCATGGACAGCGGCGCCACGCTCGCGCTGGACCTGGGCCGCCCCCTGACCGCAGACGTGATCGTGGGCGACCAGGGCCGAAACATTGATTCGCGCGCCACCACGCTTCGCTTCGAGTCCAGCCCGAACGTCGGCGCGCGTGTCGAGCTGCTCGCCGAGCGATCCACGCTGGTCAACGCCACGGAGACCGATCCGCTCGTGATCGGCGGCGACGTCGGCGGCTTCGCACACCAGACGCGGATCGTCTCCGAGCATCAGCCCGTCGAGATCCAATCGGGGGGTGCGTTGGCGGCCACCCGCGAAAACGCCAGTCTGACGATCACGACGCCACATCTCATCAATGAAGGCATCGTGGGCAGCGTCTCCGGCGCGACGATGGTGATCGACGCGCCCATGAAGAACCGGGGTCTGATGCACAGCAGCTTCGGCGGCCGTATCGAGATACCCGGGGATTCGCCGCTGCACAACGATGGAAACAGCGTCATCGAGATCGGCCGCGGCTCCGACGGAACGCTGCGCAGCGACAGCCCCATCACCAACGAGGGCATCGTCGTCTTGGACGGCACCCTGTTCGACACCGTCTCCTTCTCGACGCCAAACGGGCGTTTCGACTGGTCGTCCGGCCTCCTCACCGCGGCTGAAATCGAGGGCGAGATCGCCAACGATCACCGCGGCGTGCTCCGACCCGTCCGCCGCGGCGACACCACACGCATCGACGGCACGTACGCCCAGGGCCCCGACGCCGTCCTGGCTATCGAGCACGGCGAGCTCAGGTCCCGCGGCCCGCTCGCCCGCCTGACCGTCACCGGCGACGTTGCCCTTGGCGGCACGCTCTTCTTCGACCCCCTGCCCTCCCGCGTCCCCGAACGCGGCGACCTGTTCGAGATCGTCCGCAGCGAGCTCGGCGAGATCACCGGCGTCTTCGACGACGTCCTCTTCGACGTGCCCGACGCCGTCGACGCCGAGATCAACGTCCTCTACGGCAAAACCGTCGTGCTCGTCGAGGTCGTCCGCTTCGACCTGCCCGGCGATATCGACGGCGACGATGACGTGGACGGCTTCGACCTCGGCTTGTGGCAGGAGCAGTTCGGGACCACCGCGGCCGGGAAGATGGCCGCCGACACCGATGGCGACGGCGACGTGGACGCGTTCGACCTGGGCCGCTGGCAGCTCGGCTTCGGGACCGACCTGCGCAACCACCTTGGCCGCAGCGGCGATGACTTCGTTCCCATCCGGCGGGTCGGATCGAGCGCCTCGATTCCTGAGCCGGGGACGGCATGGGCGCTGGTTGGGGCGGGTGCGGCGCTCCTCGTGAAGCGATCGCGCCGACGCGGCGGTACCGGTTGCGCCGGGTGAGGGCAGGGGATCGGGGCAAGCGCACATCATTCGTGCACCACAGATGCCACAGAGAACACGGAGAAAAGGCAGAGGCGAGTGCAAGATCGGATCAAAGCAAGAAAACTGAGTGTTGTCAGGGAGAGTGTGTCCGAGGGTTGGCGGCTTCAGGTTCCATCGGCAGCTCTCTGTGACCGCTGCGATCTCTGTGGTAAACGATCGGGGCGAGGTTTTCGAGGACGATCTCGGCGCAGCGGCGCCAGGTGCAGGTCGCGGCGTGAGCGCGGCAGGCGTCGCGGTCGAGTTTCGCAGCGGCGAGGCAGGCGTGGGCGAGGTCGTCGTCGAGGACGCCGGTGACGCCGGGGCGGACGACGTCGATCGGGCCGGTGACGGGGAAGGCGGCGACGGGCAGACCGCAGGCGTTGGCCTCGAGCATGACGACGCCGAAGGTGTCGGTGCGGCTGGGGAAGACGAAGACGTCGGCGGAGGCGTAGCAGGCGACCAGGTCGTCGCCGCTCTGCATGCCGGTCCAGTAGACGTGCGGGTAACGGCGTTGAAGGTTGGTGCGGGCGGGCCCGTCGCCGACGACCACTTTGCTGCCGGGCAGGTCGAGGTCGAGGAAGGCCTCGATGTTTTTTTCGCGGGCGACGCGGCCGGCGTAGAGGAAGATCGGCCGGGGCAGGTCGGCGAAGCGTGTGGGGGGCATGGGGCGGAAGCGTCGGGTATCGACGCCGCGGGACCAGACGACGACGCGGCGAAACCCGTTGGCCTCGAGCTCGCGACCGACGGCGGGCGTGGGCACGAGCGTGGCGCGGCCGGCGTTGTGGAAGCGTCGGACGAAGGCGAAGGTCCAGCGGGGCGGGATGCCGAAGTAGGCCTTGAGGTACTGGGGAAACTGGGTGTGGTAGCTGGTGGTGAAGGGCAGGCGGTGGCGGAGGCAGTGCTTGCGGGCGGCCTGGCCCACGGGCCCCTCGGTGGCGACGTGGATGGCGTCGGGCCGTTGCTCGCGGACGAGGGCGGCGACGCGTCGGCCGGGGCACAGGGCGAGGCGGATCTCGGGGTAGCGTGGGGCGGCGACGGTGCGGAACAGGCCGGGGTGCACGACGGTGACGCGGTGGCCGAGGGCTTCGAGCTCGGCGATGACGTGCTGCCAGGTGCGGACGACGCCGTTGATCTGCGGGGCCCAGGCGTCGGTGGCGAGCAGCAGGTGCATGAAAGATGTTATCGCCGGTGGGGCGTGGCGGCGAGGAGCATGGCGGCGCTGTCGTCCGGGGCGCCGAAGGTCAGGGCGAGCTGCTCGTCGGGGTCTTCGCAGTCGAGGCGGGGGCGGATCAGGTCGTGCCAGGCCGGCTCCTCGGGCTCGAGCCGGGCGGCGGGGCGTGGCTCGTCCGTGGCGTCGAGCAGCTCGGCGGCGTCGATCAGCTCCATGCGCCCGTCGTGGTGCTCGACGACGGCGGTGCAGCCCTCGATCCAGTCGCCGCAGTTGTAGTACTGGATCGGCCCGTCGACGACCTCGGCCTTGTGGATGTGCCCGCAGACCACCCCGTCGAGCCCGCGTCGCTCGGCCTCCTCCAGCAGCGTCTGCTCGAACCGGCTGATGAACTGGCACGCGGACTTGACCTTGAGCTTGATCGCCTGGGAGAGCGAGAAGTAGGGCCGGCCGATCACGCGACGCCCGGCGTTGTAGAAGCGGTTGAACGTCAGCAGCCACTCGTAAGCGACGCTGCCGAGCACGGAGAGCAGGCGCGAGTGCTTGACGACCAGGTCGAACTGGTCGCCGTGGATGACCAGCAGGCGTCGGCCGTCGGCGGTGACGTGGACGGCGTAGGGGACGGTGCGGATCCCGCCGAACTCCAGGTGGGCGAACTGACGGGCGGCCTCGTCGTGGTTGCCGGGCATGAAGATGACCTCGCAGCCGTGGCGGGCCTGGTTGAGCAGGCGTCGGACGACCTCGTTGTGCTCGTGGGGCCAGTACCAGCGCTGGCGGAGCCGCCACATGTCCACGATGTCGCCGACGAGGTAGAGCCGCTCGCATCGCAGGTGCTTGAGGAAGCGGGACAGCTCGGCGGCGCGGCAGCCGCGCCCGCCCAGGTGGGTGTCGCTGATCCAGACGGTGCGGTAGGTCAGCGTCATGCGTCGCCTCCTTGCTCCACGATGACCGCCGGGCCGGTGCGGTGGCAGGAACCCTTCATGTCGTTCTCTCCTCCTGCCTGATTATCGACCGCTTGCGCAAGCGTGGGGTCAGGATCGCGCAAGAAGGGGGTGAATTACGGGCCGCGGCCGAGCGCGCGCGTGTTTCCGGCTGCGGCAGGACGTTTTGGTGCTGCGCTCGTGCCCCGCTTCGCCCCGGCTTTGCCCGGCCGCGGATCGGTCGGATAATGGGGTGATGGAAGGGGAACGGAATCGACAGCGTGGGGCGACCGGCCTGTGGGTGGTGGTGACGTTCGTGCTGATGCTGGCGGCGTTCGGCGCGGGCATGTGGTTCGCGGAGTGGCGCCTGGCGGGGTGCGAGCACCGGATCGAGCGGCTGGAGCGGCTGGTCGCGGGGCACGCGACGCCGGCGTACCTGGGCGTGCGGTCGCGGGACTTCACGGCGGAGCTGGCCGCGGCGACGGACCTGCCGGAGCTGCGCGGGGCGCTGGTGAGGGAGGTGCTGGCCGACTCGCCGGCGTCGGCGATGGGCCTGAGGCCGGGGGACGTGGTGGTGCAGGTGGCGGACCGGCCGGTGCGCCGCGCGGCCGATCTGGCGGCGGCGGTGGCGCCGCTCGAGCCGGGTTCGCCCTTGTTGGTGGAGCTGGTGCGTGACGGCGAGGTGCGGAGATTACACGGGACGGTGGCCGCGCGGCCGGAGGCCGTCGAGCCGTGAAAGAACGTGCGGGGCTACGACCAGGCTGGCCGCGCTCAGGGTTCTTTTCTGTCCTTTCATAAACTTCAATGGTCAGGACACTCGCGCGCAGTGACGTCGCAACCCCCGCGGTACTGTTGGCGAGGATGGCCGTCACAGACATCAGACCCTGTTCGAGGTAGATATGGATATTCAGGTGGTGGATGGTGACCTGCTCGAACAGGACGTGGAAGTCATCGTAAATCCGTGGAATCGGAACGTGCTGCCGTGGTGGCTGCTGCTGCCGGCCGGGGTGTCGGGGGCGATCAAGAAGCGGGCCGGGCGGGAGCCGTTCATTGAGCTTGGCCGTAGAGGGATATTGCCACTGGGAGCGGCGGTGGAGACCACGGCCGGAAGATTGCCGTTCAGGGCGATTATTCATGTCGCGGGCATCGGATTGCTGTGGCGATCGTCGCCGAGGTCGGTTCGCCTGTCGGCCC
Source organism: uncultured Phycisphaeraceae bacterium (assembly GCA_964431205.1). Lineage (GTDB taxonomy): Bacteria > Planctomycetota > Phycisphaerae > Phycisphaerales > Phycisphaeraceae > CAYSIX01. Next base: position 17,365 of record CAYSIX010000027.1, read on the forward strand.
GCAATGCCCTGAAGTTGGCGACCGAAAGGGACTACCGGTCGATCGCCTTCCCGCTGATTGGTGCCGGCACGGGTGGCGGAGACCCACAACTCATTGAGCGGATGATTGAAGAGCAAGCGCGGGAATCGGACTACGAGGGCACGTGAGGATTGTGCGTTTTGTGAAGTCGTGATCACCCGGGGCGCGGTCGGCGACTCAGCGTTGAGGCGTCTGGACGGACCACACGTGCGGGGACATCTACGTGTTCGGCGGCGTCCGCGACGCGATGCGTCGCGGCTGATTTGGCGTCGCGGGGGTGTCGGCGATGACGACGAAGCCGAGCCCTGCGCGGTCGCGAGGGGCCGGATCCGATACTTCGCTACCGCTCAGCAGGCGGCTTTGCGACAGATGGATCCGATGCTTCGCTACCGCTCAGCGTGCGGCTTGGGTCGCCGCGTTACGGTTGCGAGCAACACTTCATTATCGATCACCGTGCGGCTTGGGTGACGACGCGGCGGCGGCGTCCTCGACGCTGGGACAGGTGCAGATCAGGTGGCGGTCGCCGGCGACGTGGTCGATCGGGCCGACGCTGGGCCAGAACTTGCGCTCACGGACCCACGGCAGGGGGTAGGCGGCCCGCTCGCGTGAGTAGGCGTGGGGCCAGTCGTCGGCGGTGACGGCTTCGGCCGTGTGCGGCGCGTGGCGGAGCGGGTTGTCGTCGCGATCGAGCGTGCCGGCTTCGATGTCGGCGATCTCGCGGCGGATGGCGATCAGCGCGTCGCAGAAGCGGTCGAGCTCGTCGCGGGACTCGGACTCGGTCGGCTCGATCATGAGCGTGCCGGGCACGGGCCAGTCCTGCGTGGGGGCGTGGAACCCGTAGTCCATGAGGCGTCGGGCGATGTCGATCCCGCGGACGCCGGCGGATTTCTCGAACGGGCGGCAGTCGAGGATGAACTCGTGGGCGACGCGGCCGCGATCGCCTCGGAACAGCACGTCGTAGTGCTCGGCGAGGCGGTGGGCCATGTAGTTGGCGTTGAGGATCGCGACCTCGGAGGCGTGGCGGAGTCCGGGTTCGCCCATCATGACGATGTACATCCAGGAGATGGGGAGGATGGAGGCGCTGCCGTAGGGCGCGGCGGCGACGGGGCCGACGGGGGATTGGCGATTGGCGATGGAAGATTGGCGACTGTCGGAATCGCCCGCCGTGTCGGTCGGTGCCAGCGGGTCGCCGGGCAGGTAGGGGCGCAGGTGCTCGGCGGCGCAGATGGGTCCGACGCCGGGGCCGCCCCCGCCGTGGGGGATGCAGAAGGTCTTGTGCAGGTTGAGGTGGCAGACGTCGGCGCCGTAGTCGCCGGGGCGACAGAGCCCGACCTGCGCGTTCATGTTCGCGCCGTCGAGGTACACCTGCCCGCCGTGGTCGTGGATGATCCGGCACAGCTCGCGGATGGAGGGCTCGAACACGCCGTGCGTGGAGGGGTAGGTGACCATGATGGCGGCGAGGTCGTCGGCGTGTTGGTCGGCCTTGGTGCGCAGGTCGCCGAGGTCGATGTTGCCGTGGTCGTCGCACTGGACGGCGACGATGCGCATACCGGCGATGACCGCCGAGGCCGGGTTCGTCCCGTGAGCGGACGTGGGGATGAGGCAGACGTCGCGGTGAGACTCGCCACGATCGGCGTGGTAGGCGCGGATGGCGAGCAACCCGGCGTACTCGCCCTGCGACCCGGCGTTGGGCTGCAGCGACACGGCCGGCAGGCCCGTGATCTCGCCCAGCCAGAACTCGAGCTGCTCGAACAGCTCGGCGTAGCCGCGCCACTGGTCGGCCGGGGCGTAGGGGTGCAGCGCCGCGAAGGCCGGCCAGGTGATCGGCAGCATCTCGGCGGCGGCGTTGAGCTTCATCGTGCACGAGCCCAGCGGGATCATCGAGTCGGCCAGCGAAATGTCCTTGCGCTGCAGCCGGGTGATGTAACGCAGCAGCTCGTGCTCGCTTTGGTAACGGTGGAACACGGGGTTTTCGAGGAACGGCGTCGTCCGCGACTCGACGCTCGCGCCCTCGGCGGCGGCGACGATCTCGGCCTCCTCGGCCTCGGTGAACTCGCCGCCGACGGCGCGCCAGATGGTGCGGACGGTTTCGATCGTCGTCGTCTCGTCGAGGCTGACGCCGACCCGCCGGTCGCCGAAGTCGCGCAGGTTCAGGCCGCGCTCGCGCGCGCGTTCGATCGTGTCGGTCACGCGGTCGCGGGATTCGAGCTCGAAGGTGATCGTGTCGAAGAACTCGTCGTGCAGGATCCGGGCGGGCGAGCCGGTGCGTTCGAAGGCGCGGCGGCAGCCCTCGGCGAGGGTACGGGTCAGGCCGTGGACCCGCCGGGCGACGCGGCGCAGGCCGTCGGGCCCGTGCCAGACGGCGTAGAAGCCGGCGATGTTGGCCAGCAGCGCCTGGGCGGTGCAGATGTTGCTGGTGGCGCGTTCGCGTTTGATGTGCTGCTCTCGGGTCTGGATGGCCATGCGGTAGGCGAGCTTGCCGTGGGCGTCGCGGGAGACGCCGATGATGCGGCCGGGCACCTTGCGGGCGTGCTTGTCGGTGGTGGCCAGGAACGCGGCGTGCGGCCCGCCGAAGCCCATGGGCACGCCGAACCGCTGCGCGCTGCCGACGGCGATGTCCGCGCCGCCCCCGCCCCATTCGCCCGGCGGGTCCAGCAGCGTCAGCGCCAGCAGGTCCGTCGCCGCCGCCACCAGCGCCCCGGCCTCGTGCGCCGCGGCGCACAGCTCCGCGTAATCCCGGATCGCCCCCTCCGTCGTCGGGTACTGCACCAGCACGCCGCTGACCGTCTGGTCAAGCCCCAGCGACGCCGGCTCGTCCGCGTCCACCACGCGCAGCTCGATCCCAAGCGACTCGGCCCGGGTGCGGCAGACGGCGATCGTCTGCGGGTGGCACAGCCGGTCGATCAGGAACACGCCCCGCTTGTGCCGCGCGATCCCGTGGCACATCGCCATGGCCTCCGCGGCGGCGGTCGCCTCGTCCAGCAGCGACGCGTTGGCCACCGCCAGGGCGGTCAGGTCGGCGATCACCGTCTGGAAGTTCAGCAGCGCCTCGAGCCGGCCCTGGGCGATCTCCGCCTGGTAGGGGGTGTACGGCGTGTACCACAGCGGGTTCTCAAGGACGTTGCGGCGGATCACCGCCGGTGTGATCGTGCCGTGATAGCCCATGCCGATCAGCGAGGTCCGCACGCGGTTGCGCTGGGCCAGGGCTTCGAGGCGGTCCAGGGCCTCGTGTTCGCGCAGCGGCCGGTCGAGGCCGGTCAGACGAAGGGGGCGCTTGAGTCGGATGTCGGCGGGTATCGTCTGCTCGACGAGCTGATCGAGCGAGTCGCAGCCGAGGCGTCCGAGCATGTCGCGTTGGGCGTCGCGGTCGGGCCCGACGTGTCGATCGAGGAAGCCGGCGTCGGGTTCGTCGGTGTCGGCCAGGCCGGCACCGGGCTCGAGGGCGGTCAGATGGCGTGGGGGGGTGGTTGGGGTCGGCTTGTCGGGGGCAATGGGCATGCGGCGTGGACCTAAATCTTGTTGAGTCAGAGGGTTCCAGCGTCCCGACCGGGCAGGCGTTGGGGCCGGGTGCTCGCGGCGAGGCAGTGTAGCGCCCGGGGGGCGTGCAAGCAAAAAGGCTCGCCGCGGCGGCGGGTGTCGGCGGTGGCGCATCGTGATTGCAAATGGCGTGGCGCGCGGTATGTTGGCGGTTGAAACCTGCCTCGGGCGTCGTCAGGGAAGCGAAGCGGAAAGCCTGCTCGGAACTCAGAACCGGGGAACCGGTGTGCGGACTTCGCCGCCCGGACCGCGACGGACCGATGCGATCGGGAAGGGCCATCGATGCGTGTCTTGATGCTGGGCTGGGAGTTTCCGCCGTACATCAGCGGCGGGCTGGGCACGGCGTGCTACGGGCTGACCCGCGCGCTGAGCCGTCAGCACGTGGACGTGACGTTCGTGCTGCCCAAGGCGGTCGGGACCGACTACTCGACGCACGTGAAGCTGCTGAGCCCGCAGTCGCCCGAGGCGGCGCAGGGTCGGCGTCGGCCCGAGGACGTCGCCGCCACCTTCAAGCCCGAGCTGCCCACCGGCGCGCCCGAATCTACCGCCAAGGAAGACCCGTTCGAGCACGTGACCTTCAAGGCCGTGCCCTCCCGGCTGAACAGCCCCTATCCCGGCGGGCATTTGCAGCCCGTCGGCGACTGGGCCCTGCGCCCCAGCGGTGTGCTCCACGACCCGGCACGCGCCCCCGAACCGGGCGCCCCGGCCGGGGCGACCGCGCCCGAGGCGGCCCAGGGCCAGCCTTACACCGGCGACCTGTTCGCCGAGGCCCAACGCTACGCCGGCCTGTGCGTCGACCTGGCGCGCGGCGAGTCCTTCGACGTCATCCACGCCCACGACTGGCTGACCTTCCCCGCGGGCATGGCCGTCGCCGCCGCCACCGGCAAGCCCCTGATCGTCCACGTCCACTCCACCGAGTTTGACCGCTCGGGCGATCAGATCCACCAGCAGGTGTACGAGATCGAACGCCGCGGCGTCCACGCCGCCGTCCGCGTCATCGCCGTCAGCTACCTGACCCGCAGCATCCTGGTCAACCGCTACGGGCTGGACCCGGCGCGGATCGAGGTGGTGTACAACGGCATCGAGAACGGCAAGGCGGTCGATCGCGTCGCGCGCGAGAGCCGCATCGAGGCCGACGACAAGATCGTGCTGTACCTGGGGCGCATCACCATGCAGAAGGGCCCGGAGTACTTCGTGGCGGCGGCGAAGAAGGTCCTGGCCGTGTACGACAAGGTCAAGTTCGTCATGGCCGGCTCGGGCGACAAGGTCAAGGACGTGATCGAGCTGGCGGCGCGCGAGGGGATCGGGCACAAGGTGCTGTTCACCGGGTTCCTGCGTGGCGAGGACGTCAGCCGCGTCTTTGAGCTGGCGGACCTGTACGTGATGCCCAGCGTCAGCGAGCCGTTCGGCATCTCGGCGCTCGAGGCGATCAACCACGACGTGCCGGTGATCATGTCCAAGACGGCCGGGGTGGGCGAGGTGATCAAGCACGCGCTGAAGGTGGACTTCTGGGACATCGACGAGATGGCGAACAAGATCATCGCGGTGCTGCGCCACCCGCCGCTTTCGGCGACGCTGCGCGAGCACGCCGACATCGAGGTCCGCCACCTGACCTGGGATGGCGCCGCGACGCGGTGCCGCCGCGTGTACGACCAGGCCCTTCAGCTCATGCCCGCGTGACCGCCCGGGCGCGATCCCCGCTCGGCCTTGAAGCGTAGGAGCTGTGCCGCCTCGCTCAGCCGCGGCGGTGCCGCCGCGGGCCTCTGGTGATGATCAAGCGCATCCTGCTTCCGATCTTCGGCACGCCGCTGTCGCGCATGGCGATCCGCCACGCCATCGAGCTGGCCGCCGCGCACGGGGCACGGGTCCGCATCTTGCCGCTGCTGGACAGCGACGCGTGGAAGGCCTCGCTCGAGCCGCTGATGGGCACCGCCGACGCGACGAGGCTTCTCGAGTCGCGGCCGTGGGAGTGGGCGCGCCGGCGGTCGGCGAGGTTGATCGACGAGTTCGAGGCCGCCTGCCGGGAGCGTGGCGTGGTCGGTGAAGTCTGCCCGACCCGGGGTGACCCGATCGCGTGGCTTCTATCGCAGTGGCGTTACCACGACCTGGCGGTGTTGAGCCTGCGCGGCCTGCTGGATGAACGTCTGGAGCCCAGCCCCGAAGCCGCCGTGCGGAAGCTGATCCGTCCGGGGATCGGCCCCGTGCTGGCGATCGCCGATGACCCCCGTCCAGTTCGCTCGGCCCTGCTGCTCTACGACGGCACGCTCGAGTGCGCCGGCGTCATGAAGCTGTTCGTGCAGGTGCGGCCGTGGCCCGACGTCCAGTTGAAGGTCGCCACGACATCGACGGCGACAGAGGATCGCGCGACGTTGCGTGGCGAGGCGATCGACTACTGCGCCGCGCACGGCTTCGACGTCGAGCCGATCGACCGCGAGCCGACCACGGTCGAGGACACGCTGCGATGCGTGGCGCGATCCGACGTGGATGCGCTGCTGGTCAGCGACAGCGAGGGGGCGTGGGGCGGGGATCGGCTCGGCGCGGCGCTGCGCCTGGTCGTGCGTCGGACGGACCTGCCGGTGTTCACCGGTCACTGAGCCGCGCCAGTTTTTGCAGGCGGGTGACGTTGACAGGCGGTTTCGTGGCGGTACACTACGCGGCTCCCCTCAGGAAAGAGGGGGGATCGGCCCGCCGGGTGGCGGGTCGGCGGGCCAGCACCCAGGGAATCAGGGCATGACCGGCGGAAAGATTCGCATTCGCATGGAGGCGTACGATCACCAGGCGCTGGACGCCTCGGCGAAGGAGATCGTCGACCACGCCAAGCGGACCAACGCGCGGGTGGCCGGCCCGGTGCCGCTGCCGACGCGGATCGAGCGGTACACGGTGCTGCGAGGCCCGCACATTGACAAGAAGAGCCGCGAGCAGTTCGAGATCCGCACGCACAAGCGGATCATCGACATCCGCGAGCCCAACGCCCGGACGGTCGAGGCCCTGAACCGCCTCGTGGTGCCGGCCGGCGTGTTCGTGAAGATCAAGGCCTGACCGAGGCCCGCGGATGGGAATCCGTGGGCTTCGGCGGACAATCAAGCAAGGGGATGGATCCGCTGCCGCGACGCGGCATGATCCGGCCGAGACCGGCCCCCCTCGGAGATTGAGACGATGCCCACGGCAATCCTTGGCCGTAAAATCGGTATGACGCGGCTGTTCGATGACGAAGGCCGCAATATCCCGGTCACCGTGATCGAGGCCGGCCCCTGCTTCGTCAGCCAGATCAAGACGCGGCAGCAGGACGGCTACGAGGCGGTCCAACTGGCGTACGAGGACGTCAAGGCCCGGCGCTCGACGCTGCCGGAGATCGGCCACGACGCCAAGGCGGGCCTGCCGCCGAAGCGCTGGCACCGCGAGGTGCGGCTGAACGACGGCGAGGCCGACGGCTACGAGCTGGGTCAGACGGTGACCGTCGATGCGTTCAAGGACGTCAAGTTCGTGGACGTGATCGGCCGGAGCAAGGGCAAGGGCTACGCCGGCGTGATGAAGCGGCATGCGTTCAAGGGCATGTCGGCGTCGCACGGCACGGAGCGCAAGCACCGTGGCCCGGGGTCGATCGGCGGACACGCGACCAACCGCGGGTTCTCGGGTCGGCTCAAGAAGGGCAAGCGGATGTCGGGCCACCTCGGCGACGAGCGGGTGACCGTTCGCAGCCTGCCGGTGGTTCGTGTGGATGAGGAACGCGGCCTGCTGCTGGTCAAGGGCCCGGTGCCCGGGTCCAAGCGGGGCCTTTTATATGTTCGGGAGGCCAAACGGCTGTACAAGCGAAAGGCCGCGGTGGTGGCCGAGGCGTCGTAAGTCTCTGGTGCCGCGAGGCTTGAGTCTTGAAGCCCGAGGGGATCCGCCCCGGGCCTCAAGACTCAAGCCTCAGGCCGGACGAGAAACTGCGTCGCCGCGACATGCGAATCTGACGCGTGCCGAGTC
>CAYSIX010000028.1:0-2506 GCA_964431205.1 uncultured Phycisphaeraceae bacterium
CATCTACGCCGAGGGGCAGCGCAAGTACGTCGAGTCCCTCTCGGCCTACGCCCGCCAGTTCCTCGAGCAGCTTCAGAAGCCCGACGTCGAGTCGATCGAGGGCCTGCCCCCGACCATCGCCATCGAGCAGCGATCCGCGTCACACAACCCCCGCTCGACCGTCGCGACCACCACCGAGATCTACGACTACCTGCGCCTGCTGTTCGCCCGGACCGGCCAGCCGCGCTGCTGGCACGCCGATGCGCGCGGGCGGGTCTGCGGCCGCGCGATCACCAGCCAGTCCGCGTCGATGATCGTGGACCACGTCTTCGCCCTGCCCGAGGGCACGAAGCTGATGGTGCTCGCGCCGGTGGTGCGGGGCAAGAAGGGCCATCACAAGGAGGTGTTCGAGTCGCTGAGCCGCCAGGGCTTCGTCCGCGCCCGCGTGGACGGGCAGGTGATGGACCTTCGCGAGATCGCCCAGTCCAAGGCCGGCACGCCGTTCACGACCAAGAAGGCGAGGTACCAGGCGCACACGATCGAGGCGGTCGTGGATCGGATCGTGATTCGTCACGACGACGCCGACGCGAACGGCGAGGGCGGCACGCGCACGCGCGTGGTGGACTCGATCGAGCTGTCGCTGAAGCTCGCCGACGGGCTGGTGGTCATCAGCTCCGAGGACGCCTCAGCGTCGGGGGGATGGCGGGACGCGGTGTTCAGCGAGAAGTACGCCTGCCCGCTGCACCCCGAGTGTTCGCTGGAGGACCTGGAGCCACGGCTGTTCTCGTTCAACTCGCCGTACGGCGCCTGCCCGGCGTGCGGCGGGCTGGGCACGATCCTCGAGTTCGACGCCGACCTGATCGTCCCCGATCCGAGCCTGAGCCTCGCCGACGGCGCGATCGACGCCTGGCGCAAGCACGGCCGACGGATGAACATCTACTACGGCCGCATGGTCCGCCAGTTCTGCCGCAACTTCGGCATCGACCCGGCCACGCCGTTCCGCAAGCTCGACCGCACGATCCAGCGCATCCTCCTGCACGGCACGAACGCCCGCGATGAAAAGAAGCACGACGCGTACTTCGAGGGCGTGATCCCGAACCTGCAGCGGCGGTTCGACAACACCGACAGCGAATGGGTCAAGCAGCGACTGCACAACTACCTGTCCGAGGCGCCGTGCGAGACGTGTCACGGCGCACGGCTGCGTACCGAGGCGCTGCACGTCTTCCTCGAGGACGCGGACGGCCAGCGCGTGAACATCGCCGACGTGACGGGCATGACGATCGAGCGGGCGTGGGCGTTCTTCGATTCGCTTCCCCTGGGGCCGGAGCACCGCCGCATCGCCGAGCCGATCCTTAAGGAGCTGCGGGCCCGGCTCGGGTTCATGATGAGCGTGGGTCTGGGCTACCTGACGCTGGACCGCTCGACGGGCACGCTCTCGGGTGGCGAAGCCCAGCGCATCCGCCTGGCGACGCAGGTCGGCTCGGGGCTGGTCGGCTGCGCCTACGTGCTCGACGAGCCGACGATCGGCCTGCACCAGCGCGACAACGATCGGCTGATCGCCACGCTTCGGCACCTGACCGACATCGGCAACACGGTCATCGTCGTCGAGCACGACGAGGACACGATCCGCGCCGCCGACCACATCCTCGACCTGGGGCCCGGGCCCGGTCGCCACGGCGGACGCGTCGTCGCCGAGGGCTCGCCGGACGACATCCTCGCCAACCCGGACTCGCTCACCGGCCAGTACCTCAGCGGCCAACGCGAGATCCCGCTGCCCGCCACCCGTCGGTCGCTCGACCATGCCCGGCCGCTGACCATCCGCGGGGCCCGCGAGAACAACCTGGCCGGCATCGACGCCGCCTTTCCAGTGGGCGGGATCGTCTGCGTCACCGGCGTCTCGGGCTCGGGCAAGTCCACGCTCGTCAACCAGATCCTGCTCCGGGCCGTGCGACGGGCGCTGCTGGGCTCACGCGACAAGCCCGGCGCCCACGATCGTCTGCTCCACGCCGACCGCGTCGAGCGCGTCATCGAGGTCGATCAGTCCCCGATCGGGCGGACGCCACGGTCCAACCCGGCGACGTACACCGGCGTGTTCGACTCGATCCGTGACCTGTTCACCAAGACCAAGGAAGCCAAGATCCGCGGGTACAAGCCCGGGCGGTTCAGCTTCAACGTCAAGGGCGGCCGGTGCGAGGCGTGCCAGGGACAGGGCACGAAGAAGATCGAGATGCACTTCCTGCCGGACGTGTTCGTCGAGTGCGACGTCTGCAAGGGCCGGCGGTACAACCGCGAGACGCTGGAGGTGCGGTACCGGGGCAAGAACATCGCCGACGTGCTGGACATGACCGTCGAGGAGGCGCTGGGATTCTTCGAGAACTTCCCGGACGTGACGCGGCTGCTGACGGCGCTGAACGACGTGGGGCTGAGCTACGTGCAGCTCGGCCAGGCCTCGACCACGCTCTCGGGCGGCGAGGCGCAGCGGGTCAAGCTGGCGACGGAGCTGGGCAAGCGGGCCGCCAGTCACACG